>DFNY01000234.1 GCA_002376595.1 Jonesiaceae bacterium UBA3555 | reverse complement strand
ATTTTCGCATGCTCTCTACACGTGTACCATTTCAGCGCTTTTGAGTAATTTTAGAGCCTGTGTTCTCACAAATACATAGGCGGCGCCCTGGGGAGTTGTGACTGGTGGTGAAAATACTTCGCATCGGGGGAACTTTTCCTGAAAGAATCATGGGACCATCCCCTCACGAGAGTAGGTTCCATGATCTGGTTTATTGTGTCGATTGTCTTTGCGCTGATCACAGTTGGCTTGGTGTATCGCGCGTCGACTTCCCGCAAGAAGTTTGCGGCCGGCGAGCTTCCTGCCGCGAAGCCAGCCCGAACCTCGCCTGCCTCGCGCAGTGAAGAATCGGATTCCGAGAACACTCGNNGTAAAGATCACGAAGCCTAAGACTCGCAAGAATCCACTTGCTGAGAAGCCGGCCGCCGCACCAAAGCCTGCCTCATTCTTTCCTGCAGTAGTGACAGCGCTCATCGCTTTGGGCGCATTTGGAATGTCCACTCTATACACACAAAGCGTCGGCCAGGCCTCCGTACTGATCAACGCTGGAGGTACTTTGGGCGGCCAAAACACCGAACCTGGCTTCGCAGTGAAGGCACCATGGCAGAGCCTTTCGCGCTGGGACTTGTTCTCCCAGTCGGTGACGTATGCGGGTTCCAACGGCAGTTCGCCGGACTACACCGGCGGTCAGGTCTCGGGCCAATCTGTGACCACGTCAGTTTTGGGTGGCGCACAGGCTGAATTCGACTTGTCCGTTGTGTACTCGCTAGATGGCCAGTACGTTCAGGAACTCTTCAAGGACTACCGCAGCCAGGAACGATTTACCAAGCAGGTTATTGAGCCGGGTATTTTGGCGGTTGTTCGTGATGTTCCTTCTTCTTACTCACCGGTGAGTTTCCGTGGTGACAAGCGTGGCGAGGCCCAAGACCTCATGCTTGAGCGCCTTAATGGCCGCTTGAACCAGTATGGTGTCACGGTTTCCGTGGTAAACCTTCAGAACATCTCGTTCACGGCTGAGGTGGAAGAATCCATCAAGGCCGTGGAAGTTGCTCAGCAGGAGCAGGCAAAGGCTCAAGCTAACTTGCGTGCTACCGAGATCTCGGCGCAGGCCCAGATCGTTGAGGCCGAGGCAAAGGCAAAGGCTGCAGTGGCTGAAGCAGAAGGTCAGGCCAAAGCCAACGAAATCCTGACCAAGTCCCTCACCGACAAGGTGCTCCAGCAGCAATGGATCAATGCGATTAGGGAATCTGGCGGAACCATTGTGGTCCCAGATGGCGCAGCTCCTCTGATCAACCTAAACACTCAGGGAACTGCAAAGACTGAGTAAGTTTTCGTCTTGAGGGCCTCACCCGCTTAAGCGGGTGGGGCCCTTTGCAATGCCACCGCAGAAGGCTAATTCGCCAGCACAGACGGCCACCTTGCCACCGCAGATAGCCGATTTACCACCACAGATAGCCGATTTACCACCGCAGATAGCCGATTTACCACCACAGATAGCCACCTTGCCACCGAAGTTGGCCACAGGAGGCCGCAGATTCGGGACCGCCCTATCCCTCGTCGTAAATATATGAAAGAATGTTCATACATTCAGGTGTTCGTGCGTGAAGCACTCAAACCCACGACTGCGAGGTTAATTAAGTGAGCGACACTCACCACCACGGATCTAGCGATCACGGGCACACCCACATCTCTGCGGTCACCGCAGGTGGTGCACACAAGAAACCTCTGCTGATTGCGCTTGGCTTGACTGCCACTTTCATGGTGGTGGAACTTGTTGTCGGGTTCTCAATCAACTCCCTAGCTCTTATCTCCGATGGCGCACATATGGGCACCGACGTACTCGGACTCACCATGGCGCTCGTAGCTATCACGCTGGCTAACAGACGCACAACCTCAGATAGAACCTTCGGGTTCTACCGGCTCGAAGTCCTCGCAGCCCTAGCTAACGGCCTCCTCCTCTTTGGAGTTGCCGGGTATGTCCTCTACGAAGCGATCCAACGCTTTGCCAATCCAGCCAGCATCCCCAGTCTTCCGCTGCTCATCACCGCAGTTGCCGGACTGATCATCAACATCATCAGCTTCAAACTACTTTCGGCAGGTTCCAAAGAGTCGCTCAACCTCAAGGGCGCGTCACTCGAAGTGCTCGGGGACATGGTCGGATCCATAGGCGTGATTGTGGCGGCCATCGCGCTCTACTTCACCGGCTGGAACTGGATTGACCCCGTCATCGGTGTGGCCGTGGGGTTGTTCATTCTCCCCCGCACTTGGATCCTCATGCGCCAAGCACTGCGCATCCTCATTGAGGCAGCACCCAAGGGCATGGACATGGACGTTATGAAACAACGCATGACGCAGTTACCAGACGTTCTTGCTGTACATGACCTACACGTTTGGACTATTACCTCCGGCCTGGTTTCTGCCTCAGCCCACGTGGTGACCACACCACAGGCCGCTCCAGCTACGGTGCTGCCGCAAGTGTTGCAATTCCTGTCCACAGAATACGGAATTGACCATGCAACAATCCAATGCGAACCAGGCGATCCCATCTGCGGACACTCCGAAGGCGGCTTGATCTGATGAGTGACTCAACCACCACTTCCCCAGACCTCACGCAGGTCCACAACTCGATTCCAGAACCACACATTGTGGAACACATGGCGCAAGTGTTCGGGATCCTTGCCGATCCCGGTCGTATCAGGATCTTGACCGCCCTCAGCAATGGCCCTCTCAAGGTACGAGACATCGCTGGAGCTACTCATCAAAGCCAGTCGTCGGTTTCGCACTCGTTGCGACTACTTCGCGCACACCACGTGGTCACGGTTACCCGGATTGGACGCGAGGCGTTCTATACCTTAGAAGACCGTCACGTCCAATCGTTGTTGGAGTTAACGTTGACGCACGTGGCGCACGAAGACCACAACCACTAGCCGGGTACTACAGGGCTTGGAAAGTGTGTTCTTGGCTGCCCAATCCGTCGATTTCCAAGCGGACTACGTCGCCGTCACGCAGGTATGGGAAGCGCCCAGAGAACGCCACACCTTCAGGCGTTCCGGTGCAGATCAAGTCTCCCGGTTCGAGCACCATGTATTGCGATAGGTGCCACACAATGTAGTTGGCATCGAAGATCATGTCGCTGGTGTTCGAAACTTGCCTAACCTCACCGTTCACCCACGAGCGCAGGCCAAGGTTGGACGGATCAATTTCGTCGGCAGTTACCACCCACGGCCCAGTAGGCGCGAATGCCTGTCCGCATTTTCCTTTGGACCACTGCCCTAGCGATTCCTCCATCTGCCATGCGCGCTCGGAGATGTCGTCCACAATGGTGTATCCACCAATATGCGCGTCGGCTTCCTCCACAGAGGCCAGGTATGCTGCTTTCTTCCCAATGACGATGGCCAATTCAACTTCCCAGTCCACCTTCTGCGCACCAGGCGGAAGCGGAACTGTGTCCTGCGGACCGACCACAGTATTGGGGTGCTTGAAAAATACGATGGGAGTGGAAGGCGGGTTTGCCCCAGATTCCGCCGCATGAGCGGCGTAGTTTTGCCCAATGCAAATGACTGCGGCGGGTCGCGCTATGGGCGCTCCGATGCGCAACTCTTCAGGCTTCTCGACGACTCCTAGCGTCCCAGCCTCAAGTGCGGCTAAGACTTTTGCCGGTCCTGTTACGAGGAATGCACCGTCAATGGCATGGGTCAGGCTGGTGAGGTCATAGGTAACCGAGTCGATGATTGCGACTGGGATTTCTTGGCCAATTGGACCAAGCTGAGCAAACTTCATGGTGTGTCCCTTTGTGTGAATGGGCGGTCTTGCGCACCGAGTGACGGTGCTTTGAGTTTTGTGGTTGTTACAGGAATTAGCCCGTTACGTAGCGCGGGAGTAATCCACGGTGTTCCAGTTCAGTCCACATTTCATCTGGGATCGCAGCGGACATCCTAGCGACGGTCTGATGAACATGGTCTCCGGTGCGCATTCCAACGACTGTGGAAATCACGTGTGGTGCATGTGATGCGAAAGCCAGAGCTGCTTGCGGCAGCGTTACTGAGTAGCGTTCGCAAACAGCAGCGATGTTTTGGGCCTTTGAAATAAGTTCTTGCGGCGCATTTTCGTAGTTGTAGGTCGCGGTTGAACTGACTTTGTCTCGCGCCAAGATTCCGGAGTTGTACACCCCTGCCATAACGATTCCGGCACCGCAGCGTTGGGCCGCTGGGATGAGGTCTTCCAAAGCTGGCTGCTCTAGAAGGGTGTATCTACCTGCGCACATGACTACGTCTGCGCCGCATTCCTCGATGAATCTGGCAAGCATTGCCGATTGGTTCATGCCTGCACCCCAAGCTTTGATGATGCCTTGGTCCTTGAGGGCAGTGAGCGCGCGGACTGACTCGGTGGAAGATTCTTCCCAGTGCTCATCGGGGTCGTGCAGGTACGCAATATCAATGTAGTGCGTACGCAATCTATTGAGGGAATCCTCCACTGAGCGCATGATTCCGTCATAAGAGTAGTCACGCACACGTTGGTAAGCAGCAGGGACATCAAATCCCTCATTATCTATGAGATGTGCAGTGTGTGGTGATTCCTGCAGTAGCCTCCCCACCTTCGTGGAGAGCACATATTCGTTACGGGGCTTGGTGGAGAGAAAGCTCCCCACTCTCCGCTCCGACAACCCCAAGCCATAGTGAGGCGCAGTATCGAAGTACCTAATACCGCAGTCCCACGCGTCTGCGAGCGCTCCTTGTGCAGTGGATTCGGAGGTAGCCCGGTAAAGGTTTCCGAGTTGCGCAGCACCAAAGCCCAGAGGTGTCAGAGGTAATTCAGAGAGTAAAGCGTTGGTAGTCATATTCGTTTCTAAGGTGAGTTCTTATGATTTGGCTGTCCGCTTTTCAAGCAAGGAAAGCGGACAGAAGTCTATTTCTGTATGAGCCAGTGCGGATAGTTACCCGTTGAGATCGCTTGCGAGGTTCCTTTGACTCGCAGGCCATGCATACCTCCGTCTACTGCCAAGAAGGCACCCGTGGTGGAGGTTGCGAGTGGGGACGCTAGATAGCAGACTGCATGTGCTACTTCTTGAGGCGAGACCATGCGCCCTGTTGCTTGCCGCTCTTCCATGAGTTTTAGTCCAGCAACGGAGTCTTCGGCCGCGTTGATGTGTCCGCGCGCCATTTCGGTATCCACAGTTCCTGGGTTTACGGCGTTTACTCGAATCCCTTCGCTCACATAGTCCGCTGCCATGGAAAGGGTAAGAGCTTGTACTGCGCCTTTTGATGTTTGGTAGACCGCACGGTCCAATATGCCAGCCCAGCCTGCAATGGAGCAGGTGTTAACGATTGCTGCATGCGATGATTCTCGCAGGTAGGGCATTGCTGCGCGGGAAGCACGTACTATTCCCATGACATTGACGTCGAGCACCTTGGTCCACTGCTCGTCGGTGTTGTCTTCAACCCGTCCTCGCGCACCAATTCCGGCGTTATTCACCAGTACGTCTATGCCGCCTAGGAGTTCGGCGGCGCGTGCGATTCCTTCGCGTACCTGTGCGTCATCTGTGAGGTCGCCGCGCACGCACAGGACTCCTGCTGGCGCTTGTTCGGTGTCGCGGTCCAAGTTGACCACCCGTGCGCCGCGCTCCTGAAGTGCGTTGATGATGGCGGCGCCTATACCNNGGCGCCGCCTATCCCCGCCGATCCGCCTGTAACTACAACCTTAATTCCAGAGAACTCTTGCATGGATGTCCTAACCAGTGGGGATGAAACAATCTGAAACTCGTACCAGTGAGGTACCTCTTACTCCAATGCGTGCGTGGGAGGTTGTGGAGCATTGAGTGAGTAGAAGTTGGTTGCGGTCCCGTACCAGACGGCGTGTTGCTCGTGGGGGCTGAGGTCCCCTACCTGTTGCTGCACAATGTCTACCCAGGTCCAGAAATCGGATGCAAGGTTTAGAACGGGCCAGTCTGAACCAAACATGATTCTTGTTGGACCAAACCACTGCAACACCAGGTTCACTACTGCGTGCATTGAGGCCAAGAAGCTGGACACATGGTTTTCGTCGGCGCTTCCATCTGGAGGTACAGAGTACTTTCCTGAATGCGGGGCAGTTTTTTGGGCTCTGGGGGGATAGGTGCATTTGAGTGCATCCCACAGTTCTGGACTGCCTAAGGTCATGAGCCCCGACAGTTTTGCATACACGTTTGGCAGTTGGGCTAGTGATTTGATCTGGGCCGCCCATTCCTGCAGCTCGAGCGTGCCTTCACTATTTGGTGAGGCCCAGAGCGGGGGCTTAGCAAGGTGGTCTAGCACAAACTTCTGGTGTGGGTGGCGTTGCGCGCAAGCAGCCGCGGCAGGCAGTTGGTCTGCACGAATTATCAGGTCAAAGGTGAGCCCCAAGTCAGTCAGGTGAGCGAGCGAGCCATGGAATTGTTCACTATCTAGCGCTCCGTTGCCGTCTTCTTCCTGGAGCTGATAGCGCAGACCTCTGAGCTTTTGCCCGTGTGGATGACTGCGAAGATACCCAAGTTGTTCCGCAAAGTCGGTAGCACGCATATCCGCCCAACCCACTACTGCTGAAATTTGTGGAACACTTCCAGCCACTGTGAGTAGATGAGCGGTTTCCTTGGGGTTGTGGATTNNCCTGAACGCAAGTGAAGTTGGCCGAGGTAATCGTCAGATACGAAGGATCTGTTGATCGCGGCCATTGATTCGCGATCAATCCACGGTTGTGGGATCAAGTCGAGGTCCCACACGTGAAAGTGAGAATCAACAATGTGCACTGTAGATCCTCTCTGAACTTACAGTCATCCAATGATTGAGGCTAGTTTACTGCCAAAAGAGGTAGATTTAGGCAATTTCTGCTCCAAGAGATCCCACCTTAGGCTAGGGGCGCGCTAATTGTGGTGATACCGCTATGGTGTGGCGCGGTTCGCACAGTTTTCCCGCCGCCAACCTCCCAAAATGCGAGACAATAGTGAAATGCCCACAGCTGTTCCCGCAAAATTTATCCTGCTCACCGGCCCTTCTGGATCGGGCAAATCACGACTTGCCCGGATACTCGGACTACCTTCTGTGAACCTGGATAACTACTATCACGATCACGATTTCCCGGGAATGCCTCAGCGGTTCGGAATTGTTGACTGGGACTCCCCGCTTTCGTGGAAGAAAGATGACGCACTGCAGGCGCTCAAGCAGCTTGTGCAGACTGGCCGTAGTGAGGTTCCCATCTATGACATTTCCACTTCAAGCCGTACCGGAACTGCACACGTGGATGTGACTGGTAGTCCCGTGTTCATTGCAGAGGGGATCTTTGCGGCGGAGCTCATTTCGGAGCTTACTGAACTCGGGCTACTCGCCGACGCTCTTTGCATTACTAGGCCAAGACTCCAAACGTTCTGGTTCCGGCTGATGCGCGATCTGTCTGAAGCGCGTAAACCACCTCTGACCTTGTTGCGCAGGGGTTGGGGACTCATGAGGGATGAGCCAGCGCAGATTGCTTCATGGGTGACTAAGGGGTGCAGGCCAGTGAGCGTAAATGAAGCCGCTGCGTGCGTGCGATCCCACCTCAAGTGACAGCCCAATCTCCCAATTCATCACCTCAACACTTTCCAAATTGGTAGTTTTGATTTGTGCGGTGGAATTGCAATTGGCGTAATACTGAAATTCATGCGCTTTTAGTACGTAATTTCATTTCGAAATTGCAGATCATGGAATAACCACGCCTTTTTGGTGCATACTGGACAACGGAATTAGTGTCCCGCCCCCACGAAAGGCATCAATGTCACGCTTGACTCGGGCATTCGGTCTCGCCCTTCTTTGTGCCGTGGTGCTCCATTACGTTCTCAGTGGAATCGAAGCGTGGGCATTAATTCAGCAGACAAGCGGCACAACTAAATCATTTGGCCAGATCTATCTGTCCTGCGTCACCAGTGGTGACCGTATGTCCACCGCCGCAATGTATGTAGCACTTCTCATGGTCACGGTGTTGCTCTGGAATGGAACCGCCACATGGTGCATATTCGCTTGTGCTTCGCTGGTCACGGCAATCAGCATGTGGGTAGTTTCTGCACGCACCATAGATCCTGAGAAGCTCGATTCGCTGCGTTCGGTCTCAGGCACTCTTCACCCTCTACGCAATTACGGGTTGTCGTTGATGAATGGTGATACTACTGCTTACCTGGCGAGTGTCTTCGTTTTCGCCCTGAGCGCGGGATACTTCACCGCGCTTCGCTGGCTTAACGCCCGCCAACTTCTCACCACAGATCACGAGAGCGCAGCGCACAAGGTTTCTGCGTAAACATAGAAGCGCACAAACGCTCAGGTCGTGGCTACCATGTGGTAACCACGACCTGAGCGTTTCTTAGTGAGTGTTACTCGTTGCCGATTTCTGGGAGATCTTCAACTGAGACTCCGGCTTCGATCTCTGGAACGAGCACGCCTTCACGTGCGTCCTTCTCACGTGCGTTGAACGTGAATTCTCCCAAGATGCCTTCGCCCTGAGCGTCCACCACGATGACTTGTCCGGCAGAGAACTCACCAAAGAGCAGTTTCTCTGACAGTACGTCTTCGATTTCGCGCTGAATTGCACGGCGCAGTGGTCGGGCACCAAGAACTGGATCGTAACCCTTGTCTGCCAAGAGAGCCTTGGCAGCGTCGGTTAGTTCCAAACCAAGAGCCTGGTCCTTGAGGCGTCCATCGAGCTTCGCAATCATGAGGTCCACAATCTCCAAGATTTCCTCGCGGGAAAGCTGTGGGAACACGATTGTGTCGTCAACACGGTTGAGGAACTCTGGGCGGAAGTGCTGCTTGAGCTCTTCGTTCACCTTGGACTTCATACGTTCGTACGAGGTCTTGACGTCGTTGGTTGCGTTGAATCCGATCTGGACTCCCTTTGCAACGTCCTTCGAACCAAGGTTCGTGGTCATGATGATCACGGTGTTCTTGAAGTCAACTACGCGACCTTGAGAGTCCGTCAAACGACCTTCTTCAAGGATCTGTAGCAACGAGTTGAAGATGTCAGCGTGAGCCTTCTCAATCTCGTCAAAGAGAACAACTGAGAATGGCTTGCGACGTACCTTCTCGGTGAGCTGTCCACCCTCGTCGTAGCCAACGTATCCCGGAGGCGCA
>DFNY01000188.1:19057-24927 GCA_002376595.1 Jonesiaceae bacterium UBA3555 | reverse complement strand
AATTGCAAAAAGATTTCGCGCAGTTCACCCAAACCAGTCAACCCGCCGTAGTTGCGTACGTCTACGCCATCAGAAGTGAACGCAGCGCCAGGCAACGAGAGCAGCTCATTTGAAAGGTCCAATTGCTCGGCTGAAGGTTTCCCACGGGTGAGGTCGAAGCTTAGGTTCTTTGCCTTCAACTGCGAGTATGCGGAAGTGACGTCATCAAAAGCGTGCTGGAGCTCTTCAACTGAAAGAGTCGAGATGTCGCGCTGGGAAGACATTCTTTAACCTCTCGTAGGCCGTGGTGCGGTCTAGCTTGGAAGTGCCGCGGCCATCGCGGACACTGGGGCGTTGCTCTCCCATTTTAGGCATGAGGTGTCAGTTGCCGGGAGAAGGCCCTGCCCTTGAGATAATTACCGTGTTTTTGGCGAGAAATCGATACGTCGCGGTGACAACGACATCGGTTCCTTCAATCGAAAAGGAACCGTATTGAACTGCAACGTCATTTCGTTTTAGGGCCTCAAAGACCAGCTCGCAGGGCTCGCCCACCCCGTTGTGTAACCGATTCGCTCCGGCCAAGGCTGAGAGATCAGTTGCCGATTGAATTTGTGCCCGGCGCTGTAATCCTTGCGCCACCTGCGAGATGGTGCCTGAGAGCGCCAGCGTCACCATGTTCAGTACCAAAGCAATCGGCATTATGCTGCCACGCTCAGAGTCGTCCCTGCGGATGAATCTCCTGGACTGCTCACTCAAGAGCGCAGTTTGGTTCCCGAACGCCTCTGGGTGTTTGGGGTCCGTTCCTAAAGAGAAGGAGAGCGGGCTCATCCTCATTCCTCAGCGATTCGTTGCTCGAGAAATGCAGTGGCAGATTCGGAGAGCNNCTTTAGCCCCAGAACCTTAACCGATGCTTTAGCAGTCACCGTGACCCAGGGTCCTTCAGTTGAAGTAGCAACGGTCATTCCTCTGGCACGCTGCTGCGGCGTTAAGACACATTCTGAAGACCCCACAGAAGCGAGTCGGGCGCCTTGACTTNNCGCGCGCTCTCTTGGAGTTGAGCGCGCGTCAGGCCCACCGAAACTAGCGACAACACGAACACCACTGATGCCATCAATGCACTAAGGGTGATGGCAACTTCAACAGTTGCGGTCCCTGCCTGCGAATCCGACTTCAGATGCTGCACTCGCTGCCATGTGTGGATCATGTCTATCGAGTTCCTAGCGCAGTTTCAACAATGCCACTCAGCATGCTTTTCACTGGTCCGCTTTTGAGAACCACGATGAGTAGTCCTGCAAATCCTGCTGCGGCAATCATCGCGATTGCGTACTCTGCCGTTGCCAGGCCCAGTTCCTTTGCAGCCCTGATCTGTGCCCAGCGGTAACGCATGTAGGCTCTCATTGCTTCTCCTTTGTTGAAGTGGTACTGAGTTCTCTCAGTGACTTAACAATTGCGGAACCTGACCCAAGCTGTGGAGTGTACGGATTGTCTGTGTGGACAACTGCGCCTCGAGGACCGTGGGGATATTCGAACCATTGCGAAACCGCAGATCCCCCAATTGCGAGCTTCACGAGCCGATCAGGATCGGCCGCGCAAACTGGACTATGAGTGGAATGACGCCAAGAAACACAAAGGCTGGTAGAAAACAAAGCCCGAGGGGCAGCACCAAACGTACGGACAGCCGGGCGGATGATTGCCTGGCTCGCGAGCCTGCTTCTTGCTGTTGGAGAACGGAGGCTCGTTCAAGTGCGATTGCTACGGGTGCCCCAAATTCCCATGAATGGGCTAAAGATTGGTGCAAGATCTCCAATCGAGGTGGCCCCAGCTCCCAAGCGTTATCCCAGTGCGCTCCAAGGAGTAACGCTCGGCCCACTGAGTTCAATTGCGCCCCCTCGGTTCCTCCGATGCTTTGTCCCACCACAATGAAGGTTTTGGGTAGCGCTGCTCCTGAACTTAGAGCCGATGAGATGAGTTGGAGGATGAGTGGGACTGGCAGCGGGGTATCAACCTTCCCAGCGTGCGTGATCGCGCGTGGGCGAGACGCCGCGCCAAGGTACTTTGTCTTCATGCTTGTGCCGCCAGCGCGTCCCGAATGAGGCGACTGGTCCACTTTCTGCCCCAGTAGATGCAAGCAACTCCCGCGAATGCAACGATCGCTCCAACAGGTTCAGAGGTGAACCACGCAAGGGGGTCTGCACCCAGAAGATATGCAGCCCCCAGCCCAACTACGGGCAGTCCTTGCAAAATACGTGCCGTAGTTCGAGGACCAGCTAATGCAACCTCGCGTTCCGCGCTTGCACGTTGAAGTGTGTCGAGTTCCTGTTCTAATGCACTGAGCGACGAAGCCAGGGAGGTCCCCAACGTGTGTGCCATCACGCAGGTGGCAGCCAGCGCTGCGGTGAGTTCGGATGAACCACCGCAAACTTTCACGCGTGCACCCAGAGAACTGCGCAACGGTAATCCTTGCCCGTCTGTGAGCACACCTAGTGACGCCCACGCTCGGCTTGGGTCCATACCGGTGTGCACAAGGTTGCAGATCGACCTCAATAGTTCTTGCGGTGTTTCAACAACGGTGGAGTGAGGATGTCTGGCTGAAGACCACCCGAGTTTCGAAGTCAGCGTGGGGAAATATCTGACTAGAAGTTGCGAGGCGCGTTTGTTTGAAGCGGAACGAGAGACCAAATTTCGACATCGAGCGCCAGAGTTGGACGCCCAATTCAACGCGAGCACTCCCGCGGTAAGGATCATGGCCGCTGGAATCATGTGGTGTCTCCAATTAGCCGCATGAGTGTCCGATACCCAGGACCTTGCTGCTCCGGTTTCCCAGGAGACCACGCCAACGCGCATTGCGTCTTCAGTTCGCCTTGTGCAGTAACTTCAATGACTGCAATTTCAGCAAGGTAGCGCTGACCTTGAAACTGCTGCTGTGTTGACCGCTTGATGTGCAGTACTAGATCCAACGCTGAATGAACTTGGATGGCCAGAGTTCGTGCATCCATGTGGGCGAGGGCTCCCATTGCTTGGAGGCGGGCGGGAANNCCGCCACGGTGTCCGGTGTTGAGTGCACTGAGCATTTCTCGCAGTTCGGCGCCTCGACATTCTCCAACGACTATTCGGTCCGGGCGCATCCTCAGAGTGTGCCTGAGTAGGTCTGTTTGATTTGTTGCGCCGATCCCCTCGACGTTATTTCCTCGAGTTTCTAACGCCAATACGTGAGGGTGGTTGATGCGTAGTTCTCGTGATTCCTCAATGCAGATGATGCGTTCTGTGTGTGGCACTAAGGAGAGCAGTGCGGAGAGCAAAGTAGTTTTTCCGGTGCCTGTTGCACCTGAAATCAGGAAGTTTGCCTGAGTATCCACGATTCGCGTACNNTTGAAAGTTCGCAGAGAGAGCACAGCTGGTGCCTCACATAGCGGGTTGAGTAGTGCATGGAACCTTGTTCCGTTGGCTAACCGCCCGTCTGCTGAAGGCTTTGAGTCGTCCAATCGGACTCCGCATTGCGCGGCCATGCGCACTGCGAATGACCGAAGTTCCTGACTAGATCCGAAGTCCACTGGGACTCGCTCTAGTCCCACGCCTCGGTCCACCCAGACTTCTCGGACGTCGTTCACCAAAACGTCCGTCACTCGGGGATCTTCGAGGTACTCCTGTAGTACACCAGCTCCAAGGAGTTCGCGGTGAGTAGTTTGGCTGATTTGTGCGATAGATTGCGCACCGAAGACTGCTCTCGACTCGGCGATTTCTTGAGCGATGCTGGGCGCATCAGGACCGTGAGGCGCTGCCGCCAGTCGTTGTCTTACGTGATCCACGAGTGTCATTGCACGGCACTTTCGATCGCTGTGTGAATGCTGGTAAGCAGCTTTCTCAGTGATTTAGGTAGCCGGGCGGCGTTGGGTCCCACACCTAGTTCAACCTGCTGCGAGACCTTCGAGATCTTTGGGTACCAACCAATCACAGATGCCTCGGCCGCCTTTTCAAACTGCCTTGCGGTCAGAGTCATTGGCCTCAGTCCAGAACCTACAACCACCATCTTTTGAACGGTTGAGCTCAGTTTTGAGTGCAACGAGACCACTGAGTTGAGTCCGAGCAGCGAGAACGGCGTAACAACAACCAGGAGGTCTACGGGCATGGATGTATCCATCAAAGAATCCAGGTTCGCGTCGATGTATAGATGGTGTTGCTGGTCAATGAGAGATGCCATCACTTCGTCTTGGGCCAAGGGTTCCGGCGCCACCGCAGCGAAGCGATCCATGATGAGCACATGAGCTCCTGCATAGTGTGGCGATGCTTGCGCTAGTGCATGCGTGTCAACGGCACCGCGCGTGCCGCTCAACTGCTGCCAGCGCAACCCGCCGTGCTGTTCGAGTCCTAGGAGAGCTTCAAGGTTTCCGTTGGGCTTTGTTTCAATGAGCCACCTTTTTGCTGATTCTTCTTTGGACTCTCTCGGTATGTGAGAACTGGCCAAGAGTGCGGCCAGAGTCGATGCGCCAATTCCTCCACAGCTTCCGATGATTGCAACACTGCGAGGACGCGTGGCCTGTGTAGCGGGCGCGAAATGTTTCCTCATGGATGTCCTCGATATCTNNTCATCTGTGAATGAAAGGCGCCGTTTGGGTGCTGTGAAAACACACTTCTTTGTAGATGCCGTTACGCATTTTTCTTGGGTACGCTCGGAAGGTGACTACGAGTGCGACTGACGCGCCACATGGCAACGGAAGAATTGCCGCGTTCTTTGATTTGGATAAGACGATCATTGCAACGTCTTCGGCTTCGGCTTTTTCGCGCCCGTTTTACAAGGGCGGACTCATTACAAAGGCATCCGCGGTACGCAGTGCGTACGCTCATTTTCTGTTCATGGTGGGTGGCGCGAACGCTGATCAGACAGAACGTATGAGGGCGCAATTGTCATCGCTTGTCACCGGTTGGCCCGTGGAGATGGTGTCTGCAATTGTCAGTGAGACGCTACATCAATACATCGACCCGTACGTTTACGGGGAAGCTTTGGAGCTGATAGCGCAGCACAAGGCGCTCGGCCACGACGTCATCATTGTCTCGGCGTCGGGGGCAGAGTTGGTTTATCCCATTGCTGCGCTACTTGATGTGGATCATGCCATCGCTACTCGAATGGAAATTGTGGATGGCCGGTACACCGGCAGTATCGACTTTTACGCCTATGGGGAGAACAAGGCAACTGCGGTGAAAGAGCTCGCTGCCAGCCNNCAACCTCGATAAGTCTTTTGCCTATTCTGATTCGATTACGGACGTTCCCATGTTGGAGAGTGTTGGGAACCCGTCAGTTGTGAATGCGGACCGCACCTTCCGCAAGTTTGCGGTAGATCGAGGCTGGGATATCTTGTCGTTCCAGAAGCCGGTGGCACTGAAGAAGTCTCCGGCGCAATCGAAATTTGTTGTCCTTGGTGCGGCTCTGGTACTCACTGTCGCAGTGGCCTTGGCCTTCAGAGCGACGAGGGCTCGGCGCAACCGCACCCGATAGGGTGAATTGGTGACCTGGGACACATCTTTCATGGCTTTTTGGGGTTGCCTGAGCAATACTTGAGGTAACAGAAAAGCCGTCCGGTACCCACGCGCGATTGGTCTACGCATAGGACCTCAACCTGAGGAATGAACCTCAGAGATTGATTGGACTGCACGCCTGATAGCCGGACGCTTTCTGACCTAATGGCACTCCTTATGGGGTGCCATTCNNCATTAGCGTTGATAGGAGCATTTTCCTGGGCATTATCGCAGTTCAAATTATTAGCTTTGACCATTTGCTTCTCCAGCGGATGGTGAGAACTCACGATTGCGGCTATCTGGGATTCACGTAAGACTGTTGTGCGTAGCATGTCGGCTCAGCCGCGCTACGACTGCCGAGAACGCCGTGGGGGTGGGGC
>DFNY01000188.1:1099-19047 GCA_002376595.1 Jonesiaceae bacterium UBA3555 | reverse complement strand
TACTTTTCTGACACTGGCAATTGGATCGGCCCCAAAGTCCCGTATCTAGGGTGAATACTCATGGCACACTTCAAATGTGTTGAGCATCGAACAAGCAATCCAGTATCAGAACGATTCCGCAGTATCTAAGGCAGCGTCTACGCGTAGCCTTGGGAAGTACTCGGTATCAACCATGCTCGCTGGTGCCTACATTGGCATCGGAGTGGTGCTCATGTGCGCCGCCGCTGGGCCATTCCAAGCTGAGCACAATCCGGCTGCGAAGTTTGTTTCGGGCCTAGTCTTCGGTGTAGCGCTCACTCTAGTCACCGTTGCCGGAAGCGACTTGCTGACATCAACCATGATGACCATTTCGCAGGGCGCCTATAACCGAGCAATCCGAATGCGNNGATTGGACCCGCACTCTGCTTCTGTGCACCGCTGGACACTTGGTCGGCTCAATTGTGTTCGCCTTGCTTGTGCATTTGGGCGGCGGTTTCAAAGCTGGCTCCGCTCCATTTGTGTATCTCGAATACACCGTCACATCCAAAGCATCAAGCACCCCGGTTGAAGTCTTCTTCAAGGGCATCTTGTGCAACATTATTGTGTGCCTCGCTATTTGGGGCGGTATCCGCTTGAAGTCGGAGTCTGCCCGGCTCATCCTCATTTTCTGGTGTGCTCTAGCGTTCATCACTTCTGGATTTGAGCACGTTGTAGCAAACATGACCACATTCTCGCTCGCTATTTTCTCCGGCGTTCCTGGCATCGGCTTTGATGACTTTGCGACGAATATCTTGGCTTCCGGCTTTGGCAACCTAGTGGGTGGTGGCTTGATTGTTGGTGTTGGCTACTGCGTTCTTGCAGGCTCACGCACCAAGAAGTCGACATTCGCTGGTGAAGTTTCATTGGACGGCACGTCTTCACACGCTTNNTTTAGGCATGTAACTGGCCAAGACTGGCTTTGATAACTCCTTATGTTATTGTCGTTCGCTTCCGAACGAGCATGAGCAAAGGAGCATTACATGCAGGTTGGAAAATCAACGCGCAGCCTAGTGGCAGCGCTTGCCCTTGCGGCTTTGGCGCTGCCCGCGTCCACGGCAGTTGCTACCCAATCCCCCGAATCTGGCGACGGAATCCACGTAGTCGATGGCCGGATCTACGAGGCCGACGGAACCGAACTCGTCCTGCGCGGAATCAACCACGCGCACACCTGGTACACCGGCAACACACAGTCGTTTGCTGACATTGCAGATACCGGAGCGAACTCGGTACGTACCGTGCTGTCCAATGGTGTGAAGTGGATCAAGAACGACACCGCCGATGTCCAGAACGTAGTGGACTTGGCAAAGGACAACAATCTGATTTCGATTCTGGAAGTCCACGACACCACCGGTTATGGCGATGTGTACGCCGATCCACCACGTTCAACACTGGATCAGGCGGCTGACTATTGGATTTCCATCAAGGACGCCCTGATCGGCCAAGAAGACTACGTCATGGTCAACATTGGTAATGAGCCGTACGGTAACGACGCCACCATCAACGCCGGCTACGCTGCTGCTACTAAGGCCGCGATTGTGAAGATGCGCAACGCCGGAATCAAGAACACCATTGTGGTGGATGCTCCAGCGTGGGGCCAAGACTGGCAGAACATCATGCGTGACACTGCGGGCGACATCTACTCTGCTGACCCAACAGGTAACACTGTTTTCTCCATTCACATGTACCAGGTGTACTCAACACCAGCCGCAGTGACGGCTTACCTCGAGTCATTCGTGTCCCGTGACCTGCCAATCATTGTTGGTGAGTTCGGCGATGCGCACCAAGGCGAAAACGTAGCTTGGGAAACCATTCTTTCCGAGTCTGAGCGCCTAGATCTAGGTTGGCTTGCGTGGTCGTGGAGCGGCAACACCGATCCATACCTTGACCTTGTACTGAACTTTGATCCTGCTCAGGTGAGCCCTTGGGGTGCCAAGATCATTGATGGAGCAAATGGACTCAAGGCCACCTCACGCATAGCTTCTATTTTCGATGAGGATAATGGCAGCGGCACCACAGACGGTGGCACAACCGACGGCGGCACAACCGACGGCGGCACAACAGACGGCGGCACCACAGACGGTGGCACAACCGACGGCGGCACAACCGATGGTGGAACAACCGACGGCACACCAGCGCCAACGTGTTCCGCGAGTTACACAACCTACGGAAACTGGGGATCAGGATTCCAAGGTGGAATTGAAGTGACCTCAAACGCCCCAGTAACCAACTGGAAGCTCACGTTCAACCTAGGCGGCGCAAGCATCGCAAACGGTTGGGGCGGACAAGTCACCGGTTCGTCCTCCAGTTATACCGTCAACAGCGAGTCATGGAACGGCACGCTCAATGTTGGCCAAAAGGCACAGTTTGGTTTCATTGGAACCGGCTCAGCCCCCACAAATGTTGCTGTGACCTGTAACTAGCCACGTAGTCGGGAAATCCAACACACAACGGCAGGCAGCCCTCCCCTTGGGCTGCCTGCCGTCTCACATGACAAAACCAAACAGACCGCCCCTGCCGTTGTGGAGCGCGTCACACTAGACTCAACGGGTGGGACCTAAGTCCCTGCACCAATGACGATGCACTAGGAGGTTTCCGTGTCGGAAGGCACCTCAACACCAGCACTCGAAAACATGCTGGTGGAAACGCGGTCGTTCCCGCCCACCGCGCAATTCACACAGCAAGCAAACGCACAACCCGATCTAGCTGACGCAGCCGCAACAGACCGATTGAAGTTCTGGGCCAACCAAGCCCGCAAGCACCTCACCTGGAAGGTGCCCTTTAGCAAGACCCTCGATTGGACCAATCCACCGTTTGCCACTTGGTTTGAAGATGGCAAACTCAACGCAACATACAACGCAGTAGACCGCCACGTTGCAGCCGGGCACGGCGACCGCGTGGCATTACACTTCGAAGGCGAACCAGGCGACACCCGGACCGTCACCTACGCCGACCTCCAGCGAGAAACCTCACGTGCGGCAAATGCCCTCAGCGCACTGGGTGTTCAAAGCGGAGACCGAGTCATCATTTACATGCCACTCTTGGTGGAATCAGTAGTAGCCATGCTGGCCTGCGCACGAATCGGCGCAGCCCACTCAGTAGTCTTCGGAGGATTCTCCGCCGACGCCCTGCGCTCCCGCATCGCAGACGCCGGAGCCAAAGTAGTTATCACCGCAGACGGCGGATACCGTCGAGGAAAACCAAGCGCCCTCAAACCAGCCGTAGACGAAGCTCTCAGCGGGGAAGACTCGCCCGTAGCGCACGTGCTCGTAGTTCAACGAACCGGACAAGACATCGAATGGACCAACGGGCGCGACGTATGGTGGCATGACGCAGTAGCGGACGCCGACATCTCACACACCCCGGTGTGGGTCGACGCAGAACACCCACTCTTCATCCTGTACACCTCAGGCACCACAGGAAGCCCCAAAGGCATCCTGCACACCACCGGTGGATATCTCACCCAAGTGGCCTACACGCACTACAACGTGNNCACTCCTACGTGGTGTACGGCCCGCTCATCAACGGCGCAACGCAGGTCATCTACGAAGGCACACCAGACACCCCACACCAGGGGCGCTGGTGGGAAATCGTGGAGAAGTACAAGGTATCCATCCTGTACACGGCGCCAACTGCAATCCGCACCTGCATGAAGTGGGGCGAAGATATCCCAAACAAGTTCGACCTATCTTCGCTGCGGGTTCTCGGTTCAGTGGGAGAATCCATCAACCCAGAAGCGTGGATGTGGTACCGACGCGTCATCGGATCAGACACCGCACCAATTGTGGACACCTGGTGGCAAACCGAAACTGGCGCCATCATGATCTCTCCTCTTCCGGGGATCACCGCAACCAAGCCAGGGTCTGCGCAACAACCACTGCCAGGAATTAGCGCCGAAGTGGTCAATGACTCCGCCGAAGCCGTCCCCAACGGATCGGGTGGGTACTTGGTGCTCAACGAACCATGGCCGTCGATGCTCCGTGGCATCTGGGGCAACCCAGAACGATACGTGGAAACGTACTGGTCCAGATTTGAAGGCTTGTACTTCGCTGGTGACGGCGCCAAAAAGGACGACGACGGCGACATCTGGTTGCTGGGCCGCGTGGATGACGTTATGAACGTCTCTGGCCACCGCTTGTCCACCATGGAAATCGAGTCAGCCCTGGTTTCGCACGAAGCCGTTGCTGAAGCAGCCGTTGTTGTCGCCACCGATGACACAACTGGTCAGGCGGTAGTGGCGTTTGTGATTCTGCGCGAAGACCACGCGCAGGAAGCCTCCACCGAAGAAGGCGCAGCTGCCATCCAGGAACAACTACGTGCACACGTAGCCAAGGAAATTGGGCCGATTGCAAAACCGCGCACAATTTTGGTGGTGCCAGAACTCCCCAAGACTCGTTCTGGAAAGATCATGCGCCGTCTTCTGCGTGACGTAGCTGAGAATCGTTCAGTAGGTGACGCCACCACACTGGCTGATTCGTCGGTAATGGATCTGATTGCAAGCGGATTGTCTGGAAAGCCCGGCAAGTAAGTGCAGCGCAGCTTCACACGTTGGCGCTAAAGCACAGGTTCACACGTTGGCGCTAAAGCGCGGGTGAACGGTAAGGTTTTGGGGTGGTTCCGTATGGAGCCACCCCAAACTATTTGGACAGTTGCGGGCGCGCTGCAACTTGACCACCTTGTGTAGCCTGACCACCCAAAGGATCAATCATGACCAACGAGAACAACTCCTCTGCACACTCGAGCACGATTGACGCTTTGGCTCGTAAGGCACGTACCGAAACTGATCCGGCCCAAAAGAACGACCAGTGGCGTGAACTGTGGCGTGAGGTTCTTCCGCTTGAGCGCTGGTACTTCATCAAGGACGACTCAGACACCCTGTCACCTATCTACTTGAAGGACGGCGACAACATCATTCTTCCTGCCTTCACCTCAGTGGAGCGCNNTGTGTATGGATCAGCACCAGGCGGCATGTTGTCTGCTGCATCTGAATTGGAAAAGAACGGCGTGGGCCTGATCGTGTTCGACGCGAAGGATGAGCCGTTTGCGGTCACTCCGGTTACGTTGAAGACGCTTGCTGAAGGCTACGTTGAGTCGGGCCAGGGCCAAATCGTTGGTGTGAACAAGCAACTGCCTGAGTCTGAGATTGATGCTCTCGCGTATTACTCACGTGCGAACCTTGATGACATCAAGGCTAAGTCTGCCCTGTGGATTGAATCGTTGCTGTTGGACTACTGGTACTTCGTGCCCGTAGGCGAAGGCGAGCAGATGCGTCCGTTCGCCGTTAAGGGTGAGTCTGGTGCTGTGGTGCTCGCGTTCACCACTCCAAAGCGTGCAGCCGAGTACGGCGCACTACGCGGCTTGGGTGACCTCGACGCTGTTATTCAGATGACCCCGCAGGAATCGATTACCGCGTTTACCTCTGAAGGTTCGGCTGCCGAATCAATGCAGTTTGACCCGCAGCATGGCTCGTTCTTTACGTCGGTGAAGCAGCTCCCTGCAATGTTTGAGATTGCGCAGAAGGTTGCGGCCCAGCGCGAAGAATCCACTGACGAGGGCTAACTTTCACGTGTCTTCCACGGAGGCCACTGCGTTTGGGTGCAAAGCGTGATGGAATCTAGTTATGGATACCCGCCTCCTTACTGCAATCGGCCCTGTTACTGATCAAACTGCGCAAGCAATTCGTGAGTTGGTTGCCAATAGCGCCGAGGAGATTGGTGTTGCTCCGGTCTCTGAGCAGCCGCTGTTGTGGTTGCAGGACCCGCGGGCTCATGTGGCGCATATTCTTGCTATTCGTGACAATTCCTTGGTGGGCTATGCACAGGTGGATTTGTCGAGCCCGCACGAGGTGACGCTCGAATTGGCGGTGTACCCGTCGCATCCGTCATTGGAACTGGAGCGCCGTCTGCTTGAGGCTGGCGCGTATGTTGCTGAGCAAAACGAGGCAACCTATTCGGTGTGGATCCATGGGGCCACCGATGAGTTGGTGAGCATGTTCCAAGAGCATGGGTTCACGGTGACGCGCACGCTGTTGCGTATGGGCATGGATTTGGTGCTTATCGACGACACCCCTGACCCAGCGTTCCCCGCAGACCCTGCACATAATGTTGGGCGCGGAGCGCACGCACAAGACTCGAGTACGTCTGATGCACCCGGTGTGCGCACGTTCGATTTTGAGCGCGATGGGCAGTCGTGGGTTCGCGCTAATGCGGCAGCCTTTGACTGGCACCCTGAACAGGGGAAACTCACCCTGAAAGACCTAGAGGCTCGCATGCGCGAGCCGTGGTTTGATCCTGACATGTTCCTGGTCATTGATGATGAGACCCGAACGGGCGAGTTGGCTGGCTTCTCGTGGCTCAAGGTGGAACCCAACTCGAAGATTGGCGAGATCTATGCTTTGGCCAGTGTGCCCTCCATGAGGGGCCGGGGCTTGGGTAAGGATTTGCTGGTAGCAAGCCTTGAACTGTTGCTTGATCGTGGTTGCACCCGTGCGGACCTGTTCGTGGAGTCTGACAACCAGGTGGCGGTTGAACTATATGAGTCATTTGGCTTTGAGCAGGTTGAACGCCACGTCCTGGTGTCACGCGCTGCTCGCGGAGAGAGTTAGCAACGAGAAGCCGGCGGAGCACTCGGTAATCTTAAGAATGTGGAAACTTCGGGTTAACGACAGCTAAAGGTGTGCAGAAAACTGCTGTTGGGTGGCAACATTGGGGTATGACTGCACGCGCTTCCTCCACTCCCTCGCCGGACACCGATTCAAACGAGAAAACTCTCGCTGATATTCGCACTAACGCAGAGCTTGCCGCACACATTGCGGAGCATATGGCGGACGTGGACGACACCATGGGAACCAAGGAACTCTCAGAGCTGCCAGATGACCGGTTCGCTGACCGTGAGTTGTCCTGGTTGTCATTCAATGAGCGTGTGCTGGAACTAGCTGAAGACCCCAATTTGGTGTTGCTGGAGCGTGTTCGCTTTGCTGCAATCTTCGCCTCAAACTTGGACGAGTACTTCATGGTTCGAGTGGCAGGTTTGAAGCGTCGTATTGCTACTGGCTTGGCTGTTACCTCTGCATCTGGTGCGAGTCCTAGGCAAACACTTGAAGCGATTTCGGTACGAGCGCATGTTTTGATGGCGCGCCACGCTGAACTATTTGAAAAGCACCTCACGCCAGCTTTGGCGGAGGAAGGCATCACCATTGTCCGCTGGGATGAGCTATCCACCGGAGAACGCGATCGCCTGCACAAGTACTTCCGTAAGCAGATCTTCCCGGTTCTCACTCCCCTAGCTGTTGACCCGGCGCACCCGTTCCCTTACATCTCCGGGTTGTCACTGAACCTCGCAATCATGCTCTCCAACCCGGCAACGGGCAAGGAGCACTTCGCACGCGTTAAGGTTCCACCGTTGCTTCCGCGATTCATTGCTGTCGATGATCGTGGACGCCCGAGCGCGCCCAACACCCAAACCTTGGAAAAGGGCGCTACTTCGTTTGTGCCTTTGGAAGACATCATCGCGCATCACCTGGATTACCTCTTCCCAGGCATGGAAGTCACTGAGTATCACACGTTCCGTGTGACCCGTAATGAAGACGTTGAGGTAGAAGAGGACGACGCCGAGAACCTGCTGAAGGCGATGGAGAAGGAACTCCTGCGCCGCAAGTTTGGTCCACCGGTGAGGCTGGAACTTGCTAAGGGAATCTCTTCACGTATTCGTCGCCTGCTGATGCGCGAGCTCGATGTTACTGAGGACGAGGTGTACACACTTCCAGCGCCGCTTGATCTCACTGGTCTGAACTTGATTGCTGACTTAGACCGAGCGGACCTCCACTACAAGGCTTTTGTGCCAACCACCAACCGCCTTTTGGCTGAAGTTGAGAGCGCAACACCGTCAGACATTTTCGAAGCAATTCGGCGCAACGACGTCATGCTGCACCACCCGTATGACTCCTTCTCCACCTCGGTGCAGACGTTCTTGGAGCAGGCTGCTGCTGACCCAAACGCNNGTGTTGGCCATTAAGCAGACTCTGTACCGAACTTCTGGTGATTCCCCGATTGTTGATGCGCTCATTGACGCTGCAGAAGCAGGCAAGCAGGTTCTAGCGCTGGTGGAAATCAAGGCTCGTTTTGATGAGCAGAACAACATCTCATGGGCGCGAAAGCTCGAGCAAGCTGGCGTGCACGTTGTGTACGGCATTGTGGGCCTGAAAACTCACTGCAAGTTGTCTCTGGTTGTTCGACAGGAGGCAGATGGCCTACGCCGATACTGCCACGTGGGTACAGGTAACTACAACCCAAAGACCGCTCGCCTCTACACAGACCTCGGCCTGCTGACCTGCGATCCTGATGTGGGTCAAGACCTCACACGCCTATTCAACCAATTGTCTGGTTATGCGCCGCAGTCCCAGTTCCACCGCTTGCTCGTTGCACCACGCACCGTGCGCACAGGGTTGATTGCGCGCATTGACCGGGAAGCAGAAGCTGCACGCCGTGGCCTTCCTGCATGGGTCAAGATCAAGGTCAACTCGATTGTGGACGAACAAACGATCGATGCCCTTTACCGCGCATCTCAGGCAGGTGTGAAAGTGGACCTAGTTGTCCGTGGCATCTGCGCTTTGCGCCCAGGCGTTCCTGGACTTTCAGAGAACATCCGAGTCCGTTCCATCTTGGGCAGATACCTAGAGCACGCACGCATCTTCGCATTCGCTGGTGCGCTTGCTGCTCAAGAAGAGTTCCAACTTCCTGGGTCAGCTAACGTGGAAGGCCAACCGGATGTATTCATCGGGTCTGCTGACTTGATGCACCGAAACTTGATCCGCCGCGTGGAAGCGCTAGTGTCGCTGAGTGATGAGACCCAGATTCAGGGCCTCATTAACCTACTGGAGTCATCCATGGCAGATGAAATCTCCACTTGGCATCTGCACCCAGACAACACGTGGACGCGCGAGCACTTAGACTCTGAAGGTAATCCAAAGCTGGACCTGCAGCAGGAACTGATCAACCGCCAACGCAAGCGTTTGGCGCTCTAGGACACTTGTGGCATTAGAAGCACCAAAGAAGAAGGTCGCGGGTGGCCGCGTTCACGGCAACCTTGGCGTGGCCAGCCCGGCACTCGAGAACACTCCAGTAATTGAATGTGCTGGGGCTCTCGTGTGGCGCCTCAAAGAGGATCAACTCCAAGTGTTGATCATCCATAGGCCCCGCTACGATGACTGGTCTTGGCCCAAAGGAAAAGTGGACCCAGGCGAGACTCTAGCTGCCGCCGCGGTGCGTGAAGTGAAAGAAGAAACCGGAAAATCGGTGGTTCTTGGAATCGCGCTTCCGGGGCTGCAATACATCACTCCAGATGGAGCGCTCAAGCGTGTCCATTACTGGGCTGCGACCACGGCCAAGAAATCTGACGCATCCGTCATTGCACGTTCGCCCGTTGCCGAGGTCAACCCTGCGGAAGTAGACGAAAGCCGCTGGGTAAGTGTCAAAGAAGCCTCCAAACGGTTGAGCCGAGCCGAAGACCGCACGCCACTGGCTGCGCTTATCAAAGCGTACGAATCCGGTGACCTCAACTCCCACGTTCTGGTCATTGCCCGGCACGGAAAGGCTCTTGCTCGCGCACAATGGCAGGGCGATGAGGCCGGACGGCCCCTCACCCCACTCGGCGTTGCGCAGTCTGCTGCGCTTGTGCCTGTACTTGCGGCCTTCGGTATCCGCAACATTGTTACCAGCGAATGGAAACGGTGTGCGGACACCATCACACCGTACATGCACGCGGCAGGTGTACTCAGCTTGGAATCAGAAATGTTCACTGAGGCAAGCCACGAACGTAACCAGAAGGCCGTGACCGCGGCAATCAAACGGCTAGTGGAGTCAGAAGCACCCTCTGTGTTGTGCTCGCACCGACCCGTCCTGCCCACAATCTTCAAAACCATGGCCCGGTTTACGCCGCGCTCCCCGATCCGTGAGGCCTACCCAAGCGCTGACCCTTACTTGGCACCTGGGGAAGTCCTCATTGCCCACGTGGTCACCCCACACGACGGCACCGACCCACGGGTAGTGGGCGTAGAAACAATCAAACCGACCCTCCACTAACGTAAGCGCCAATTGCTGGCCTTAGGGAATAGTCGGGAAACAAAGCGANNCTCCAATGAACCAGCGCCTCGGTTTAGTTGCTAAGAAACCTAAAGCCCGAGGACCAAGTGGAGGAACTCGTAGGAGATAAATCCAACCGCAGCAGCAGCTGGAAGCGTCAGCACCCACGCAACCACAATGGACTTAGCTACGCCCCAACGGACCGCAGACAGACGCTTAGTAGCTCCCACACCCATAATCGCGGTAGTCACCGTGTGAGTCGTGGAAACCGGAGCGTGCATGCCCATAGCCATGACGTACAAAACCACAGCCGAAACGGACTCAGCAACGAATCCGCGCGGAGGATCAACCTCAATGATCTTGCGGCCAAGGGTTCGCATAATGCGGCCACCACCAGCGGCAGTACCGAGTGAAATCGCGGCAGCAGCTGAAATCTTGACCCAAAGCGGAATGCCGTTGTCTTTATCTGCCCAACCAACGGTGTAGGCAGCCATGAAGATGACACCCATCGTCTTCTGAGCGTCCTGCAAACCGTGACCCAGCGCCAGCGCAGCAGCCGAAGCGGTCTGTGCAAGGCGGAAACGACGGTTAGTTTTTGACGGCGAAGCCTTACGGATCAACCACAAAACGCCAGCCATCACGAGGTATGCGCCAAAGAATCCAATCAGCGGCGACACAAACATTGGGATGACGACCTTCTCGGTCACGTGTCCCCAGAACACCCCAATGTTTCCGGCAATACCCGCGCCAACCAAACCACCAATAAGGGCGTGTGTGGAAGACGACGGCAGACCGAACCACCAAGTAATCAAGTTCCAGGTAATTGCACCAACCAGAGCCGCCACAATAATCACCAGCGCCACATGCGTGCTGCCAGTAACTTCCGTAGCCTGATCCAGTTTCACAATGTCATGAGCGATTGTGTTCGCAACTGCCGTTCCCAGCATTGCACCCACAAAGTTCAAGACCGCTGCCATAAGCAACGCGGCCTTGGGGGTAAGTGCATNAGTAGAAACGGAAGTCGCAATCGCATTTGCAGCGTCGTGGAAGCCGTTTGTGAAGTCGAAACTCAAAGCGAGCGCGACAACGGTAACTGCGAGTGCTATTTCCACGTGGCTCAGGACTCCTTGAGCGCGATAGTCTCAACCATGTTAGCCACGGACTCAAATGCGTCAGCTGCGGCTTCCAAAGTCTCAACGACCTCCTTCAACTTCATCAGCTGAATTGGGTCCTTCACCTCATCAAACATCTGTGCAAGGAGCTTGCGGTGAGCCTTATCTGCCTGGTTTTCCAGACGGTTAATCTCAACCCAGAAATCTTCCAAGTCATGCATGGAACGAAGCAACGGCATAGCTTCATAGGTCAGCTCTGAACAACGCTGAAGAATAGCGATCTGGTCAGACACCTTGTTTGGGATCTCGTCCAGCTTGTACAACACGATGAGGTCAGCTGCCTCTTCCATGTAGTCCATGCAATCGTCGAGTGCCGAAGACAGGCCAGCAATGTCATCACGGTCAAACGGAGTGACAAAAGTAGAGTTCAAACGACGCATGATGGCGTGAGTCGCATCATCAGCGTTGTGTTCAACCTCGCTGATCTGCTTGCCAATGGCCTTACGTTCGGAGCGCGAAGCACCCAACAGGCTGCCCAGCAAGTTCGCACCAGTAACCAGGTGGCTTGCTTGTTCGGCGAGAAGATCAAAAAAAGTTGTATCGCGAGGGGTCAGGCGAAAACCCACGGTGTGCTCCGTAACGGTTAACTAGAGTTGTCAGAAAAACAACTTGGATCGATGATCACTTACCAGCGTATGACAATTCGATGAATAAGTAGGAACGACGATAGTCACATTTGCTGTGAGTCTCATAAGTCGAACACTGCAGAAACCGGACAATCACGCCATGGCTAGGCCGCACGTCCTACTTTCCACGTTCCCAAACTCACATTGTTCTGCTCGTATTCGGGTTTTCGTAACCTGCATAAGTACACCACGTGTGGGGAATGTAGGCACAAAAAAACGAACGCCGGACCGGGAGCGCCTCTCGGCGCGGGGCCGCTCGTAGCGGCTAAAGTTGGAGCCCGGGGCTACCGCAGCCCGACGTTCGCTTGACTAGTTTACGGCTAGGGGCGCTGATTGCGCACCCGATAGCCCGTCATCTTCACCACAGAAGAAGTCCCCAAATTTCTGCCTAATCCAGACGATTCCGGCGCCATAATGTGCCGGCCTCTTCAAGTTCAGATGCCATCACGGCAAGGGATCTGGCGGCCTCAACCAAGTGGCGAGTTTGCGCTTGGACTCGGCTGGCATGGTTGCCGGAGGTAGCATGGTTGCCGGAGCCGGCATCTGCTGGGGTCTCAGACGAACGCACACCAAAGCCATCAATGGAATCGGCGTCGTGGGTGGCTCCAACTGCCACTACCCTGCAGAAAGCTGCAGCACGCACCAGCGCCACATCGAGTTCTCCCACGAACAAACCCGACAACACCTGATCAGCCAAAACAACCACATCATCCGGTAGCGGCGGATGTGCAACACCCGCTACAACATGAGCAACCTGCGCGTGCTCGCTACCAAGCCGGTAATGCAAGGCGAATACGTCTGGCTTGCTGCGAACCCATTCGCGGAGCAAATACATTCGCCAGAGCGCCCCGGCAAGTGTGGTTGCTGGAGCCGTAGCCCATAAATGTGCAACCGCCTCTACTCCCTNNCCTTCAGCACGCCCGCGGTACACCACAACCTCTGCAGTGAGATACGCCATCTCATCGATCAGAGCAGGATCAACGCCACCTTCTATCTGCTCAGCTGCAAGCTGATCCAGCATGGCTGGGCGCCGTGGACGGTTCGAGGTAGAAACCCAACGGGAAGAAACTTCAATCACCTTGCTTTTCGGTGCGCGTGCCGGTGGTGGTTGCGGCGTTGGCCGCGTTGTCGCCAGTGGCGTCAGTAGCCGCGTTGGGGGTGCCGGTGGTGTCTGCTGCGTCGTCATCGCCATCGCCGGCACTCTGCGCCGCTACCTTCGCCGACTGGTCGCCTGCACCAAATTCTTGCCCCTCATGGAAGGTGAGGGATACCGAGTTCATGCAGTACCGGTTGCCGGTAGGTGTTTGTGGGGCGTCTGGGAACACGTGTCCTAGGTGCGATCCGCAGTTAGCGCATAGCACCTCTACGCGGAGCATTCCGTGGCTGCGGTCTTCTACGTGCACCACTGCGTCTGAGGCGCCGGCTTCAAAGAAGCTTGGCCATCCGCAGTGCGCATCGAATTTGGTTTCAGACGCAAAGAGTTCAGCGGAGCATGCCCTGCAGCGGTACACACCAACGCGGTTCTCGTGCAGGAGTTCACCTGTGCCTGGGCGTTCGGTTCCAGCCTCACGTAGAACGTGAAATTCCATGGGATCCAGAATTTGCTTCCACTCGTCGGTAGACCTGTACACCTTGAAATCCATGCTCACTCCTAAAACATTCGAGACTGTGCACGGGTGCAACGCTCGCGCCTTCAAGCATATTCCCCTTGTTTTCTTGTTGCGCCTTTGAGTTTGGCTAAATCTGCACATGATCAGGCACCAGTCGCCACATGAGTGTGGTGGAATGAAGGCGTGTTTCCGGTGAATTTTGGTTTAGGTGATTTCTTTGCGTCGTTGGCGGGCTCGGCCACTGTTTTGACCTCGGTCCAAGCCACTATCGTTGCGGTGGTGATGGTGGTGCTCGTAGTTCTTGCCCCCACCTGGAAGGTATTCCGATCCGTAGTCACGATCGCCCACGAAGGCGGCCATGCGGGTGCTGCGCTCCTTACGGGCCGGAAGTTGCAATCCATTACCTTGCATTCGGATACGTCGGGCTTGACGGTTTCACGCGGGAAACCCTCTGGGCTAGGAATGATCGTTACTGCGAGCGCCGGCTATACCGCGCCGGCAGTACTCGGAGTTGTTGGTGCGTGGCTGGTTTCGCATGGGTTTGCCACTCAGTGGACTTGGGCGTTCATCGCGTTGCTGGTGCTCATGTTGTTCAAGATTCGCAACCTTTTTGGTGCATGGTCTTTGGTGGCTACCGGGGTTGTGCTGGGCGTAGGGACTGTGTTTGGAAGCGCTGATGTACGGGCCTACATTGCGCATGCATTGGTGTGGCTTTTCCTTTTTGGTGCTTGCAAGGCGGTGTGGGAACTGCATATTTCCCGACGAAAGCAACGTCGGTCTCGCGGGCGCGGCACCACTGATGCGGACGTTTTGGGAACGTTGTCTTGGCTCCCAGCGTCAGTCTGGGTGTTCGGCTTTGGTTTGATAGGTATCTTGTGCGTTCTTGCTGGTGTCTATTTGCTTTTGCCGTCTAGTGCTCCTCTGCGTGAAGCTTTATCCACGTTCATTGATTGATGTCGCATTTGGTGTTGCGCGCCATGCCATGTTGTCAGGCAGCCAGGCACCCATAGAACTGGAAACTCCACATTGCCTCAAGGTGGCGCGGTGAACGGCTTCACCCCTGGATGCATCGGTTAAGCGACGGTTAGGCGAACTTCGTCTTAAACCGGCAAGAATCGCTACTTTTAGCCCCTGACATGCCCATATGTTTGCTCTGGAAGTTCTACAACTCTGGAGCAATACACATGGTCTCCCCTGTCTCAGCAGGAATCAGCGCGAACACATCAACTTCGCAATCACTAGATTCTGGTACTGAATCAACTACTGATAGCAGCGGTTCAAACAACACCGCACTGTCACCACTTACACCTTTTGAGCAACGGCATCCGCCAATTGCAATCCCCCGCAAAGCCAAGCAGTTCGATGCCAAGA
Organism: Jonesiaceae bacterium UBA3555; assembly: GCA_002376595.1. Taxonomy (GTDB): domain Bacteria; phylum Actinomycetota; class Actinomycetes; order Actinomycetales; family Cellulomonadaceae; genus Timonella. The sequence goes on along the minus strand of DFNY01000188.1, from coordinate 4,174 downwards.
AATGGCGTCAGTACCTCGCGTTCTTGGCTCTGGCGGGACCCAACCTAATCCTCCTGATTGTCTTCACCTACAAGCCCCTACTTGAGAGTTTCAAGTACTCCACCCTTCAGTGGAATATTGGCTCCCCCACTGCCCGCAACGTTGGTATGGCGAACTATGTTGAGTTCTTCACCAACCCAAAGACTGGGCAGGTTTTAGGAAACACAGCCGTGTTCACCATTGCCACAGTTGGTGGGGCACTAGTGATCGGACTCGGCTTGGCGTTGCTGTTCAACCGGAAACTCTATGGTCGTTCCATAGCTCGGACGGTAGCGTTCGCACCATACGTGCTCTCTGGAATCGCAGTTGGAATCCTCTGGCTGTACATCTTTGATCCTCGATACGGATTGCTCAAGACCCTTCTGGGCTGGTTCGGCATTGCCTCGCCAGATTGGTACAACTCTTCTCCGTGGTCCTTGATCATGGTGATCATCGTGTACCTGTGGAAGCACGTTGGATACGTAGCTCTCATCTACTTAGCGGGCCTCCAAGCGGTCCCTCAAGATCTCTACGATGCCGCATCCCTTGATGGTGCAAACAAGAGCCGGATTCTGCGCTCAATTACCTTGCCGCTATTGGGTCCTACAACGTTCTTCCTCACCATTACCACTTTGCTGTCATCCCTGCAGTCCTTTGACCTCATTCATGCGATGACCCAGGGAGGCCCACTCGGTTCCTCCACCACCTTGATGTACCAGATCTACCAAGAAAGCTTTGTTAATGGCCGCGCAGGTTATGCGTCAGCTGTAGCAACAATTCTGTTCTTGATTTTGCTGGTGATCACCGTCATCCAACTGAAGTACGTAGAGAAGAAGGTGCACTACTGATGGTCGCTCTTTCCGCGCCACCGCGTGCCACTGCCCGAGCTCCGAAGAACGATGGAAACTCGGGCACAGGAAAGCACTCAAAGTTTCTAGATGCGTCCGGCTATTTAGCTCTCGTTCTAGCTGTTCTTGTCATGTCGGTGCCATTGATTTGGATGGTTCTAGCAAGTTTCAAGCAGCCCACCGAACTGTATTCGGTTCCGTTGCAGATGATGCCAGAGGCCTTTGACGGCGCCAACTACGCGCACGTGGCCAAGCAACTTCCCATTGGCCAACTGTTCTTGAACTCCACAATGATTACGCTGCTCGGAGCTGGCCTCAAAGTGATCTTAGGTCTGACCTGTGCTTACGCGCTGGTGTTCTTGGATTTCCCATTCAAGAAGTTCATGTTCGGGTTGGTGTTATTCACGCTGCTCGTCCCTGCTCAGATCACCATGATCCCGAACTACACGCTGGTTGCTTCGCTGGGGTGGCTGAACACCTACCAAGGAATCATCGTCCCTGGACTAGCAAGCGCATTCGGCACGTTCTTGTTCCGCCAGCACTTCCTCTCCCTGCCGCAATCGGTAGTTGAGGCTGCTGCCCTTGACGGCGCAAACCACTGGCGCAGGCTTTGGGGCTTCGTAGTTCCCATGTCTATGCCCACCATTGCTGCCGTTGCCCTGGTTTCACTCGTGTCCGAGTGGAACGACTACCTGTGGCCGTTCCTGGTCATCGACAACGCAGACAAGATGACGCTCCCTTTGGGTCTGACTCTGCTGCAGAACATTGATGGCCTCAACAACTGGGGCGTGCTCATGGCCGCAACGGTTCTGGTCACGTTACCGATGCTCATTGTCTTCTTGTTCCTGCAACGCCGCCTAGTTGCGGGCCTGACCGCTGGTGCGGTCACCGGCTAGTTGCACAAGCAAGGGCGTAAGCCCTGATCTAGCAGGCCACATGCCTGCGCCCCGCCCTCAGACAAGGGCAATCCGCCCATAGAAAAGGCAAACCCGCCCGCACACGCGGGCACCTCGCCCATGGCTCTTAGCCATACTGCACTCGCTTAGGAGAAATCGTGTCCCCTTCAGCTTTTGGAAAACTTGTTGACGCTCAGGTCTCGCGCCGTGGTGTTTTGCAAGCTTCCGGACTCGGAGCAATTGCGCTCGCTTTGGCTGCTTGCTCTGGCCCCGCCACTGGCGACGAGCTCAAGAACGAAACTAAGAATGACACCGATTGGAGCAAGTTCACTCCGGCCAAGGAAATCACCTGGTGGTCTAACCACCCTGGCGCGTCCAAAGAAACCGAAGAAGCGCTCATTGCCAAGTTCACCAAGGAAACTGGCATCAAGGTCAATCTGGTTACCGCAGGCGCAAACTACGACGAGGTTGCGCAGCGATTCCAGGCGGCATCAGGCACCGACTCATTGCCTGACCTAGTCATTGCCTCTGACGTGTGGTGGTTCCGCTACTTCCTTAACGGCCAGGTGCTGCCTCTAGACAACGTGTTCAAGCACTTGGATATTGACACCGACGATTTCANNGCCATACGCTCGTTCCACTCCGCTGTTCTACTACAACAAGGATGCGTTCAAGGCCGCAGGTTTGCCTGATCGTGGTCCAGCCACCTGGGCCGAATTTGAGGAGTGGGCTCCAAAGCTCGGGGCGGCAATGCCTGCAGATGGTGCAGCTCTCGGTTTGGGACTGGGCACTTCGTGGTCGGCATGGTGGATGTCCAACATCATGTGGGGTCGCGGGGCATCGTTCTCGAAGGACTGGACCGTCACTTTGGACTCCAAAGAAGCCATCGAAGCTGGTGACTGGCTACGTTCGCTCTACCACGAGAAGAAGTTCGCTTCGGTAGGAAACGACACCCAAGCTGACTTTGCTGCTGGGTTCTTTGGCTGCTTCATTGGTTCCACTGGATCGCTCAAGGGAATCCTTGACGCCGCAACCTTTGAGGTTGGTACCGCGTTCTTGCCAGATGGTCCGGTAGGCCCTGGCGTTCCTACTGGCGGTACTGGTTTGGCTATCCCTGCGAAGCGTTCGCCTGAACAACAGCTCGCAGCCGCTCAATTCCTTGCCTTCCTCACCAACTCGGACAACACTGCAGAGTTCTCCAAGGCAACCGGTTACGTTCCTGTGCGTTCATCCGCCACAGAGGGGCCAATCATGCAAGAGTTGTACCAGCAGATCCCTCTGTACAAGACCGCTATTGACCAGTTGGAAACCAA
>DFNY01000188.1:0-1065 GCA_002376595.1 Jonesiaceae bacterium UBA3555 | reverse complement strand
GTGACGCGATCCTGACTGAGGGAATCGAGCAGATCGTTTTGAAGAACACGCCTGCGAAGACCGCTTGGGAGTCGATTACTCCTCGCCTTGAGCAGGCTTACAAAGAGAACGTGGAACCATACTTGTGAGCATTCCGCAGATCATTGCCCACCGTGGCAATAAGTCAGTAGCACCCGAGAACACTCTGCCTGCTTTTGTGTCGGCGATTAAGGCCGGGGCGGGAAGCATCGAGATGGATGTGGTGTTGTCGCGTGACGGCGTTGCCATGATCATTCACGATGAAACCCTCGATGGCACTACCTCAGGGTCTGGCGAAGTTGGTGACTTCACGTGCCAAGACATCCAGGGGCTGGATGCAGGTTCGTGGTTTGATCCGGCGTTCGCTGGGGTTCGAGTCCCAACCTTCGANNCCAGGTTGAGGTATTGCTTGAGTTCAAGGGCGACTGGTCTCCGGAGCAGGCACAAACTGTGGTTGATTCGGTAAACCGCGCCGGAATCATGGATCAGACCATCTTGCAGAGCTTCTCACGGGTCACGGTGGAATCGTTGCTGAAGATTGCTCCGGATTCGCGCCGCGGAATCTTGATTGTTGAGGATTTCGACGAACTCATCGAGTTAGCAACTTTTGCCAAGATTTACACCATCAACCCTGAGGTCAGCTGGGTTCTTGAGAACCCTGATTTTGTGGATAGCCTCCACGAGGCAGGTATCAAGACTCAGGTCTGGACCGCTGACTTCCCCGAGCAGTGGGCTGCGCTAGTAGACCTTGGCGTAGATGCGATCATTACTGACTGCCCGGACCGTTTGGCCGGTTGGTATGCGGGTCGCGGCTTGATCTAGCAGCGTGCAGGGCTGTGNNGTGCTGTCTCCGACGGGTTGATTTTTGTCTTCCCGACGACTCTCTTGGCTTGGGTGAGCATTCACACCTTTGGGTGTTTGCGCAGTTGAGTGACGCTTTCTTGGGCCGATATAGGTCCACATTGCGGGTGCGTTTTTGTGATCCTTTAGCTTTTGCGTATCCTTAGATACGTACGCGGGCCTTTAGCTCAGTTGGTAGAGCATCGG
>DFNY01000010.1:22345-22649 GCA_002376595.1 Jonesiaceae bacterium UBA3555 | reverse complement strand
GGTCGGTGTGGCGCAGTAGGGAGATGAGGCAGTTTCCTACGACTACTGCGTCAGCTACGTTGTAGTGGTCTTCGAGTAGTACTGGTGCGACTGGCCAGTCGTCGCCTTTTGGTGGGACGGATTCGGCGCGGTCCATGTACCAGACGTTCCATTCATCGAATGAGATGTTGATGCGTTTGGTGTGTTTTCCGGCTGCTCGCACGTAGTCTGCAGTTGCAGCTACCGAGTCTATGAAATGGTCCATGTTGACTGCGCTGGCTAGGAATGAGGTGAGGTCGCCGTCCTTTTCCCAGTAGTACACGTG
>DFNY01000010.1:13184-22311 GCA_002376595.1 Jonesiaceae bacterium UBA3555 | reverse complement strand
ATCTGCTGTTTTGTGGCCGATTTGCCACGGGCCGTCCATTTCGTTGCCGAGGCACCAGATTTTGATTCGGTAGGGTTCTTCGCGTCCGTTTTTGCGGCGTAGGTCTGAGAAGTGGGTTCCGCTTGGGACGTTGCAGTATTCGAGTAGGTCGAGTGCTTCTTGTACGCCTCGGGTTCCTAGGTTGACGGCCATCATGGGTTCGACGCCGGTCTTTTCGCACCATTTCATGTATTCGTCGATACCCACGTGGTTGGGGTCTGACGAGTGCCATGCGAGGTCGAGGCGGGTTGGGCGCTCTTCTTTGGGTCCGGTTCCGTCTTCCCAGCGGTATCCCGAGACAAAGTTTCCGCCTGGGTAGCGTATGGAGGTTGCGCCGAGTTCTTTGGTGAGTTCGATGACGTCGGTGCGGAATCCGTCTTCGTCGGCGTTGGGGTGGGTGGGTTCGTAGATTCGTTCGTAGACGCATCGTCCGAGGTGTTCTACGAATGCTCCGAAGGTACGCGGGCGCACTGGACCGATTGTGAAGGCTGGGTCGAGGGTGAGTGTGATGGTCATGGTGGGTCCTTATGCCTTGGTAGCTAGCTGGAGGTGCACTACGCCGTGCGCTGGAATGGTCAGTGGGATGTGTGGGTAAGGGTGCAAGCCCTTTTCGACGATGGCGTGGGTTTGGTTTGTCCATACATCGGTAGCGTGGGTGGCTGGTTGGGTTGCGGTTGGGAGGTCGGCTAGGTCGAGGGTCCAGTTGCGTTCTGAGTCGCTGAGGTTGAATACCGCCACGTAGTGAGGTTGGTCTGCCTGGAGTGCGGGCGCATGCCACACTCGGATATCTGGTTCCCCGTGGACTTGGAGGCCGTTGCCTGCGTTGCGGTACATGTCGAGGAGTGCAACGTTAGTGAGTAGTTCGAAGGTGTGAGCTTCACTGGTGGGTAGGTCTCCACCCATCATGAGAGGTGACTTGGCCATGGTCCAGAGCGACATCAGTGTGCGCTGCTCGTCTAGGGTGAGTCGGGTTTCGCGTGGTTCTCCACGTTCGGCGCGAAGCCCTATTTTTCCGAGTGGGAGCATGTCGGCGTCGGCCCAGGCGTTGTTGTTTTGGGTTGGAGCCCATTGTGCGAGGCGGTCGAATTGGTCTCGGACGTCTTCCCAGCGGTCCCAGAGGTCGTCTGAGATTCGCCACATGGTGGCGTGCTGCGCGAGGAATGCTTGGCGCCCTAGGGACACGTTAGTTCCTGGGGACAGGCTGAGGGTTATGTCTCGTCCGGTCTTCGCTATTGCTTGCGCGTATCCTTCGATGGCTTGCGAGTGGAATGGGAATAACATGTCGTCGATTTTGATGAAGTCGATTCCCCATTCGGCGAATAGCGCCAATTGAGAGTCGTAGTAGGCCTGCGCCCCAGGGTGGGCATGGTTGAGTCCGTAGTTGTCGGAGTTCCATGGGCAGGTTGAGGTGAGGTCTACTATGTCTTGGGCGCGGTATGGAGTGCCGAGCACTTTGGTGTTTGCTTCTACTGCGCGTTTGGGGATTCCGCGCATGAGGTGGATTCCGAACTTGAGTCCGAGCGCGTGGATCTTATTTGCGAGCGCCGCGAAGCCGGCGTTTGCGCCGTCTTCTGTTACTGCGGAAGGGAAGCGAGCCGGAACAGGGAGCTGACGTCCGTACTCGTCGAAAAGCACTTGGGCATTGTCGTTATATCCGCCTGCTTTTGCCCCTGGCTCGTACCATTGAATGTCTACAACCATTGTGTCCCAGCCGCTGGGCAGGAGTTTCTCTGCCATGACGTGTGCGTTGTTCAGAACTTCGGATTCTGTAACGGTTGTTCCGTAGCAGTCCCATGAGTTCCAGCCCATTGGCGGAGTGTGGGAGGGGTACGGGGTTGCTGTGGACATTGGACACTTGCTCCTTTGCGAGTGACGGATCAACCCAGAGAGTTCTACAACGATGTAAATTTGATTATTCCGGCACCCAACCACTTCGGTCAAGCCCCTTGCGAGTTACGTCTGCACTTCGAATTGTTTCATTTCTCTATCGATGTAGAAATTTCTTCCAAACCCCTTGACCGCACCCGCAAACCCGTGCGATGGTTTTTCCATCGATGTAGAAACAGGATCGATGAAGATTCGTCCTCTGGTTCACAACAGCGGGAAACTCGCCCACCACGAGACACCGTCCGGCCAGAACAATCCAAAGACACGAGAGGATCCGTGATGAAGAAGTCACGTTTCACTGCAATCGCCTCAGGCGTACTTGCAGCAACCCTGCTCCTTACCGGCTGTGGCTCAGGCTCCGGTAACGAAGACTCCGGCGAGAAGACCCTTACCTTCATGTTCCGCGGAGGTGAAGATGAGAAAAAGGCCTACCAAACCGCGATCGACAAGTACACCGCAGACACCGGCGTCAAGGTGAAGGTCATTTCGACCACCGCCGAAGAATACGCAACAAAGCTCAAGGCAGCAGTCGCAGGCCGCCAAGTTCCTGACGTGTTCTACATTGACCCAGGCTCAGTTCAGAACTTTGTGAACTCCGGCGTAGTCATGGACATGACCGAATACATTGAGAAGTCTGACGCAATCGACCTCGATGACATCTGGGCCTACGGCGTAGACTCCTACCGCTACGACGGCCAAGTGCAGGGCCAAGGCTCCATCTACGCACTTCCAAAAGACATCGGTCCATTCTCCTTCGGATACAACAAGACCATGTTTGAAGAAGCTGGCATCCCACTGCCAGACAAGGACACCCCACTTACCTGGGACGAGTTCCTAGACATCAACAAGCAGCTCACCAAGGACAACGACGGTGACGGCAAGCTCGACCAGTGGGGCACCGGCCTCAACGTAACGTGGAACCTGCAAGCATTCGTATGGTCCAACGGCGCCGACTGGATCTCAGAAGACGGCAAGACCGTAACCGTTGACACCCCAGAGTTCGCAGAAGCGCTCCAGTACTTCGCTGACCTAGACACCAAGCACCACGTCACCCCTTCCATTGCCGAAGCTCAGACCCTGGACACCTACCAGCGCTGGATGAAGGGCGAAATCGGATTCTTCCCAATCGCGCCATGGGACCTCTCCACCTACCGCGAACTTGACTTCGAATGGGACCTCATCCCTTACCCAGCAGGTAAGACCGGCGAAACCGCTTCATGGGTTGGAACCCTTGGTATTGCATCATCAGCAACCACCAAGCACCCACAAGAAGCAGTTGACCTCGTTGCCTACCTCACTGCCAACGCAGACACCCAGAAGACCCTAGTGGACGCTGGAATCCAGATTCCAAACATGAAGTCCGTAGCTGACCAGTGGGTTGCAGAAAACACCCTCATGCCAGCAAACCTTCAGGAATTCTTGGACGTTGCCAAGGACTACGGCCGCGCACTCCCAGCCAACAAGACCTACTCAGCCGAATGGTACGACGAGCTCTACACCAACATTCAGCCAGTTCTTGACGGCAAGGTAACCGCTGCCGACTACCTCAAGGAAGCACAGCCAAAGATGCAGGCATTCCTTGACCAGGCCAACGAGCGTGCAGCTCAGGCCGCAGCAGCCAACAAGTAACTACCCTCGGGTACACCGCATCTANNGGAAGAACATTTCGCGGGCCCACCATTTTGAACTAACACTTCCCATCGAAGGAGACAGGAATGGCCGCCACAGACGTCGCCCCCACTCCTAAGAAGACTCAGCCCTTGGGCCGCAAGTCTTCGGCAAAGAACAACGCGACCAGGTCTTCAAAGCTGCACTCACACGAGCGCAAAGTTGGCCTAGCATTCATCGCAGTACCAGTGATCGGCTTCGCACTATTCACCGTGTATCCATTCCTGTACTCCATCTATGCGTCGTTGACGCAGTGGAACGGCATGAGCGCCATGCGATTCATCGGGTTNNGTATTCCTCATGATTGGTATCCCAATCGGGCTGGTGTTGTCCCTTCTCCTCGCTCTAGCAATGAACCGCAAGATGCGCGGTCTTACGGTCTTCCGCACGCTGTACTACATTCCTGTGGTCTCATCACTCGCAGCAATCGCCATCATGTGGCAGTGGGCCTACAACGGTGACTTCGGTTTGGTAAACCAAGCGCTCGACCTCATTGGCATTGAGGGCCCTAACTGGCTGCAAAACACTGCAACGGTGAAACCAGCCATCATTATCATGTCCATTTGGAAGGGCCTTGGATACTCCATGCTGCTGTACTTAGCAGCAATCCAGTCCGTGCCTGCATCGCTGTATGAAGCTGCCTCACTGGATGGCGCTAATGCGTTCCAGAAGTTCCGTGCCATCACCGTTCCAATGGTGAAGCCAGTGACATTCTTCTTGGTAGTTACCTCTATCATTGGTGGCGCCCAAGTCTTCATTGAAGTCAACATCATGACCCCAGAAGGTGGCCCAGAGTTCTCCTCCGCCACCATCGTTTGGTACATCTGGCGCCAAGCCTTCAACTACTCCGAGATGGGCTACGCCTCGGCCATGGCCATCACCCTCGGCTTGCTTGTATTCATTGTCACCGCGATTCAGTTCAAGATGAACGCGCGCAACAACTTCTCGGTTGAGTAAGGAATAGTTCACATGATTACTCAGTCTGCTTCCCTCGCCGATGCTTCGCAGGGCCGCAAGGTGCCTAAGCTTGGAAAAGTGAACAAGCGCGCACTCGAATCAGCTTCCACGCGCTACAAAATCGGCAACGTTGTCACCACAATCGTGCTGCTTGCTGGGTCCATCATCATGGTTGGCCCACTGCTCTGGATGGTCTCCACGTCTCTGAAAACCAAAGACAGCGTCTTTGCTTTGCCTCCAGAGTGGATTCCCGAGGTCTTTGTGTGGGATAACTACATTCGCGTGTGGACCGCTGGCCCACTGCTGTCAGGTATCAAGAACTCGCTGATCGTGGCAGCCAGCGTAACCATCGTTGGAACCGTGTTTTCGGCTCTTGCTGCTTATGCGTTTGCAAAGCTACGTGTTCCTGGCCGCGACAAGTTCTTCTTGCTGTTGCTCTCTGGGTTGATGATTCCTTACCCAGCAATCATGATTCCGCAGTTCACCATGTTCTCTCAGATCGGCTGGGTTGATACCTTGCTGCCGCTGATTGTGCCTGGCCTGTTCGGAAACATCATGATGATCTTCTTCCTGCGCCAGTACCTTTCGTCAGTTCCAGACAGCATGTTGGAAGCGGCAAAGATCGACGGCGCTGGCTACCTGCAAGTATTTGGCCGCATGGTGGTTCCACTCATTAAGCCTGCAGTGGCTGCTCAGTTCATTTTGTGGTTCATGGCCATTTGGAATGACTTCTTGGCACCAATCATTTACTTGAACACTCCAGAGAAGCAGACCCTGCAACTTGTAATCGCTTCGATGAAGACTCAGTACGCGATCCAAACGGACTACCCACTGATCATGACTGCATCGGTTATCGCGTTGATCCCAGTTTTGGCTATCTTCGCAATCTTCCAAAAGCAGATCATTGAGTCCATCGCTTTGACCGGTTCTAAGGGCTAAGTCCCGTTTCGTTGTCCGTTGGGCCAGGCTGCACAAGCCTGGCCCAACGTGTATCTCTAGGAGAATCTGTGACTCTTCATTTGGATTTCTCAACTGCTCCCACCAGCGCTGATCCACACACGTGGGGGTTACGCAACGCCCACGATCCTACGGTTGTTCGGGCCCCAGACGGCTCGTTTGTTATGTACTGCACGGATGCTTTTGCGGGCGGTCCTGCGCCGGCTGGCGTACACATGCGGACCTCCGGTGACTTGATCTCGTGGCGTTGGGCTGGCACGGCTCTTGATGGTGTTCCGTCAGAGGCTGCGCAGTGGACGGGCGCTCAGGGCTTGTGGGCTCCTGAAGTGGTTCAGTGGCCAAGCGTGGATGGCACTCCGGTGTGGCACATGTACTACTCTGCTTCGACTTTTGGGTCTCGCACCTCAGCAATTGGTTTGGCTACTGCCCCGCATCCGTTGGGACCGTGGACTGCTGGCCCGCTGGTGGTCAAGACTCACCATGATCATTCCCCTCACAACGCTATTGATGCGGCTGTGGCGTGGAATGAGCAAGGAACCCCTTGGCTTGTTTACGGATCATTCTTTGCCGGTTTGTGCGCTATCGAGTTGGATCCAGTATCAGGGTTGCCGGTTCGACCAGGCGAGCTGGGTACCCGGATTGCCGGGCGCCCACGCAGTGTAGAGGGCGCGTTAGAAGGGCCGTTCTTGGTTCGACATGACTCGCTGTACACCTTGTTTGTGNNCACATACGATGTCCGAGTTGGGCAAGGTTCTGCACCTGATGGTCCGTTTGCAGATCGAGATGGGGCACCTTTGGTGTCTTCTCTGCCTGATGGCTCCGCCCTAACCGATGCACCAGACGAGCACGGCACTGTGCTGATCGCTGGCTATGAATTGCCGGGTCAGCCCGCGGTGATCGCACCAGGTCACAACTCGGTGTTGCACACTGGGGATGGAGATTTCATGGTGCATCATGCTCGTTTCGCCGAAGCGCCGCGTGAGCACAGTGCCCAGATCCGACGCCTGTTTTGGCTGGATTCTGGCTGGCCAGTGGTCTCGCCTGTACCGTACGGCGGAGAACCTGCGAAGTTCTCGCAGGAGCTCCACGATTCAGCCCGTCTTTGCGGCGAATGGGACGTGGTGGACTTTCGCGATACTCCTGATTCGGTGCCCGTAGGCGGGGACCGCTATGCTCCGTTGACGCGGTCTCGCGTGGCGTCGTGCGAAGGTGAGCTTAGTGAGTTCGGGGTGGTTGAGGCTGCAGTGTTCGAGGTGTTAGTTCCAAGTGACGATGGCACCGCTGTGGAGTCCCGAACTGCGTTTTCGGGTTACGCTCGAAATGATGCGGTTGGTGGTCGCTTTACACCTGTGTTTGGTATCAAGCACTAGCTAAACGCGTTTTAGGTTCTTCGAACTTCAAGAGCACCAAGCACTAGCCTCATCAAGAACTGGGCGTATGGGTTAGGAACTGCAATGAACTCTGGCTGGACCGGTAAGGTGATGGGTTTCCTCACCTACCTCACTCAGATCGTGATCCTGAATTTCTTGTGGATCGCGGGGACTGTACTGGGTGGCGGGGTGTTGGGCTTTGCCCCTGCTACTCGCAGCGTTGGACGGTTGATCACGGCGATGACTTTAGGTGAACCCGCGGGTAATCCGTGGACTGAGTTTTGGACTCACTATTTCCGTACGTTTTGGCGCACTAACGCGAAGGCGTGGCCATTCACGGTGTTGTTTGCTCTTGCGGGGGCTGACTTGTTGGCTTTCAGGGCGGCGTCGCTGCAGGGCATGAGCGGCGCTGGCGCGCTGCTGGCGCCATTCATTGTGGTGACGCTTGGCTGCGTGGTTGCGTTTGCGTTTTTCAACGCTGCGTTGCTTCGTTTTGATGATTCTGCGTGGGCTACGGTGAAGTTTGCGTTCATGTCGNNAGTCGTTCGCCATCATTTTGGTGAACTTGGCGTTTGTGATGGCTACGTGGCAACTGCCGTTGCTGGTGGTTTTGGTTGGTTTCTCTGCCCCAATTGGATTGAGTGTAGTTATTGCTGGCAGTTCGTTGGATAGGGCCTATGGTGCTGGGTTCTTGGCTGGAGACACCCTTCTCGACGAAGCCCACACCCAGTGGACTAAGCGGGCTGCCGCTCGGGCTGAGTACGCTCAGTCGCAGCGTAATGCTCTGTAAGGACAATGCTCTGTAAGGGCGACTGACAGATCCGCTCGAATATGCCAAGAAAGTAGGGCTGGTGCGCTTGTGCACACCAGCCCTACTTTGCTAAATCAATTGCCAATTTTACGCAGGGGTTAGTGCCAAATTCTTGGCTCCCCTTGTTCTTAGCGAGTTGATTCGCGCGCAGAGATTGAGTAATCCGCAAGAACTCGCCTTGGCGCAATGTTTTGGCTAGGGTTATCGATGCGTTCTTTGAGCAGGTTCACGGCTGTGCTGGCGATCTGTTGTCGACCTGGTGATACCGAGCTCAGTGTTGGGAACGAGTACTGGCCCTCTTCGACATCATCGAACCCAATGACCTTCACATCTTTAGGAATCCGCTTGCCCGAGGTTTGGAGCGCGTAGAGGACACCGAGCGCCATTGCATCGTTGAGCGCGAAGATGCCATCGAACTCGATGCCATCTTCAATCAGGTCAAACAGTGCTTGTGCACCGGTGGATCGGTGCCACAGGCCAGCTTCGCGGATGAGTGCTGGGTCGGCCTCAATTCCGTGGTCTTTGAGTGCTTGTAGGTAGCCTTCGGTGCGCAACTGAGCGGATCCCACTACTTCTCCTTCGTGGGCTCCGACCACCGCAATCCGCTTACATCCCTGGGCTATGAGGTGCGCTGTGGCGGCCCGTGCACCTTCTACGTTGTGCATGGTCACGTGGTCTACTTGTGCGTTGAACACGCGCTCTCCCAGGAGCACCAGCGGGTAGTTAACTTTGAAGAGGTCCACATCGTCTGGGCCAAGTGCCAGTGGAGAGAAGATCAGTCCGTCGGTGAGGTTGCGGCGGAAGCCGTGGAGGGCTTCGCGTTCCCTTTCGCGGTTTGATCCGGTTTGTTCAATGAGGACAGTCAGACCCACGGATTCGGCGTATTCGATGACAGTGTCCGCTAGTTCAGCAAAGTATGGGAGGCTGAGTTCGGGTACTGCTAGGCCGATCATCCCGGTTTTTCCAGAGCGCAAGGACCGTGCTTGGACGTTCATTTGGTAGTCGAGCTCCGCTATTGCGGCGAGCACCTTTTCTTTGGTGGTTTCGCGAATATACGGGTATCCGTTGACCACGTTGCTTACGGTCTTGACGGACACTCCTGCGAGTTTTGCCACGTCCTGCATGGTGGCGCTCATTGCCACTCTCCTACGTCTTTGTATGCGTGTGTAAAGCTAGGTTTTGCGCGCGGTGGGTAGTGGGGTACCCATGCTGTGTGCTTAGATTCTACGCATTAATACATCGATGAAAACAGCCTGTAACTGGTGATATTCGTAGTGCTAGATGCTTTCAGCCCTGCAACTGTGAAAGATGCAGGGCTGAATATCTGGAGTTGGTCTTCTTATTCGGGGCGGAAAGTCTCGCTCGAGACGATTACTTGTTGCCCCGGTGCTGCGACTGGCTCAAGCACGAAGGCAGAATCGGTGGTCTTTTCTACTCT
>DFNY01000010.1:9343-13106 GCA_002376595.1 Jonesiaceae bacterium UBA3555 | reverse complement strand
CGTCGATGGAGCGGTAGTCGCGTGCGTGGTAGACCAAGATGTCGCGACCATTTTCATCTACTGTGAATGAGTTGTGGCCAGGGCCGTACGCACTGGTGAGGTCAGTAGATTCAAATACTGGTTCGCTGGATTTTGTCCATTGCGATGCGTCTAGAAGGTTGGCATCTTCCGAGATGCTCAACAGACCCATGCAGTAATTATGGTCTGTTGCACTCGCGGAGAAGGTTATGAAAATCCGTCCGTTGCGCTTGAGTACCGCCGCTCCCTCATTGACTCGATAGGTCACATTTTCCCAGTCATACTCTGGGCTGGTGATGAGCACCGGCGACCCTTCGAGCGTGAAAGGGTCAGACATTTTCGAAATATAGAGCGCCGAGTTAATGATGACGCCGTCGGGCAGGCTTGGGTCTTGCACAGGCCTTTGAGCCCACACGTAGTAGAGGGTGCCGNNGTCCCATTCGGTTTCGATCTTTTTCGGCTCACCCCAGGTCGCATTGAGTGGGTCTTCCCCAACCCCTTCGAGCACATACATGCGGATGCGAAAAGGTTTCTCGCTGTGTCCTGCGGTGAAGTAGAAGTACCACTTGCCGCCAATTCGGTGTAATTCTGGCGCCCAGATGTTGCCACCCATTTCACCTTCAGCTGGGCGGGTCCAGATGGTCACTTCTGGCGCCGTGCTGAGATCGGCAAGAGTTGGGGCTCCACGCAGCACAATACGGTCAAATTCTGGGTAGGACCCGGTGTAGTAGTACGTGCCTTCTTCCTTGATAATCCAAGGGTCAGCGCGCTTTTCGACGAGTGGGTTACGTGCGATTTCTGGCTTTACGCCGACTTCAGTCACGGTGGGTCCTATCTGTTCATGCACCTAGATTACATCGATGTACAACGAGGTGCGTTAAAAGCGCTCGCAACCCTGCGAGCGCCAATCTGCTTACTCTGTCTACATTTTTACATCGTTGTAGAACCGGTTTCAAGACCTTTCGTAAAGTTTCTTGTTCAGCCGCATTGCCAACTTGGGACCCGCGCCGAGTCAGGCCCCTTCCAGTTGCACGCGTCCATCATCAAACGTTCGTCTGCGATCTTGCTGCTACTACTCCAATGCCCACAGCGCCAAGCAAGGCGCACACCAATATGCCCACGGACGTTCCAGACCATCCACCGCCTAGGGATCCGCCACCAAGCACCACCGGAGCCTTCGCCTTGGCCTCAGTTCTGGATCGCAGTAANNTGCGTTTATTTCTTTTCCGCGCACCAATTCCTCAGCACTTGGATCGAGAGCAACAACTCGGTTACCCCCACCGTCTACCCAAAAGGCACCCTCTAGAGGCATAGCAAGGGTGGCAATGAACCCGCCTTCTGGCAACGACTCCAACAGTTTGACTTGCTCATCATCCCAAGTGCCGAACTCGATCATCTCCCCCGCCTCAGACACTGTCAGCGCTAACGGCCCACGCGCCTGACCCGCGTCAAAAGCAACAAGCCGCTGGTCATCGTTGGCCAAGTCCGACGCACCCAGGGTGCCACTCCCATCGTCGGAGACTTGTAAACGAACCAGTGGATATACCCGACCAAAAACCAGAGGTGAAGCCACTGCTTGCGCAATGTTCGCAAGCTGCTCGGGGCCTGATGGCTGTCCCTGCTGCCACTCGGCTGCTCGCAAGGAAACGGCCTGCTCATACGCTCGGCCACCAGGCTCAATTGATTCAACCACCAAACCCGGGACGCTCAAATTGAAAGCATCTGACTCAGCGCTGTGTGCAAACGCTCCAACATGGGAACCAGACAGCACTATCGCCACCGCAACTAGAGCCACCGCTCCTGAGCGCAGCAACACACCGCGCCCAGATTTGGGCACCAACCCTTCAATCACACCTAGCAAGAGACTCATGGGACGCTCCAACACCATTGCGAGTTTCCTTCAAGCATGGTCCTTTTCTGCGCGCTCTTCTTCCGCCCAAGGTCTGATAATTAGTAACAAATTGCTAACAACCAGCCAAAACACAACGAAAGGCGTGTTCCCCATTCTCCTCTAGATATGGCAAAGGGGTGTGTGTCATCCAGNNCTTGAGGACTCGTCGGAAAGCCGGAACCCTTCCCAGCCAACGTTGAGGGCACTAACACCCTCACGCCATTACAGCCCCTGGGAAAGGCGGTAGTACGACTTGTTCCAGTTGATCTCGTCAGCGTATTGACGGATGTTGGTGTTCTCATCAATGACCAGAAGCTCAGTCTTTGCCATACGAGCAAAGTCAGTCCACGCCTCAAGGCCAACCTGAGTGGACATGCAGGTGTGGTGAGCCGCGCCCGAAAGTAACCAAGCCTCAGCCGACACAGCAAACGATGGCTCTGGCTTCCACACTGCGCGCGCAACTGGGAGCTTAGGCAAAGCCTCGGTTGGCTGAACGTTGTTCACAACGTTCACTACAAGGCGGAAACGCTCGCGCATGTCCGACATTGCAACAACGACAGCGGGACCTGAATCAGCGGTGAAGACCAAGCGAACAGGGTCTTCCTTGCCACCAATGCCGAGCGGGTGGATCTCCAACTTTGGCTTGGTAGCGGTAAGGGTTGGGCACACCTCAAGCATGTGAGCGCCGAGGATGAGTTCGTTGCCTGGGGTCATGTCGTAGGTGTAGTCCTCCATGAGGGAAGCTCCACCTGGTAGGCCGTAACCCATAACCTTTGCAATGCGGATGAGGACAGCAGTCTTCCAGTCACCCTCAGCACCAAAGCCGTAACCGTCAGCCATCAGGCGCTGAACAGCAAGACCCGGAAGCTGGCGGAGTTCGCCAAGGTCTTCAAAGTTTGTGGTGAAGGCGGTGAAGTCGCCAGCCTCAAGGAATGAGCGCAAACCGATTTCAATTGCAGCGCCGTAACGGAGCGAGTCGTGACGCTCTCCGCCCTTGCGGAGTTCTTCCTGAACCTCGTAGAGCTCTTCGTACTCGGCAACAACAGCATCGATCTGCTCTTCGGTAGCCGCGTTCACAGCCTCAACCAGTTCGTTCACCGACCAGGTGTTCACCGAAACACCAAGCGAAATCTCAGCCTCGGTCTTGTCACCCTCGGTCACTGCGACGTAACGCATGTTGTCACCAAAGCGAGCAAGCTTCATGTTCTGCGCAGCGTCCCAACCAGCAGCCGCACGAGCCCACGTACCAATTTGCGCAGTAACTTCAGCGTTCGACGCGTGACCGACAACGGTCTTACGAGGAATGTTCATGCGAGTTTGAATGTACGCGTACTCGCGATCACCGTGAGCAGCCTGNNCTTCGCCTGAGTGTGGAGGTGCAACAGTGGGGTCTTAAGCTGGTCAAGGCCACGGATCCACATCTTTGCAGGCGAGAACGTGTGCATCCAGGTGATCAAACCAATGCAGTTAGGGTTGGCGTTCGCCTCAAGGATCAGCGCCTTAATGGAATCCGAGTCCTTCAACACTGGCTTCCACACAACGTTCACTGGAACGTCCGAAGAAGCGTTGATGAGTTCAGCAATTTCCTTGGACTGGTCCGCAACCTGAATCAGGGTTTCCTCGCCGTAGAGGCCCTGCGATCCGGTGAGGAACCAGATTTCTTTACCTTCAAATGGGTTCTTCATGTCCATATCCTTCGTTTTTGCTAATCGACGAATCCGCTGGGTCCCAGCCAACTCGTCGGAAATCTGTGGGTGCTGGTAGCCCAATGGGCTACCAGCGATGCATTTCTTGTTGCGTGGTTCGGGCAATAACTACGTCCGCTTGGCGTAATTGACTGTGCCTATTAGGCTC
>DFNY01000010.1:4152-9186 GCA_002376595.1 Jonesiaceae bacterium UBA3555 | reverse complement strand
CAACTTCGCCTGCACGGCTTGTTATTGGCCGTACACATTCTGATACCGGTAATACAACGAATCGATATCCGTCTGCGAGATCCGAGTAGGTTCGCCAAGTTGCCTGGAGATGTGCACCGTACGCGCAACCTCCTCAACCATCACGGCAGCCTTCACCGCGTCCTTAGCGTCCTTACCAATCGTGAACGGACCGTGATTACGCATCAACACCGCACGCGAGCGCGAATCCTTGAGAGTGTCCACAATCCCCTGACCAATGGAATCGTCGCCAATCAGAGCAAACGGACCAACAGGAATGTCGCCACCAAACTCATCAGCCATCATGGTGAGCACACAAGGAATCGGCTCAGCCCGAGCCGCCCAAGCAGTCGCATACGTTGAGTGAGTGTGCACCACTCCAAAAACGTTCGGCATGTTGCGGTACACATACGCGTGGGCAGCAGTATCCGAGCTTGGCAAACGGTCACCATCAACCAAATTGCCATCAAGATCAGTCACAACCATCTTCTCCGGCGTGAGCTCGTCATAGGTGACACCAGACGGCTTGATAACTAGCAAATCCGCCGACTTCAAACGCTGCGAGACGTTCCCAGCAGTCCAGACAACTAATTCCCAACGAGGCAACTCAGCATGCAAATCGCACACAATCTTGCGCACCTGCGCAATCTCGTCAAGAACCTCTTGGCTGTAACCAGCCAAACCAGTTGCCGCGCCGATACCGCGTGCTTCCTTCGCGTCTACTTCTTCTTGGCTAAACATGGATAGCCCTCTCATGTTGTAAAAAAACTTCGACTGGAAACGTCAATTACAGTGACGAAACCGNNGCCCTCAACGTCCTGCGCAGCAGGGGCAACCGTTGAAATCTCAGCGTTAGCAAAAACCGTGGCGTTCAAGAACTCCCCCAAGTCAGTTGGAGCTTCCCCAGTAACACGCTTCGCGGAGAAGTCCGCAAGCACCGCGATACCCCACGCACCACCCTCACTAGCGGTCTGCGCCACCGAAACAGGAGCATTGATAGCGGCAGCCAACAACGTCTGCGCCACGCCTTCGGTGCGGAACATTCCACCGTGCGCCAACATGTTGTCGATCTGAACCGACTCACCAGCTAGCACTCGCATGCCCAAAGCCAACGTGGCAAAAGCACCATTCACTTGGGTGCGGGCAAAACTAGCCAAGGTCAGACGTGAGTCAGGGGTGCGAACAAACAGTGGACGACCTTCTTCGAGGCCCGTGATCGGTTCGCCAGATAAATAGTTGTAGCCAAGCAGCCCGCCGCNNACCTTCAAGGGCATTGCCCAAGAACGCACCGAACACCTGGTCAGGTGAAGCCTGCACACCCAGTGCCTGTGCGAACTCACCGAACATTGACGCCCACGCGTTGAGTTCAGAAGCACCGTTGTTGCAGTGCACCATAGCCACCAAATCACCGGCCGGAGTGGTAACCAGATCCAGTTCGTGGTGACGGTTGGCCAGCGCGTGTTCCAAAACCACCATGGCAAAAATGGAAGTACCTGCGGACACGTTTCCGGTGCGTGGTGCTACGGCATTGGTAGCAACCATTCCGGTTCCAGCGTCACCTTCGGGTGGGCACACAACGATTCCTGCTTCAAGGGTTCCCGTTGGGTCCAGCCACAACGCGCCAGATTCGGTGAGGGAACCAGCATCAGCGCCCGCCACCAAAACCTTAGGGAGCAAGTCCACCAACCGTGGGCTGGCGGTGCGGGTAGCAACACGTTCGTCCACTAAAGCAAGCAAACGGGCGTCGTAGTCGCGCGTTACCGGGTCAACCGGGAACATTCCGGAAGCGTCCCCTACACCAAGTACCTTGCGGCCTGTGAGTTTGAAGTGCACATAGCCAGCGAGCGTGGTGAGGAAATCAATCTGCGGAACATGCTCTTCGCCGTCAACGATTGCCTGGTACCAGTGCGAAACCGACCAACGCAGTGGGATGTTGTAATCGAGAAGCTCGGACAGTTCAGCGGCGGCCACGCCAGTGTTGGTGTTGCGCCAGGTGCGGAACGGCACCAGAAGGTTGTCTTCTGCATCAAAAGCCAAGTAACCGTGCATCATCGCTGAGACACCAAGCGCACCAAAAGTTGTTGGCCGAACNNCATAGGCAGATTGCATGCCCTGCTCGACCTCTTCGATTGGATACGTCCACAGACGATCCACAAATGAGTTCTCCCAGTCGTGGCTGCCACTGGCAATTGGCTGCCCTTCTGGTCCAATGAGGCAAGCTTTGATTCGGGTGGAACCAAGCTCAATTCCAAGGGCAGTTTTTCCGGAGACTATAGCCTCACGGATATCCGTCAGTTGGTCAGCGTTCATGGTGGTTCTACTTTCTGGCACATCAGCGTGCTGGCGTAGTGAGAATCTGATGTAGCGGATGAAGGATCACAACCGCTTCACCCAAATGTTAGCGTTCACAATCGTGCGTGTGCTGTCATGTGAGAAACTACCTGATACCTAAATGTTAGCGTTCACATTTTGTAACTACAAGCGGTGCACAATAAGTCAGACAATTGGGCTTCGATGCCCCGTGATAGACAACGCACTCCGGTTCTCGAGATCCGTGGGTGCGCTGGTAACCGCGGATAGGGCGCGATTGCTTGAGTCCCGAATGTGACTCTCGGGCGAATGGGAAACGGCTGAGTAGTTACCGTCTAAACCCTAGGAGCAGCGGCATAACTGCGCCCTAGCTCCTAGGAGCAGTAGTCGAAGACCGCACAACCAGTTCTGGAGTCAGAACCTTGTTTTCAGGTGTTGTCCCTTCGATCCCCTGGATTAAGGACTCGATGATGGAGCGACCTAGGGTGGCAAAGCGGTGATGAATTGTAGTGAGAGGCGGAATGAAGTTGGAGGCACCGGGTTGATCATCAACGCCAATCACTGAAACATCATGTGGTACCCGCAAACCGGCCTCGGTAAATGCCCTAATGAGTCCCAAGGCGATCATGTCATTCGCAGCAAAGACTGCTGTTGGTACGCCTGCACGAACCAAGTGGACACCCACTTCGAAGCCTCGTTCAGAAGACCAATCGGACTGGACCAACGGAACCGGGTTGATCTCCAGAGTCCCGCATTCTTCTTTCCAACCTTCGAGCCTGCCTCGCGCGTCAGTCCAATCCAACGGCCCCGAGACATGTGCGATTTCGCGGTGCCCCAATTCGGCTAGGTGGCGTACAGCCAAACGTCCAGCTTCCCGTTGATCCAGGGAAACTGAGTGCATTCGCTGAGGAACCTGGTCTGCGTCAGCGAACACCACTACTGGAACTGGCGAGTCGAAGGAGTGAAGGGCCTGCACTACCTCAATCTGGGGTGCAATCACCACGATTCCTTCAACGCCCTGCCCCAAAAGGTGCTCAAGTAGCTCGCGCATCACGCGTGCGTTGGCTTGCTTCACGGTGGCCATTGAAATGAAGTATCCCGCTTCACGCGCCGCCTCTTCAATTGCGATGACGGCTCGCTGGGGTCCAAACAGGGAACGACCGGTAGTGATTGCGCCAATGGTTCCGGAACGCTTGGTCACCAAAGCTCTAGCCGCGAAGTTCCTGCGGTATCCCAGCTCGTCTATTGCCGCCTGCACTCGTTCACGAGTGGAAGGACGGACACTTGCGGAATCGTTGAGCACACGTGAAACGGTCTGATGAGAAACCCCTGCAAGGCGGGCAACATCATTCATTCCGGGATTTTTCACGGGGCTGGTCCTAAGTGGCGTGGGAAGTGTAAAAAGCGGTGTTACTTGGTGATCAGGCCAATGATCCCGTCACCAATAAAGTAAATGGCTACGAGAGCGCCAACCACCCAAATGGCTTTACGTCCGATTGTGGCCGGCTGCGTCACCTTTTCAGCGTCGGCATTTTCCGACGATTCGGCTGAGTCTTGCAGTTCCTCTTGCGTCTCGGCAACGCTTAGTCCAGCCGTGTCCACACCCTCGTTGACCTGCTGATTAGCCTCGTCGTTGCTGGAGGTATTGCTGGTCTTGTTAGGCTCCTGGGTCATCTTTGGTCCTCACCTATGTATTGCCGAGTGCACACAGTGCGTCGCACTGAAGCAGTTTTCTGGTTCCACTCTAAAGCAGAACTCGCCTAACCCACGTGCCGCGAGTTGCCGCGCCATGATTCGTGATCAACGAGAGTTTGCTCAGCTGGCAATTACTCGATGTCATAGGTAACCGATAAGTTTGGGTCATGGCTACCGCAACCAAGACCACCAAAAATCGCCCGGCATTCCGCTGCACCGAATGCGGCTGGGTGACTGCCAAGTGGGTAGGAGGATGCGGAGAATGTCAGGAGTGGGGAACGGTTGTGGAAGGCGGCGCGGCCACCACCGGCCCAAAAACTTCCGCTACCAATCCCACTAAGAATCCGGCGCGCCCAATTGCAGAGATCAACGTGGACGCAGCCAAGGCTGTACCTACTGGCATCAGCGAGTTTGACCGAGTCCTTGGTGGCGGACTAGTTCCCGGAGCAGTCGTTCTTCTTGCAGGTGAGCCTGGGGTAGGAAAGTCAACGCTTCTGCTCGATGTTGCTGCGACAACAGCGCGCAATAGCCGCAAGGTCCTCTATATCACTGGAGANNTTCCAACCTGCTGCTCGCAGCTGAAACAGACCTTGGGTTGGTACTCGGGCATATCGAAGCCGCACAGCCAGACCTTCTCATTGTGGACTCTGTGCAAACCATTGCTTCCACTGAGGTGGAGGGTAGCCCCGGTGGAGTGGGGCAAGTACGTGAAGTGGCAGGTGCTCTGATTGCAGCTGCAAAGGAACGCAACCTTCCCATCGTGTTGGTGGGCCACGTAACCAAAGACGGTAGCGTAGCTGGACCGCGCACACTTGAGCACCTAGTGGATGTTGTTTGCCAATTTGAGGGCGACCGCCATTCCCGGCTGCGCATGGTTCGTGCCTCCAAGAACCGCTACGGACCAACCGACGAAGTCGGCTGCTTCGAGCTCACCGAGACTGGCATTGTGGGTTTGGCCGACCCTTCCGGCTTGTTCTTATCCCACATCAACATGCTGGTACCTGGTACGTG
>DFNY01000010.1:3426-4050 GCA_002376595.1 Jonesiaceae bacterium UBA3555 | reverse complement strand
CGAACCGGCAGCAGACCTTTCCGTGTTGCTCGCGATCATGAGTGCGCTGGAGGACAAAGCGCTACCCGTGGGAACCATTGCTTTGGGTGAAGTCGGCTTAGCCGGAGAGCTACGCCCCGTTACTGGTCTTACACAGCGGCTCAACGAAGCGGCACGCCTCGGTTTCACGCGTGCGGTGGTACCCGCGAGCGCCCAAATTGTTCCGCCTGCAGGAATGAAAGTCCTCCAAGCTCAAACAGTGTATGAAGCGGTCAACCTTGTGGGAACCGTAGCCTGAGTCACCCAAGATGGCGCAAAGCAGGCATACCTCAGCCTTCTGCACAAAATCTACGTAGGAAACTTGCGCAGTTCCTAATGATCAAGCCCTCGCAGGACGGGTATGATCACAAGTAACTTCAACACTCTGGCCGTAGGATTTATCACGTGGCGCACACCCCTGTAACTCAAGACGAACTCCTGCATGAAACGCTGGCTGCAGTAGCACCGGGCACCGAACTTCGTGATGGACTTGAACGAATCCTTCGCGGACGCACAGGTGCGCTCATCGTGCTCGGCTATGACTCAGTAGTTGACACCATTTCTACCGGGGGGTTTGAGCTAGATGTTGAGTTCTCATCAACTCGC
>DFNY01000010.1:255-3415 GCA_002376595.1 Jonesiaceae bacterium UBA3555 | reverse complement strand
ATGGCGCTGTAGTTCTCGACGGCTACGGGGGTCGAATCCGCCGCGCAGCAGTTCAGCTCATACCAGACCCAACCATCGAGACTTCAGAATCTGGTACCCGCCACCGCACAGCAGAACGTGTGGCAAAGCAAACCGGACTCCCCGTCATCTCGGTGTCTCAGTCCATGCACATCATTGCACTGTACGTGGGCCAACGCCGCTACGTTCTCGAAGACCCAGACACCATCATGGGCCGCGCCAACCAAGCAATAGCAACGCTCGAACGTTACAAGTCTCGTCTTGATGAGGTATCCGGAACCTTGTCCGCCCTCGAAATCGAAGACCTCGTGACCGTACGTGACGTGTGCATCGTGGTTCAGCGCCTCGAAATGGTTGGACGCATTTCCGACGAAGTCGCTTCCTACGTTGTGGAGCTCGGCACCGAAGGTCGTCTGCTTGCACTGCAACATGACGAACTCATTGGTGCAATCGGATCTGACCGCGAACTAGTGCTGCGTGATTACGTGGACACCGTCCGCAAGGGCCACTCGGTGCCTGAAACGCTCACCGCGCTGGGCAAACTGGACTCTACCGAACTATTGGACCTCAGCGCGATTGGACGAATCCTTGGCTTGCCAGGTGGCGGGGACGCACTCGACGCTGCCGTGGCTCCTCACGGGTATCGCATGATGGCTCGCGTTCCACGCCTGCCAAATGCGATTGTTGACCGATTGGTTTCCCACTTTGGTGGGCTCCAAAAACTACTTGCTGCCTCAATTGAAGACCTCATGGCTGTTGACGGTGTTGGCGAACAACGAGCCCGAGCAGTACGTGAAGGTCTGTCTCGTTTGGCTGAATCCAGCATTCTGGAACGCTACGTCTAATCAGGCACCTTTGCCTCTAGTCAGGCACAGTGGCGCCTAATTGGAATTGGCAACCCTAGTACTCGGCGTACCGCGCTGGTTCTAGTTAGTTCTACTTGACTTGGAATACGAGTTCCGCGGAGGCGGAATCTCCGTAGGTCGCTACAGCTTTGTAGGTGCCGGCCTTTACCGCTGGCAGGTCTTTAGAGCAGGTGGCATCTGAACGTACTGAATCCCAGTTCACTGTGATTTCGGAGGACGCCCCATTTTCCATGCGCAGTGGCCTGGTGCCGGAGTCGTCGCAGTCCTTGTTTGACCAAATTCGGTCTTTGCCCGATGAAATGGTGACTACTGTTTTTTCAGCGGACGAGTCGAGAACACAGGGCTCTTCGCCGCTATATTTCATGGTCACAGTCATAGGGAATGTTGCGCCTTGCGCAATGGATGTACGTGCACTCTTGATTCCGAGTTCCACTTGTCCAGCAGGACAAGCGGCAGGACTCGTATCGTCGCCTGGCTCGTTCTTGGAAACAGATGTTTCTTTATCGGTGCCAGATTTCGCTGGAGCCTGCGAGTTAGTTGTCTCTTTCGCGTCGTCTCTGCTGAAGAACGAGGCTACCGATTTGATGAGGAAGAAGGCAAGGAGCAGCACCGCTATCACGATGATGAGTGCAACGGTGCGCCGGATCCAGTAAACGTACTGTGGTACTTCTGGTTCGGTTGAGTTCCGTTGTGGATTCTCGTGCCGTTCAAACTCGTCCATGTAGGAAACGGTACGGCTGTTGGGTGGTTTTCCCCAAGTCNNATGGTGGGCGCGGATGAGTCAAGGACGCGCACGTGCCACAATATGGTGTGCTCGATCCGTTGCTTGCTTCCCGTCCTTCTACTGGTTTCGTTGTCCCCAAGGTGTCTTCCACGGTTGTTGATAACGTCCAGCGTGAGGTTGGCCAGTGGTTCTTGCGTGAGCAGCGCCCGCTGCCGTGGCGGCTTGCCGGAACCTCGGCGTGGGCGGTTTTGTTGAGCGAGGTAATGTCTCAGCAGACTCCTGTTGCACGCGTGGAACCGATTTGGCGGCGTTGGCTTGAGTTGTGGCCCACCCCTTCCGATTTGGCTGATGCACCTACCGCGCAGGTTCTGCGCGAGTGGGCTTCGCTTGGGTATCCGCGCCGGGCGCTGCGCTTGCAGGAGTGTGCAGCGGTAATCCGTGATGTGCATGGCGGGCAAGTTCCCCAACTTTACGACGAGTTGGTTGCGTTGCCTGGAATTGGTGACTACACGGCGGCGGCGGTTATGGCCTTCGCGTTTGGAAAGCGATCAACCGTCATTGATACCAATGTGCGCAGGGTTGTGGCCCGCGTTTTCGCTGGCACCCAGTTCCCTACACCCTCATACACCAGTGCTGAGAAGAAGTTCATTGCCAGGCTGCGTCCCGCAAGTGACACTGAAGCTGCATTGTGGGCTGCGAGTTCGATGGAACTTGGTGCCGTCATCTGTACTGCCCGTGTCGCTCTGTGCGACCAGTGCCCGGTCGCTCAGTGGTGTGCGTGGCGGACGGCTGGGTTCCCACAAGACGAACACGCGGGAGTCCGTAAAACTCAAAAGTTCACCGGAACTGACCGGCAAGTCCGTGGAAAAGTAATGAAGGTTCTGCGTGACGCTCACGGTCCGGTGCTTGGTAGCGCCATTGACCTTGTGTGGCCTGACCGCGTGCAGTTGGAACGGTGCGTTGCCTCGCTCATTGAGGACGGCCTTGTGGAACAAGACGGCGAGGTCTACTCACTGCCTAGCTGAGTTCNNATGAGCATGCGGCTATTCCCCAATGTGTTGGGCTTTACGCGCGCCAAATCTAGGAACTCGGCCACGCCATCGTCGTGAGATCTAAGCAGTTCCGCATAGACGTCTACGCCAACCGGAGTGCCTTCAATCTGATGGAAGCCATGACGTTCAAAGAATGTAGTTTCGAACGTCAAGCAGAACACGTGCCGAAGCTCCAGAGCGCGCGCACGCCTCAATAGTTCTTCAACGATTGCGTGCCCAACACCTTTCCCAAGATGTTGGCCGGAAACAGCCAAGGTGCGAATCTCAGCAAGTTCTCCCCACATCACGTGAAGTGCACCGCAGCCGACAACTTCATTGGGTTGGCCGGGCAAATGTGCAACCACAAACTCCTGCACTGCTTCGTAATAGGTAACTGCTTCTTTGGCAATCAAGATTCGTCGGTCCGCATACGGTTGAACGAGTTCGCGGATTACGGGTACGTCCTTTGGCAACGCCGGACGAATCTCAACAATAGGAGCAGTGTTCACACCTTTGAATGT
>DFNY01000010.1:0-224 GCA_002376595.1 Jonesiaceae bacterium UBA3555 | reverse complement strand
ATCTGCCGTAACTGATCGGGAGTTGGGCCCGTTGCACGCTTGTTGATCGGGATATCCGCGTAGGTACCATCCTGGCGCAGGAAAACTGTGCATACGTCCCCAACAACCTGCTCGGAATCCAGAATTTCCACGTCCTCTGGCTCCAAGTAGCCCGCCGAATACACGTGTGATGGCAACCCACCGGTCAACGCACCCACCGAAAACAACGCAATATTTGCGGTCTT
>DFNY01000236.1:4475-7953 GCA_002376595.1 Jonesiaceae bacterium UBA3555 | reverse complement strand
TAAATGCAGCGAACCTGCTTCGTTGGGTCGCCGGTCTCCCAGTTTGCCTTCTGGTTAATGATGGTGTCGATTGCGATCGCAGTCTTACCGGTCTGGCGGTCACCAATGATGAGCTGACGCTGGCCACGACCGATTGGAATCATCGAGTCGATTGCCTTCAAACCAGTCTGTAGCGGTTCGTGAACCGACTTACGTGCCATAACGCCTGGAGCCTGAAGCTCAAGTGCGCGGCGGCCAACAGTCTTGATTTCGCCGAGACCGTCAATTGGGTTACCCAATGGGTCTACAACGCNNAACGCGGCCGAGGTAGTCGTCGCCAACACCTACGGACAGAACCTCGCCGGTACGGCGAACTTCCTGGCCTTCTTCAATTCCGGTGAATTCACCGAGGATGACTACACCGATTTCGCGTACGTCAAGGCTCAGTGCGAGACCTAGAGTCCCGTTCTCAAATTGCAACAGCTCGTTGGCCATTGCGCTTGGAAGTCCTTCAACCTGCGCGATACCGTCNNGGCCAACTTCTTCGGTAACTACTTGCGCAGGTTCGTAAGACTTCACAAAGCTGTCAAGTGCGGCTCGGATCTCGTCCGGCCGGATAGTCAGCTCAGCCATTAGCTCTTCTCCTGTCGTGGCTGCTAGTGCAGTCAACTTTTATGTCATGGGGTGCTAGTGCATGGCACTAGCGGCAATGAAGGGGCGTTAGCTTGCGAGGCGTCTGCGAGCATCCAGTAGCCGGGTCAGAACTGTTGAATCAACAACGTCTGCTCCAACTTGAATGCGCAAGCCACCTACAACCGCCGGATCAACCGTGACGTTCAGTTGCATCTGCTGCCCGTAGTGGGCCTCCAATGCAGCCTCGAGTCGTTCGAGTTGCGTTGCATTTAGCGCGTGGCTCACTGAGACATACGCGACCGTGCGTGCTCGTCGGGCCGCAGCCAAGTCAGACACACGACCAAGTGCAGGAACAAATCNNAGGTGCTGCTGTTGCGCGGCTTGCTAGTGCAACGGTGACGGGGTGTGCTTTACCAACGATCAGCTTCTCCAACAGGGCTACGCGGTCTTCCGCTTTGCTCGATGGGTCAGACAAGATCTGTCGTACTTCACGCTGTCCGCTAAGCGCGCGGGTGATAGCAAACATCTCCGACTCAACTGTTTCCAGTTGGTCTTCGGCTTGTGCAGCCGCGAGGTATGCATCAATAGCGAGAAGTGAGACTGCATCTGAGAGGTCTCTATCTGCAGACCAACGCTCCGATACGAGTGCTTCCATAATGGAAACTACGCGTGGGTCGAAACCGTTGGCCAGGATCGAGCGGATCAGAACGATCTTGTCGTCGCTGGTACGCGATGGGTCTGCAAGTGACCGGCGCAGGGCCCCAGAGCCATCGTNNCGATGGTCAGCGCGTCTTGGCCGGCAGCTTCGAGTACTGGTGCGGCCTTCTCTTGCACTGCGGTCAACGACGCCTGGCTGGTCCCGCGCATCAGTTCCCCTTTACAGCGGTCGATACCGATGACGCTTCGAGTTCATCGAGGAAACGGTCGACGACGCGCGATTGACGTGCGCTGTCCTCGAGCGATTCTCCAACAATCTTTGAAGCGAGCTCGGTTGCGAGTGCTCCCACATCATTGCGAAGAGAAACAGCTGCAGCAGCACGCTCTGCTTCGATTTGACGCTTGGACGTTTCGAGAATGCGATCTGCCTCTGACGTGGCCTTCACACGAGACTCAGACACAATGTCAGTAGCTTCGGAACGTGCGTTTTCACGGATACGTCCAGCTTCAGCGCGGGCTTCGCTCAACTGTGCCTTGTATTCGGCTAGTAGAGCGTCTGCTTCGGCTTGAGCTTCTTCAGCGCGGTTAAGGCCGCCCTCAATTTTCGCAGGGCGGTCGTCGAGAATTGCCAGGAAAGTCGGCAGGATCTTCTTGTAGAAGAAGAATCCGATGATTGCCATCACCACTGCCGACCCGATGACGTCGTACCACTCTGGGATGAAGAGTTTCAGACCTGAAACCTCTTCACCTCCCGCAGCGAGAACGTTCGAGGTTGTGGTGAAGAGAGTCATCAGAAGAGGAATCCGGAAACGAAGCCGAGGAGAGCAAGAAGCTCAACGAATGCAACACCGATGAACATGGTGGTACGGAGCTGACCAGCAACCTCTGGCTGGCGTGCCATACCTTCAACGGTCTTACCAATGAGGATACCGAGGCCGATACCTGGGCCAAGGGTTCCGAGACCGTAACCGATTACTGAGAGCGAGCCGGTGAGCTCCACTGAAACGTCTGCGAGGGTGGTGGTGATGTCCATTGAAGGATTCCTTCCGTTAGGCACATGCTTTGTGCACGTGTCGTTTTTTCGAAATGAAGCTGTTTCTTGGGTGACCCCTGTAATGAGGTCTAGCGCTCAGGCTGATTCGCGGTCAGGCCTGCGCACCATTAAGTCATATGAGCCTGAGCTCAAACTTAGTGTTCTTCCTCAATTGCCATGTTGATGTACACCGCGGAAAGCAGAGTGAACACGTAGGCCTGCAGTGCTGCCACGAGGATCTCGAAGAGCGTGAAGGCTAGTCCGGAGGCTAGACCTACTGGCGAGAGCAGTTTCATTCCAAAGCTTGG
Source organism: Jonesiaceae bacterium UBA3555 (assembly GCA_002376595.1). Classification (GTDB taxonomy): domain Bacteria; phylum Actinomycetota; class Actinomycetes; order Actinomycetales; family Cellulomonadaceae; genus Timonella. The sequence continues at coordinate 5,343 of DFNY01000236.1, read as the reverse complement.
GTGCAACAGGAAGAAGCTCGTAGCCGAGAAGCAGAGAACGAGGAGAAGGTGTCCAGCAACCATGTTTGCCGTAAGACGCAGAGCAAGTGTCATTGGCCTAAACAGGAAGACCTGGAGCATCTCAATCGGAGTGATCAAGACGTACAGGAACTTAGGGATACCTGGTGGGAAAAGTTGGTTCTTCAAGTAACCGCCAGCTCCGAAGCGTTTTACACCGGAGGACAGGTAAACCAAGAAGGTCCAAAGCGCAAGAACAAGTGGAAGTGCAACCTTTGAGGTTCCACCAATGTTCAGGAACGGAATGATGCCCGTGATGTTGAATGCCAAGATGGCAAAGAACATCGTGGTCAGCATTGGAAGGTACTTGCGCGGGTTGTGGCCGAGAATTTCTTCTGCGATGTTTACTCGCACGAAGTCCAGCGCCATTTCTGCTACGTTCTGACCGCGGCCCGGTACCAGTTTTGCTCGCTTTGCAGCGACCATGAACAGGGTGATCAGAACAACGGCCGCAACGAGCTGCACCAAGTGAATCCTGGTGAACTCGAATAGCTCGTTTTCGAAGATGGGTGCCGGAAAGAATTCATTGATTGAAGGTGGGTGGAACCCGCCTTCGTCTCCAGACGCGGCGAGGTTGAGGATCGTCGCTAGATTGGACAGTGTAATCTCCCGGTAGTCATGGCGCAGACGGTGGTGCTGAGGCGGCATCGCCTGTGTCTGCGCATATCCGTTATGGATCGCAAGAATCTTATCCCATCTGGTGACTCAAATTGACAGGTCCGGTCGATTTATTCCCGAATCCGTGCGGTTTTTGAGACAAGTCGAAGGTAGGCTTCAACCGTTCAATGGGCATTCTTACTGAATAGTTGTT
>DFNY01000236.1:2757-4457 GCA_002376595.1 Jonesiaceae bacterium UBA3555 | reverse complement strand
AATCGCATCACTTTTTTATTTTGTAGGTGTCACGTAAGGCAGACGACCTTTGGTTACCGCTCGCATGTCTAGCAGTGCGCTACCAATCACGCCAATAAGTCAGACCACAGCGAACACTACGCGGTGGTAGAAATCGAACTGTCCTAGGACAGCTAGAACTATGACGAAGAAGAACATCTTGCCAATCCACGCGCCCAAAACAACTGCCATGGTGTAGTTCGGAGACTTGTCAGCTGTGTGCATCAAGGACCAGATTGTGGTGCCTGAGAAGACCAATGCCACTGCGACTCCGAGCAAGGCGCCCCAGACTCCTGGCATCTTTCCAACGAAGTACCCCACGACTACCCCCAGCACCTTGAGCCCGGCGAGAAGCCAGAAAAGGTATCGCATTGAAGACTGGAAGATCTCCTTGTTTACGTGGTGTGGAACCACGGGAACCACTGGTGGTTCGTTGGTAGGTGCACCCTCAGTTGGCGCAGAGTTGTCAGCTGACATGAGTGCGTCCTTTCGATTGGTTGTGTGGCCAAAGCCTTTTTCTAAGTACCGGCCACGCGGTCACAATAACCATTGCGAAAATTGCAACGGCTCCGATGACTGCCACGTAGCGGAATTGATATCTGAAGAGCGCGATCGCACCAAATGCAAAGACAGCGCTCCACATGTACATGACTAAAACCGATTCTAGGTGGGAGTGCCCTAATCCCAGCAATCGGTGGTGAATATGGAGCCGGTCTGGCGCAAAAGGAGACTTACCGGCCGCCAAGCGCNNAGGAAGGATGAGTACCGCTGCTGGTAAGAGAAGTGGACCGAAAGCGGGAAGAGTCATTCCCACCGTGACGGTTGCCGGATCGATCTGCCCGGTCACCATGATTGAAGCGCTAGCCATCATGAAGCCCAGCACCATGGAGCNNATCTTGGCTGGATGGAAGTTGTGGGGCAAGAATCCAATGCAGGCACCCACCAACGCTGCCAAGATAGTCAATGCAACCGAGGCATAGGAGTTCGGGGTGCTCTGCTGGGTGAGGAGGTAGGAGTACACCAGGAATCCGGCGCCGCCGATTGCTACGATTCCTGCAGCCAACCCATCGAGGCCATCGACGAAGTTCACTGCATTCATCACAAGTACGATCACAAAAACGGTGGTAAACAGAGACATCCGTGATGACCCAATGGTCAAACCAGCAATGGGAATGGAGATTAGTTGTACGCCTTGCCAGGCTACAAAGCCGGCCGCAAGTATCTGACCTACCAGCTTGGCCATCCAGTCCAAGTCCCAAATATCGTCGGCAATCCCCAACAGACACACCATGCCAGCGCCCACAATGATGTACCAAGCGCTGTAACAGCCCCCTGACACACACGTGGCGGGGTCTGGGTTAAATATCCCCTTGAGGAACGGCAACTGCGACGCAAAAGCAAACGCCACCAACATTCCCAAGAACATTCCCGCTCCACCAAGACGTGGAGTGGGAATGGAGTGCACATCGCGCGAGCGCACGGCTGTGACCGCGCCAGCTCGCAAAGCGAGCCAGCGTGCAAAAGGAGTNNCAGTAGGTAGGTTGTCAGCGCCGCAATCAGCAGGACAAGGAGATAGGCCTTCACTGGGTGTTCGTATCCGCTACTTCTTCGGTCGCAGAGCTGTCCTGTACTTGTTCAGGTTCCTCGCCCAAATCAAGCACGGTAGCTACCTCGCGCAATTG
>DFNY01000236.1:0-2661 GCA_002376595.1 Jonesiaceae bacterium UBA3555 | reverse complement strand
ATTGCTCAATAGTGATTGCTCCGGCGCGCACCACCCGTAGAACATCGCCCGTGGCATCAACGATGGTGGAAGCTACTCCCCCAGGCACTTGTCCTGCGTCTAGGTAGATGGAAACCGAATCTTGCAGCTGCACAAACGCCTCACGGGCGGTGAATGCTGCTGGCTGGCCGGTCTTGTTTGCCGACGATACTGCCAGTGGTCCGGTACGCGCGAGCAGCGCCAAAGCGGTTGGGTGGTCCGGCATACGCAAGGCAACAGTTCCGTGGGTTTCGCCAAGGTCCCAGGCAAGCGATGGCTGCGCCTTGAAAATGATGGTGAGTCCGCCTGGCCAGAATTTCTCGGCGAGTGCTCGCGCGTCATCGCGAACCTCGGTAGCAAGTCCATCAAGAGTGGCCAGCGAGCCCACAAGAACAGGTGGTGGCATTTGGCGTCCGCGGCCTTTGGCCGCGAGGAGCGCTGCAACAGCTGCCGGGTTGAACGCATCAGCGCCAATTCCGTACACGGTGTCAGTNNGGATGTTCACGGCTTCGTCGATGGCCGGGCCCCAGGTTGAGTCATTGTGTGCTGGCGAAATCTTGTTGCTCACAGTTTGAATCCTTCCACGTATGCAACGTTGTTTCGGTATGCCACGACCATTCGTGGTCGATTGGTCAGGTCTAGTTGAGTTTCAATGCGGTCGAAGTAGCCGGTATCGCGGACCATCTCACGCGCTGCACTACCTTGCACTTCTGCATGCTCCATGACGTAAATGCCGCCAGGCGTTAGTAGTCTAGCTGCACTTCGAGTTACGCCTCGAGGAATCTCAAGGCCGTCGTCCCCTAATCCATAAAGAGCAAGTTCTGGATCATGCAGTGCTACTTCAAGATCCTTAGGGATAGCTTGCGATGGAACGTACGGAGGGTTGGACACGACTGCGTCTACGCTTCCATTCAACTCAGAAAGTGCTGTTCGAGCGTCGCCGCGCACAAGGTGAACTGGTGAACCATAGTTTTGGTTGTTGCGGACCGTGTAGGCGAAAGCATCGTGAGACAGCTCAACCGCATATACGCTGCTCGCCGGCAATTCTGTGGCCATAGCCAACGCAATAGCACCTGATCCAGTGCACAAGTCAACCGCAATAGCGTCTCTACCCAGGGAAGCCAAATAATCGATTCCCACCTGAACCACGATCTCGGTTTCAGGGCGGGGCACAAAGACTCCTGGACCCACATTAAGAGTGAGCCGCCTAAAGTGAGCGACCTTTGTCAAATGCTGCAACGGAACACGCTGCGCGCGGGCAGCGATCAATCGAGAATAATCCCGCGCTAGTTCACTGTCTGTGCTGTCCCAGGCAGTGTGACCCATGAGAGCCTGCTTAAGAACGTCTGCACGTTCGACACCCAAGACATGCGCCAACAGTATTTCTGCATCGACTCGCTCGCTGCTGACCCCAGCCTCAGCGAGGATCCTAGCCGCCCACGCGATGACTTCTCGCACCGCAAGATGCGGCACGAGTTCCTCACCTTCAGGGCCGCGATTGTCCGTGGACATTACTCGCCCGCGTGCGCGAGCCGGTGTGCTTCATCAGCGTCAATTGCGGATTGCACAACCGGTGCGAGGTCGCCGTCAAGCACTTGATCAAGGTTGTAAGACTTGTATCCGGTGCGGTGATCTGCAATTCGGTTCTCAGGGAAGTTGTACGTACGGATACGCTCTGAGCGGTCCACAGTACGTACTTGGCTCTTACGCATGTCCTGCGCTGCGGCAGCAACTTCTTCCTGTTTGGCAGCCAAGAGGCGCGCACGAAGAACACGCATCGCCTGTTCACGGTTTTGAAGCTGTGACTTCTCGTTCTGCATAGACACCACGATGCCGGTTGGGATGTGGGTAATACGCACCGCGGAGTCGGTGGTGTTCACCGATTGACCGCCAGGCCCAGAGGAACGGTAGACGTCAATGCGGAGATCGTTTTGATCGATTTCCACTTCGCCTTCGTCTTCAACTTCTGGGAAAACCAACACACCAGCCGCCGAGGTGTGGATACGTCCCTGGGATTCCGTAACCGGCACTCGCTGAACACGGTGGACGCCGCCTTCGTACTTCAGGTGTGCCCACACGCCCTCTTCAGGGGTGACGTTTCCTTTGGCTTTGATTGCCACTTGCACATCTTTGTAGCCACCAAGATCTGATTCGTTGGCTTCAATGAGCTCAACCTTCCAGCCTTGGCGGTCAGCGTAGCGCATGTACATGCGCAGCAAGTCGGATGCGAACAGTGCAGATTCTGCGCCGCCCTCGCCGGCTTTGACCTCAAGGATGACGTCACGTGCGTCATCTGGGTCGCGTGGAATCAGTACCGTGCGGAGTTTTTCATGGGCAGCTTCGAGAGCTTCTTCCATGTCTGGGATTTCTGAGGCAAATGAAGGGTCTTCCAACGCCATTTCGCGCGCGGCTGCAAGGTCTTCGCTCGCGCTGAGCCAGGTCTTGTACGCACTAACTACTTGTCCGAGTTCAGCGTAACGGCGACCCAGCGAACGGGCTTTGGCCTGGTCAGCGTGGATGGACGGATCAGCAAGTTGCTTCTCAATCTCGGTGTGCTCGGCGAGCATCGGTTCCACTGCGGCAAAAGAGTTAGACTTTTTCCACTTTGTTCACTTCATCAAACTTACTCGGTGATCCGATTTT
>DFNY01000193.1:6802-7302 GCA_002376595.1 Jonesiaceae bacterium UBA3555 | reverse complement strand
GTTGAATTCTCAACGGTTCTTGTTTGGTGGGCGATGCGGGTATCGAACCCACGACCTCTTCCGTGTGAAGGAAGCGCGCTACCACTGCGCCAATCGCCCAAGCTGCTTTGTAGCCAGTTCAAACCGGCTCACGTCACATTCAAAAATACTAGACCCGCACTCCGTGATTTCCAAAATGGCGAGGCAGGCCCGGTGCGTCAGAAGCGGTTTGAGATGCAACTTTGGTAAGACTCAATAACATCAGTTACATAGTCTCTGTTTCCGTGTTTATCAGCAGCGGTAAAAGAGTCAATATTGCAAACCTCAAGAACGATCATCTGATCACGCCTCCGTTGCGTTCGTACTACGAAATGGGGCGCTTCCCATCGACACAAAGGTGTAGTCATGGCCAAGAAAGACTCAAACGCAGTTCTGCCTGCGCTCAAGGGCCTCTCCGCCCTCCCTCTTGCACAGATAGACCCTGCCACAACACCTGGCTGGGAGGATGGTCGTAAGAGCGC
>DFNY01000193.1:5749-6741 GCA_002376595.1 Jonesiaceae bacterium UBA3555 | reverse complement strand
CCTACAGATGAAGAACTCTCACACGACTTCCTATGGCGCATTCGCAAGGCTTTACCCGCGCCTGGGTATATCGGAGTATTTGACCGCTCTCACTATGAAGACGTTTTGGCTGTTCGAGTGAACAACCTCGTTCCCGCTCACGAGTGGGAGCAACGGTACGGACTCATCAACGAATTTGAAAAAGAGCTGGTTGACGGCGGAACCACTCTGATCAAAGTTCTCTTGCATATTTCCCCAGATGAGCAGAAGGCTCGATTGGGTGAACGCTTGGAGCGTCCAGACAAGTACTGGAAATACAACCCAGGCGATGTNNNGCTGGATAAAACATCAACAAGCTACGCACCGTGGCATGTGGTTCCCGCTAACGAAAAATGGTTCGCCCGGTTGGCCGTTTCAGAGTTGGTGAAAGACGCTTTGGAGTCGCTTGACCTACAGTGGCCCGCCGCAGATTTCGATGTCGAGGTTGAGAAGGAACGCCTCGCGCAGTCCTAAGGTGACCGCACTTAGTGTGCGATGGCCACCGCCCTGGCACAATGACGCACCTAAAGGAGTGGCGCGGGTTTTCACCGCGCTAATCCTTTATTTCTTGCCCAATGAGTGTGCGACCACCCTGAGCTAGCGCACCCAGCCGTGACAACGCGCGGAAGTACTTCTTGCGGTATCCGCCGTTGAGCTTTTCCTGGGTGAAGAGGTTTTCGAGTCCGCTACCACCGAGGAGCACTGGCACGTCACGGTCGTAGAGTCGGTCCACTAGCACTACGAATCGCAGACCAGTTGATTGATCGGTGATCGGATGTACTCCTGTCAGGGCAACCAGTCCGATGCCATCGAGCATTGCGCCATATCGGCTTGGGTGAACAAATTTGAGGTGGTTAAGCAGCATGTCAAAGCTATCTACTGCTACTGCTCCATCCACCACTTCTTGTACGGCAAGCTCTGGGAGCGAACCATCTGGCAGCCCTGGCATGTGCTTAGGAACTGAACGCTTGCGG
>DFNY01000193.1:2658-5705 GCA_002376595.1 Jonesiaceae bacterium UBA3555 | reverse complement strand
GTTGCCGCGAGCGCCACTCCCCTGTCTGCCAGTTCCCGGAGGAGCCGGGACATCAGTACGGTGTCGCCCGGGTCGTCGAGTTCGAACTCGTCGATACACACGAGGGTTTTTTCGCTCAGTGCTTCAACGGTTTTGGCGAATCCGAGCGCTCCAACCAGGTTGGTGTATTCCACAAATGTTCCGTAGGCGGTGTTTTGGGCCCCTACCGTGTGCGCGAGCGACGCTAAGAGGTGGGTTTTACCTACACCGAATCCGCCGTCCATGTAGACGGCTACTGGTTTTTTGTTTGATGGCAGGAACTTTGTGAGCCATCCGCCTTTGGACTGCGAGAGTTGCTGGGCTATCTCTTCAAGCCGGTCTCGTGTAGATGCTTGGCTTGGGTATTGCGGGTTCGCTCGGTACGTGTCGAAGCTCGCTGTGGCAAAGTGCCGTGGCGGAACGAAGTCATCGAGCAATCGGTCTGTGGTGACAGTTGGAGTGATGGCGGATATCTGCGTTGCTGGGCCAATGACGCGGGAATCTTGACTCACAAGGTCCTATATTACGCGCGAATCGTGGGATGAGTCACGGTTGTCTGTATCTTCCCAGAGTGGGCCTGGGCTGGAGCTGCAATCTCGTCGAGAAATTTAGTGCGCCGTGTGGCGCACTGTGNNGATGGTGGCCCGCACGAGTTGATCCATGGAGTCGCAGAACATTGGGTCATCTAGGAGGTCGTGGTCTACTGCGGCTACTGAGAGTTCGGTGCAGCCTAGGATTACGGTAGCTGCGCCTTGGTCGATGAGTCGTTGAGCTACAGCGCGAATCGTGGTGACATCGGAGGGCAATCCGGCCTTCACTTGGGAGTAAATGACCTCGTTAATTGCCTGTTGGTCTTCGAGCGTTGGGGTGATGACTTCTATATCCACTGCCCCAAATGCATCTTGGTACACCTGTGAGGACACAGTTCCTGCGGTGGCCAACAACCCAACTTTGGTAGCATGCGGGAACTTTTGCGTCACAGCATTGACGGTCACGTCAATGATGGACAGGAACTCGCCTTCGATGGCGTCAATGACCTGTTGCGTGAAGTAGTGGGCGGTGTTGCAGGGCATCACAATGAAGGACACTCCGAAGGCTTCGGGCCGCTGCGCGTCACGAGCCAGCACTGGCCCTGGGTTTTCCGACGATTCCCCCAGAATGTAGGCCGTGCGATCTGGGATGGTGGCGTGGTTGAGAACTAGGACGTCCACGTGATCTTGATCGTTGTGAGCTTCAGTTTGCTCCACAATCCGGCGCAAGAAGTAGGCCGTAGCCAACGGACCTACGCCGCCAATGACTCCGACTGGCTCAAGATTCTTAGCAGACATCTATCCTCTTCAACGTTGCGCGTCTGTGATTCACGGTGCGTGTCCCGAAGCGTCCATTATCCAGGTGCGTCCGGTAAAGTTGCTGACGGCTTCACCCAAAACGAATGTAGGGATGCGCACACAATGCAGCACACTCTCAGCGAGTTTACTCCTGTAATCCTTGGCACCGGCATCAACGCGTACGGAATCGCACGAGCTCTTCACGAATACTACGGAGTAACTTCCATTGCTCTGGGTAGGGCGCCGCTGCGCGAGACTTCACATTCTTCGATCATCGAAGTGCGCGTATCGCGCGATTTTTCTGATGAGAGCGCGCTGGTGTCCGCGCTTCTTGAACTAGCCCAAGAGTTGCCTGGCCAGAAACTGATTCTGCTGCCCACAATTGAGGCGTACACCACCGCGGTTCTGCGGCACCGTGAGGCACTTTCGCAGGCCTACTTGATCCCTTTGGTGCCCACACCGCTCTCAGAGAAGCTCATTAACAAGGCGCAGTTCTACACAACGTGTGCAGAGTTGGGCATTCCTCACCCGGTGACCTTGGCGGTTACTCAAGACGATGNNCACCGAGCTCTACCCGGGCTTGAACTTCCCTGGACAGAAGAAAATCTACCTGTGCGCCACTGCGGAACAACTCCTCGCCGACGCCCAACGAATCTACGCTGGCGGCTATGTTGGCGAACTCATTGTGCAGGAGTATTTGGCCGGCGATGAACGAGTCATGCATGTGGCCAACACGTACTCCGATCAGCACGGAAAAACCAAGTACGTGTCCATTGCACAAATCGTGCTTGCAGAGCACAACCCCAAACTTGTGGGAAACATGAACGCTGTAGTCACCGTGGATGAGCCCCAACTAGCCCAAGACATAACTAGGCTTTTGGATTCGCTGGGCTATGTGGGACCAGCCAACTTCGATGTCATGTTTGACCCACGCACGCAAACTCACAAGCTCCTAGAACTCAACGTACGCCAGGGTGCGGCGAGCTACTACGCCACTGCAACCGGGCACAACCTGCCTGCACTCTATGTACGTGATCTCGTTGCTAATGAAGAACTAACACTCGATGTGCCATCTAAGAAGGTCTTTTGGCGAAACGTCCCAACCATCGTTGCTGCCAAGTACATTCCAAAAGCTCTGAAGCCACTGGTGAAAGAGGGTCGGAAGAACGCGACCGTTCACACTCTGTGGTACTCCAAAGACCTCAATTTCAAGCGCATTGTGAACTTGGTTAAGCACGAACTTCACACGGCGAAAAACNNGACTCCTGGTTTATGCCAGTTGCGCTAAAGCTTCGCGCACCACACCAGCGATGCGCGAGGCTTCCTGAGGCGATACGTCAGTAGGAAGGTTCACTACCCGCGCTACCAACGCCTCGGTGGCAAGGTGCTCTGGCGCACCAGGTACGAGGTAGTACACCGAGTTGTCTTGAGCACCAGGGAAGAGAACCGGACGATACCAACGACCCGGCCTGACATTGTTGCGAGCAAGGTGAGCGAACACTGACTCCGCGTCCAAGTGCGATGGAACGAAGAACGGCATCCGCACCAAAGAAGTGGATTGAGAAGGTGTCACGCCCGCGCCTTCTGGATCGCCCTCGGGAGCGCTCTGTGGTTTGCCCCCGGGAGCGCCCTGTAGCGATATTTGTGCGGTTACAAGCGACGAAGGCAGCTGAACAAGATCCGCGAGTTCGCGTACGTACA
>DFNY01000193.1:0-2618 GCA_002376595.1 Jonesiaceae bacterium UBA3555 | reverse complement strand
AAATTGAGAAATCTTGGCAGGTTGTTGTGGCTGCTGGCCGCAGGTTTCGCTAGGCACAATTGGTGGTTCAAACACGCCGATTCGAGCCAGTTGAGTACGTAATGACGAACCAACCTTGCCTGGAATTCTGCTCAACACTCGAAGTTGGGCCCGGTAGGTTCGCATCGCAAACTCTGTCTTCGCAGACGGCGCTGGAAGCGCACTCAAGGCGTTAACAAGTTGCTCTCTTATTTCCGGAGACTGTGCGTGGGAGAACTTTGGGTTAACCCAGATTGCACCGCCAAACTTAGTTGGCAATACTTTCTCGGCGCCGAATGAGTGGATCGAAATGTCGGCTATTGGTTGGCCTGAGTTGTCGCGAGCCATCTGAGCAATGCAGTGAGCGCTGTCTTCGATAACAACCGCGCCAGTTGACCGCGCACGGTCTGCAATACGTTGCGCGTTTTGTGAGTCAACAATGCCAAACGTATTTTGGATAACTACTGCGCGGGTGTCTTGGGTGAACGTAAGTTTGTGAGCATCAAGCGAAATGTTGGAATCGCTCACCTCGCCGTAAACCGGCGTCAGGCCGGACACCACAATTGGGTTAACGGCTGTTGCACAGGTGAATAGTTGCGTGACTACCTCTCCTGCACCTAAAGCGCGGTAAAGCTGTGTGAACGCTACTTGCATTCCGTAGCGGGCCTTGGACACCAAGTACCAGTCTTGCGCGCTGGTGCCTGTTCGGCGCGCCAACAAATCCTTGATGTTGAGCTCGTTTTCCACACTCACGAATGCATCCACCTAACTTCATGTACCGGGCACAACTTCCACGCTGATGCGCGCAATCACTCTGCCTGGCATGGCTCACGGTGAGTTTGTGTGACTCATCGAGGCTCTACTTGACCAGCAGTGTGAGGTTGTGTAGTCAGTCTACCTAGAGGCAGCCTCAAGCATTTATTGGCAAAGGCAAGCACGCGGGAAGCAACTTTTATCAAGTTCTGCGCGTGGCAGCTAAGCTATGTCACTTGCTCTAGCTAGGCTTGCCATATGAGCACAGTGCGCGAAGACATACCGGCCGAGTTCCTCTCGGCTTTGCGCGCGCTGCGCCCCGATTCCATCCCAGCGCACCTGAGAATCGAAGAGATCCCTGCCCCCAAAGCATTCACTCCATATGCTGCGGCTTTGTCTGGGGAGATCTTGAACTCTAAGGGCTCTGACGACGTTCTCGCGGATGGTTCCCTGACGCTGCTGTACTCCCCAACACATGTTGACGAGTGGGGCGGCAAATTTCGATTCGCAACCATTGTGCGCACCACACTTGATAACGAAATGTCGCGCGATCCCCTGCTCTATGAGGTTTCTCGGTCTTGGGTGCGCGATTCGCTCGCAAGCACGGATGCACGCTACACAGAGTTGCGCGGCACAGTGACCACTCTCACCGAAGAGTCGTTTGCGCACGAAGATGACGCAGAAACCGCGAGCCGCCTTGAGATTCGTGCTTCGTGGGCCCCAATCGGCGAAAATCCGTCCGAGATATACTTAGAGTTCAAACATCACCTTGAATCGTGGATGAACCTGCTCTTTACCACTGCAGGTTTCCCAATGCTGTTTGTTCAGCGTTAGCCACGAACGAATGCCAAAGACTCAATGACCACTTCTCTTCCTGTAGCTGCAGTTCCGGTTCTCAACGCACCAGCCGAGGGTCCCGCATATCTGGTTGCGAACTCAATTGGATACTCGAACGCTCTGGCTCGTCTCTCCCAAGGAGAGGGGCCATTCGCTGTTGACGCCGAACGGGCTTCTGGCTTTAGGTACGACAACCGCAACTACCTAGTTCAAGTTCGCCGTAATGGCTCTGGTACGTTCTTGTTCGATCCAACATCACTGCCAGCCTTGGACGAACTCAACTCGTTGATGCAGGATGACCTGTGGATTTTCCATGCGGCTACCCAGGATCTTGGACCGTTGGCTGATCAAGGACTGGTACCTCCAGCAATCTTTGACACCGAATACGGTGCTCGAATGCTCGGCATCGAACGCGTCAATCTCGCGGCAGTTACCTCCCACTTCCTGGGTGTGTCCCTTGCAAAGGAGCANNAGGTGGAACTCTTGGTTGACTTGGCACACGCGGAACGCACCGAGCTCGTGGCTCAAGGAAAACTTGAGTGGGCACTTCAAGAGTTCGAGCACCTACGCACCTTGCCACCCACTCCCCGTCAAGATCCATGGCGACGGACCTCCGGGATCCAGACCATTCGAGACCGCAAAAAGTTGGCGGTGGTCCGCGAACTGTGGAGCGAACGTGAGAAGATTGCCCACGCAAAGGACATCTCTCCACACCGGATGTTGCCTGACCGTGCAATCATTGCTGCTGCTACGACGCTCCCTCACACAGTGGGCGGATTGCTGTCCATGCACGATTTTGGTGGCACCGCTAACCGCCGGCGCGCGCACCTTTGGCAACGCGCTATTGCCAGAGCACTTGCACTCCCAGCAGCCGAACTACCACCTTTGCGTTTACCCTCCACGCCAAAGGCCCCGCCGGTGAAACTGTGGGCAGAAAAGTCACCACAGGCAGCCGAAAAATACGAGCCTGCTAAGGACCTCGTCGATAAACTCGCGGAACAACTGGGCAT
>DFNY01000180.1 GCA_002376595.1 Jonesiaceae bacterium UBA3555 | reverse complement strand
TCATCGTTTGCTTCACTTGAACAGGCGGCCACTGCGAGCGCCATCGCTCCTGCTAGTACCAAGAATTTAGCCTTCATTGTTTCCCCTTGAGTCATCGTTGTGGTGGCTCACGGGTCCAAAACCTAAACGCAATAGGGTTGGACGCGCGGATGGGTGCGCCACAGGAAGTTAAACGCATAATGCCCAAGGCGTCAGAAAAAAGTAAAGGGTTTGTCCACCGTGTGGAAGAAGCAGGAAGACTCGGCGAGTGTTTCTAACTGCGAAAACAGTGCCAAATGGTGCATTTACCCTCGAATTAGCGANNCAGAATCGCAGGCTCGGTCCTCTGGAAGATTGCGCAGCCACGGCCATAGCCACAGCCATGTGGGCAGCCACGTGCGGAACCGCAGCTATTTTCGTACCCATACCCCCGGTTTTGCCGCCGCTGCGACCGCGACTACCGGGTTCGAACTTCCTCCAACGCAACGAATTTCTCAACCGTTGCACGCAACTCGCGGCCAGTCATCACGCCAGCTTTCCTAAACACCGGTGCGCCATCAATCAACACCACCACTGTTGGCAACGACGCCACCTTGAACTGCCTTGCCAGTTCCTGCTCGGCGTCAGTGTTTACCGAGCCAAATGACGCTGTAGGCACTTGGTCTGAAACGTGTGAAAACACTGGAGAAAACTGGGAGCACGGACGGCACCAGGCAGCCCAGAAATCTAGGACTGCAACTCCCTTACGGTTCAAGAACTCTGCAGCAGATTCCGAAGAAACAACTTCAACACTCACCATGCCAGCCTAAGGCGGCAAGCGAACCTAGCCAATTCGTCGGGAAGCTAACGCACGCCAGCCACTACCCCGCTAGCACGTCATCAATCTGACCCATGGCCAGCGTCATACCTTCCTGCATTCCCATGTCCAGCACGGTGGCGAGCGCCTGCGGGCTCTCAAACTCGCTACGCAGGGTCATCCGAGCGAGGCCGTCAGCCTCTGACACCTCGACTCGAGTTCTGTTGGTGGGCAAAGCGGTATCTGGGACACCTTCGGAATCCGAGAACCCGTCAGTGAATTCGACTATCGGAAACGTGGTGGTGTGGAACTGCCACCAACCGTGCGCTTGAGTGCCGTCAGGGCCGGTCATGTGATAGCGCGCTTCACCATCGGGATGGAATTCATGGCGACTAAACGTTGCCGGCCACGAAGGCGGACCCCACCATTTTTCCAACAGACGAGGGTTCTCAAACAGTTTCCACAGTTGCTCTGGGGTTGCATCAAAGTCAGCAAGGACGGTTATTACCGATCCATCTGCGCTAAAAGAAGCGTTGCTCATCACGACTCTCCATTGAATCCACTACGGGCTGATTTCTACCGCGATTTTTGATCACTCAACGCTACGCGCACTGCCTATTGGCCGCAACGGGAAGCCGCAGCCTCTCTGACCGAACCACCAGCGGTTCCAGAAAGTTCAACTTCGCGTGGAACGGCTCTGATGGCAGCAAGAACTTTGTTCTGAGCCAGCGCCGTGGAGGAAACGACTTCGGTAGTGAAAACCTCACGGTTGTGCGCGGCAAGCAAATCAGCATTGGATCGAAGACCTACACCAACGACAAAGTACGGATTAGCGTGTTCTCCACGTTCCCGAACGATCAGAAGTTCACTTTTGTTCGTTCTAAGGACAGCAAGAAGTTTGAGAAGACCCTCAAGCCTGGCAACGACAACAACGCTCAAATCAAGATCACCAAAGCAAATCCAAATGTGACCATCACACCCACGCCAACTAACGGCGGCAAGAGTGTTGATTATGTAGTTACCGCTGCGAACCCTTACACGTCGGTCGTAATCCCCAGCGGTACTGTCACAGTGCGCCTCAATGGTGGTACCGCACAGAACCTGAGTCTCGACAGTGCTGGTAAGCCAAAGCTATCTCAGTCGCTGACTGGCACAACACAACAGTCCTTCACGGCTACCTACAACGGCGATTCCACACACAACACTGGCACCTACTCTGCCTCGCTGGTGTACACAGGAAGCCTTTCAGCTAACAAGACTTCCATGGAGTACGGCGAGTGGGTCGAACTCACTGCGAGGTCGTCGGATCAGTTTGGGAACCAGCCGTGGTTCACCAACGTTCAGTTCAACTACTTCGACTCACCTTCGTCGGGAACCATGGCTGGCGGTGTGGCCAAAAAGTCTNNGTTTGACAACAATTTCCAGAACAGGGTTACGTTCACTCCAAATGACCTAGAGATCCCCGTTTCCAAAGCTGCCCGAGTGTTAGTCAACTGAGCGCCATCCTTGTACAGGTGCGCCCGTGCGTCCCGCACAAAGGGGTCAGCAAATCCGGAATCTACATACTCGCTAGCACGAGTTAACTGCTCTAGGTATTGGTCGGACTTGCTCGGATCGCCTACAACAACTCCAAGGTGCGCAGCCCGCACGCATCCATACCAATCTCCGGCCTTGGAGAAACGCTCAAGGTATCGCACGAGACGCTCGTCAAAGTCAGGTTCATTCAGTGCGTATCTCACTACCAAAGCCCGATACTCAAAGTCAGATTCGTAGATGGCCACACTTCCCAGCCTGGTGGAATCGTAGTCACGCAGCACCTGGATTGCATCACTGTGTTTCCCAACTGCCACCAACGCTTGCATGTACCCTGCGAGCGCCATCTTTCTGGATTTGAGATGGTCGCGATCTTCTAATCGTTGGAGTGCAGCCTGGAGTTCACTAAGCGCCCTATCCCAGTCACCTGAACAGATGTGCGCTATGCCGCGGATTGATTGCACAGTGGCGGGGTCCAAAATGGTGTCTGCCATAGGCTCTTCCATGAGCCTGACACCCACCTCTGGCTGCCCCGCTAGGGCATAACAGTAGGCAGCTTTGGATATGAGTTCGGCAAACGAGCAAGAAGGTTTTCGTTGGATGAAGTCAGACTCTGTGCCCTGAAGGACTCGACTAGGAATGCGTCTTCACGTCCGCGCGCATCATCAATGGCAGCATTAAAGTGCTCGCGCAGCGATCCGTCATCTTCAAAGGTACGCAGAATTATGCGCTCCAACTGGAGCACTCTTAGCGCGCTTTCGTCGAGGCCTTCTGGATCGGCCTCAAGCAGCCTACGAGCCAGCTTAACATCCGAGATGGCTTTGTCGTGTTTATCTAGGAAGAAACTGCTCAGGCCACGCTGGGCAAGAATCGTGATGTAGAAGCCACGATCCGCCACGGAACTTTTGACCATCGTTTTGAGGTTCACGTGGTCCATTTGGTTTGCAGGGATTTTGAGGTCCGCAAACTTGTCAATCATTTCCCAGCGGAAGATTGGGAAGCACACTCGATTGCGAACTAAACCATTTCTAGGCTCATCTCAACGCCTTCGCTGGCGGCAAGTTCGGCCCACGCCACTGTTGCCTCGGGGTCCAATTGCGCGCGGTGCGGAACAGGTGTTGAGTTGAAGTTTTCAGTACGCTCAGCAGGCAATACATCGTTCTTCACAGCCCAACCCACCACAGGCGCCGCCAGCTTGACTGCCTGGGCACCGCTATTAAGAACGTGAGTGCGCACAAAGCCAGCGCTTCGCAGCCCAGCCAGGGATTCGTCGGAAATCAAAGAAGTGATAGTTGCCAAAGGCAACGACGCCACCAACGACAACCGCTTGATAAACGCGCGCTGATCGGCATTGAAGTTATCTAGTTGGCGGTGCACGTGAGTTGTCACAGCAACTGGAACGGCGGGTTTCCCTGACCAAGCCCACGCGTACTTACCTAGTGCCAGATCACCCGCAGAGCGCAACTCACGAATCCACAAGGAAGCGAGTTCTTGGTTCCCGCCCGTGGCGTTCCAAAAAGTACTTGGCCTGCTCAACTGGAATTGGACCACCTAAGAAAGTCGTCAGTTCCTTATGGAACACGTCCAAGGTCAGTTCTGGGATTCTAAGGGTGAACGAGTTAACTTGACCTTTGAGCGCAGCAAGTTCTGAAGGCAAAGACTGCAACCCTACGGACTCCACAACAACGCGCAATCTGCCAGCCACTACGCCCTCACACAGGAGAGCCAAAGCGTGGGGGCTCATTCGTGCAGGCTTGTCCACAATGACAAAGGCGAGGTCGTTCGTTGCTTCCAGAGAAGCTTCAAACTTGGGCCGGCCCAGTCCTGAGTTCGGACCTATGAAGAGTGCGTGTGGGTGTGTTTGCTTAAGAACCTCAAGTGCTGCCAAGGAATGTGCGGTCTTACCTACGCCATAAGGCCCTTGAACGAAGACCACCGAATTGCGGGTGAGTTCGTCAGCCAGCATTCGCACCAACTGCTGGTCTGGACGAATACGCCAGGACGCAGCTGTCGCTGGACTACATGCAAACCAATGGGCGAAGCACCTGTTAGGTGCCCCGCCCATTGGCTACATCAACCCTTCAAACGTCAGGCCTTCAAAGGCGTTAGTGCTTCATAGTCCTCAACGGAACCGTCCCGCAGACACACTTCAATGATTGCTCGACCCAAGGGGTCAAGTTCATCGGTGAGGAACTGCTGCAGCTCGGACTTGAAAAAGTCAGTGACAATCTTGGCACCAGCGTCATACGCCGTGAATCCCACCTGGCTCTGGTTCTCAGGTTGCAAGAACGTTGGACGAATCATCTGACCATCAATCTTGATCTCCTTGAGCGCGTATCCCATCAGTGGGCAACGTGCAGGAGTCAGTTGGTCAGCTTTGATCTTTCCACCACCGCGGCGAGCCAAGTACTCACGCGTCAGCCACTCTGCGGTGAAGCCCACCTTGTAGGCGCCAATGTGCTGGTTAGGGGTCAGTACATAGCGAGTGTTTGGCGAATCAACAATCTGCTTGAGCAGAAGGTTTGCAGCTGCCACCTTGGTGCCAGTACTGAATGGCCAGTATGAACCCACGCCTTCTGAAACCATTCCGCCAGACTTGATGGTCTTCTTCTCATCCTTGGTTTCACCAATCGAAGGGTTCTTGTCACCACGAGGCGCAATCAGTCGCCACAACCACGCCAAGGCTGGTGGCACTACATGCATCATGCCCATAATTCCGTAGCTGGGGGTGTCCCTAGTACATGCTGGTTGGCGCACTCCGAAGGTTCGAACGTCGATTTCTGTAGGGTCGGAAATGACGTCCTTCATCATGGAACGTGGAATAACAACGCGTGGGTTAGGGCAAGGCTTGCCGTTCGAGTCGAGCGTGTGCTCCCAAGGAAGCGCGGTCGCATTTGGGGTTCCGTGAATGTTGAAGAACACGAGAGGCTCGGCCGGGTGGATACACGCCTTTTCAAAGTGTGGATCTTCGCCGTAACTCTTCATGTTGTCTACGCGCACAAACCAGCCGTCTTCAGCATCTGCCACAACCAGTTTTCCTGAGTCGTATTGGATGTCTTTGTGGCACAAGGTCATGTCATCTGTGACCGGAGCCAACTTGGAGGACTCAGCTAGGTTAATGAAGTAGGGCTCGTTGGTGACAACGTTGGTCCCCAGCAAGATACGGCCGTCGTCTTGGCGTCGGATATCTTGGCACATCTCTGACTTTCCACCGCCAGAAGCGCCTTCGTGCATGATGATGGTGTCGTTGTCATACGGGGTGGTGACGCGTACTGAGCTAGCGTGTGCGGTAATCCAGCCTTCGGTTTCACCAATGTCTAGCAGCGCCGAGAACACGCCCTTCTTGGCTGATGGTCCTGGGTACAGGTTGTACGCATAGATCTCGTGCAAGGTTTCAGTGCGGTCATGCACAACCACTTGGCGGCCCTTGAAGTGGGTGTGCCTAAACGGAGGGGCAGCGTACAGGATGGAACGTGGCTCAAAGCTACCTAGTTCCTCCAGAGTGACCCAACCCTGAAGGTCCACCAAGGCGGTGGCAAAGAAAGCGGTGTTCGCTGGAACGATGGCCAATGATGGTGAGCCGTAGGTCAGTCCGCCGGCTTTGAAGGGCACCACGATGAGGTGTTGGGTGGCTAGCCAGTCCAAGGTTTCTTGCTTGGTGGAATCAAAACTCTCGCCGTACTTGTCAAAGTATCGTGGCTTGTCAGTGGGACGTGAGTCGGCAATTCGCATGCAGTCTGGGTCGCGCCTGCGCATGTAATCTTCGGGGTAATTGACCGCAATGCCGTTTGTGCAGCGCACAACATCTGCTTCTTTTACTGGCCCTACGCCCGGCACGTCATAGACGACCTCGAAGGTGTCCGCGCCTTGTTCTCCCAATGAGAGTTCGTAGAGCTCAGCGCGAGTCGCAGGAACTGTGATGGATGGTGCCTTCTTTAGCGCGTCAGCGACGGCAGGAGGCAGGGTGACGCCGTTCAATTTCTCCAGCATGTGGCTCTCCTTGGGGCAGGCCGCTTGCTCATGGTTTGTGGCACAGGTGTGCTGGAAGGGCAGCGGCTATTCCTCGTGGCAGGTAGACACAATGCCCCCATGCGCTTTGTGTGCGCGTGGAGGCATTGGGGTGCGCTGCGTGCCAGGTACTCGGCATATTGCAGCGTCTTGAACACCTTTGACTTGAACCTTAATAGCCCTTTACTTTGCCGCGGTGGGACTTTGGGCTTGTCTTTTATGACGCTTTGCCAAATTCATTCTGACGCGGTCAGACCACACGGGCGTTAGTTGCTCAGAACCTAGCCCGTCCGGCATCGCTCGAAGGCCCCACAAGGCCCTAGAAACAATGAAAAATCGCTATCTGTTTCCGGTTACGACAGCGCGCTCGACGCACATGGCAACCACATCGGATTGCGACACACATTCTGACTAGCCCCACCGAAAACCGCTCAAGTTGCTTGCAAAATATGTTCAAGGCGCGCCCAAGGAAAGTGCCGGGCGAAGGGGTCACCTAGTGGGCGACTTTTCCGTGACTGGGCACGTTTTCTATGTCAAAGTCACGGAAATGTTGCCCGGTGCTGTGGCGGGCGGTGGGGTTGCCAAGGTGGGCACTGGAGTCGCCAGGTGGGCAACAGACCGCCCAGCAGTAGCCCGCAATTAGCCCTTGAGTTTTGCCAGGAGCTCGTTGTTTGTTGGCTCAACCATGTGGCTACCGTCTGGGAAGACCACAACTGGAATGTTCTGACGCCCGCTGATTTGTTGCGCAATTTCAACAGCTTCTGGGGTAGCAACTAGATCCACGTAGGTGTACTCCACACCTTCGCGGTCAAGCACTGCTTTGGCTCGGCGGCAGTCTCCGCACCAGTCCGCTCCGTACATGGTGATGGCCTCTGGTGCTGGATTTGGTGTGGTTGCGTCGCTCATGGCGGTACCCTTTCGTTGGAGTCAACGTGTGGTTGAGTGGGTCACTGGGTGTAACCATGTAGTTCAGTCACTTATTTCCTTAGGTTCCCACAGCCGCCTTCAGCAGGCTCACCGTCCGAGTTCCGTAGGGTGAGCGCCACTGCGCCGCAGACGAGTACGCACATTGCGAGCAATCCCATCAGCGCGTTCCAACCTCCACCGCCAAAGACATGCCCGCCGATCCACCCCACCACAGACCCGCCGCCGTAGTACGCCAACGTGTACAGCGCCCCGGCTTGGGTGCGTGTGGCTGGACTGCCGAGGCTCGCCCATCCGGAGGCTACCGAGTGCCCGCCAAAGAACCCGATCGACACCAGCAATAGCCCTGCCACTTGCGCCCACAGGTGTGGGATCAGGGTTGCGGCGACGCCGATACCCATCACTACGGCAGAGCCCACGATCACGCGCGCCCTCCCCAGTCGGTCCACCAGTGCGGCCGCCCAGAGTGCGGTAAATACGCCGGAAAGCACTCCAAAGAACAGCATCGAGGTGTACCGTTCTGGCACGCCAAAGGCGTGCTGCAGCCTGAAACCTAGAAAGTTATACAAGGGCACAAAGATCCCCATAAGTAGGAATCCCATGGCAAAGATCTTCAGTTGCGTTGGGTCAGTAAGATTTGCGACGAATGGGTTGCGTCGCCCCTTTGTCCCCGCCTGCGGTGGTGGCGTAAGTCATTGCTCTGCTTGTTGTTGTGCAGCATTCGCAGCGCGATTGACGGTTCGTCCTTTGGGTACGAGATACGCAAAGGCTAGCGAGAAAGCCGCACCGAAGAGTGCTGCTGTGAGCAGTCCTGAGCTCCACCCCCATTGGGCACCGGAGGTTCCGGCTACGAGCCTACCTAGGAGCCCGCCCACGGAGTTTCCAGCTACAAACACCCCTGCTGCGTGGGCCGCATACGAGGAACGCATTTGTGAGTTGAGGTAGGACAGCGCCAGCACCGGTACAGCGCCTACCGCAAATCCGGTAATCAATCGTGAGATGAGCAAGGTGTGCAGTGTGGGACTGAATGCGCCAAGCACGGCAGCCAGTGTTCCCGCCATGGTGGCGTAACGCATGACGGGCACCCGACCAATGCGATCTGCAATCCAGGCCCACGGGAACACACCTAAGGCCAACCCAACTGTTCCCATGGACACGACGAGTCCGGAATCCCCTTCGGAGATACCCAAACCTTGAGTGAGTTGTGGGAGCAGAGCTTGAGGCGCATAGAGCTGCGTGAACGTTCCAACGCCACCGCAAAACAGCGCACCCATGAGCCGTGTATACCCTGGCGCGTGCGGACGGTATCCAGCAAATGGCGCCACACTGGCCTGGGCTGCCTTTGACTGCACTGCTCTTGGCAGCGTCGCAGAAGACTGAGTTGCTTCTGGCTGGGTTACTTCTGGCTGACTTGCGTTTCGTTGGTCGGTGACTGTCACGTGGTTTGTCCTGAGTGGAACGGGCGATTAATTCCACGCTACGCTCGTCAAACACATAACACTAATAGATATTAGTTAGCCAAATACATACACTATTCGCATGAATAAGATCCGGGAGATGCTCCCTCACTTGCCAGCCCTTGCGGCCTTTGTGCAAACCGGCCAAGTCACCGCCGCTGCAGATGTCCTTGGCCTACCTCAGCCGCAGATCAGCAGGTCCATTTCCCGGCTTGAGCAGCTCACTGGGCTGGAACTGAAATCTAGGCAAGGACGCGGGGTGACTCCTACCCGCGCCGCAATCGAACTCGGATCGGTCACTTCGCAATTCCTCCAACAACTGACCGAAACCCTAGGCGGCCTTGCCTCGGAACTTCACGGAACCGTGAGCCTGTCGTTTCAGCACTCATTGGGGGAGTCACTCATTCCACATCTTGTGAAGACCTTCTTGGAAGCGCATCCATCCGTGGGATTTACGCTGACACAAGGATCGCGAGACGAGTGCACGGCCGCCGTTGAGTCAGGGCGAAGTGACATCGCATTCGTTGCGGGTGTACCTGACTCGCTGATTTTCAGGTCGACGGTTCTCTATACAGAAGAGCTCGTTTTGGCAGTCCCACATGACCACGAACTTGCCAACCACGCCGAAGTCACCAGCGGAGACATCGCAGGCCAAGCTTTCATTGCACTGCGTCACGGACTCGGGCTACGCAGAACAACCGATTCCCTTTTGAACTCCTGGGGAATCGCGCCACACGTCACCTTTGAAGGGCAAGAGATCGGCACCGTTCTAGGCCTTGTTGCGGCGGGCCTTGGAATTGCCATTGTGCCCAGGCGCCGATACGCCCACGCAGTGACACTGGTTCCCTTCACCCACAAAGATGCACTGCGGCAGATCATCATGGCCACAGCAAAGGAACGGCCAATCTCCGCCCAATCCGCGCTCTTTGCCGAGCATGCGGGCAGCACCGCTGCCCGCATTGCAGGGTGATGCGTCTCATTAGTTGAGCCATTTGCACACTGTGGCGCAGATCTTTTACCAACCAAACATAATTGAAACGGCGCTTACCTGCCATTTCACCCACTCGTCGTAAAGCACGTAATATTTCTCTCGTAAAACATCATTGGAGTTTTCTCCAATACTGGACGAAGAAATGTACTGGAAAAGGGTTTCGCTTTTGCCCGATCCAGTGCTTCCAGGCCGGCGTCCTCAGCGCCGAACAACAGGGGGAAACATGAAAAGGATCTTGGCCGCTCTAGTGAGCGCCGGTCTTGTACTGTCAGGAATTGCACTAGCTCCAGCTGCCCAAGCAGCCACAAGTAGCGCAACACTTAAATCCGAGTACTCCAACAAACTCAACAACTACGACTACACCAAGACGCTCACCCGCAGCTCAGTGCGCGACTCCGGCGTTGAAACGTGGATTCTCGGGCAGGTCAACAACGACCGCACCCGCTACGGCGTAGGCAAAGTGAAGCGCAACAGTTCACTCGACACTGTTGCATACAACTGGTCCAAGAAGATGGCCGCCGCCAACAAGATAAGCCACAACCCCAGCGTGTCTAGCCAGATTCCAAAAGGTTGGCAAAAGTGGGCCGAGAACGTAGCCATGAACGGCACCAGACCTGACTCCGGAACCATGCTCTACTACCAGTGGATGACCTCGGACGGACACCGCGCCAACATCCTTGACGGTGCGTGGACCGACATGGGAATCGGCATCTACATTGACTCAAGCGGCACCTTCTGGGGTACCCAAGTCTTTGCCAAATACCCAACCGCTAGCGCCTCCAAGCCACAAGCGACCATTTCCGGATTCTCAACCTCCAAGGTTGTTAAGCCAAAGACCACCGTCACCTGGAAGAACGTCAAACTCTCCAACGCCGGACGCCTACAGAAACTCTCCGCAGGCAAATGGGTTAACGTAAAAAACCTGGCCTCAGGAACCCACAACATCTCGCTCAAGGCATCGACGTCTTACAACACCAACACCTCGTACCGGATCATCACCCGGAACTTGGGAAAAACGAGGGGCTAGCCGCGAATCACGTGGCTAGCCCCTCGTTTTGGATACCGTGTTACCTGCTCACCATGCAAACTGTCGCTTGATCGCGACGAGCGTGCCGCCTACTGCTACCAAGAGCAGCGAAAGCAATCCTGAAAACGTTCCGCCGAATCCGGTCGTTGGGAGTTCTTTCTCAGCGCCAGGAGTTTTCGATGTTTCCCCGCTTTTATCAACCGCAGCGAATTTCTTCCGCTCATAAGGTATCAAGTCCTCTATACCTAGAGACTTGGCTGAACAGGCAAAACGTGACGCCTGTGAGGAAGCACCCATGCGCACTACGGGTGAAATTCTCACCTAAAGGCCAAAGTAAGGCTTTAATCCGATTTATGCCCCTGGTGCACACTTGCCGTTTGCGCTGATTTATACGCCGCATGTGCCACACGCGCCAGATTTGTACGAATTGCCGTGCGGTTACGCTTTCACCGCCGTAGGGTGGTTGATATGACTGNNAAGGCTGCATGCGTCATCTTGATATTCGTGGTCTTCGCAGTTGTTGCCCCCGACACCGCCGAATCACTGTTTCTGAGTGTGCAGGACAAAGTTGTAAATACGTTCAGCTGGTACTACGTACTTATTGCTGCTTTCTTCGTTGCATTCACCATTTATGTAGGATTCTCAAAATTCGGAGACATCAAACTCGGTCAGGATGATGACGAACCGGAATTCTCCAACCTTTCCTGGCTGGCATTGCTTTTTGCCGCTGGCATGGGAATTGGGTTGGTGTTCTATGGAGTGAGCGAACCGCTCTCCCATTTCTCCTCACCACGCCCAGGGGTTACCGGAACCACTGAAGAGTTAGCTCAGTATTCGCTGCGCCAGACTTACTTGCACTGGGGAGTTGCCGCGTGGGCTATCTATGTTGTGGTGGGTTTGGCCTTGGCATACGCAATCCACCGCAGGCGGCGCCCAATCTCTATCCGCTGGACCCTCGAACCACTCCTAGGAGCTCAGCGGGTATCCGGGCGCATAGGTGACGTTGTAGATGTCATTGCACTTGTTGGAACAGTCTTTGGTGTTGCCACATCATTGGGCTTAGGTGTCATGCAAATTGCCTCCGGCCTAGAATCCATCGGTATTGCGCAAGCCAGCACGGGCCTGGAAATCGGCATCATCGCGATCATCACGTGCTTCGTTATTTACTCCGTGGTTTCCGGAGTAACCAAGGGCATGAAGTATCTGTCCAACATCAACTTGGTTCTGGCCGCATTGGTGCTGCTCTTCGTACTATTCAGTGGCCCTACGTTGTTCCTATTGCGCGAATTCGTGCAATCGATAGGTAGTTACCTTCAAAACTTCGTAGGCCAAAGCTTCACAGTGTCCGCATTCCAAGGCGAAGCCGGAGAAAAATGGCAAGGCGCTTGGACCACCTTCTATTGGGGGTGGTGGATGAGTTGGGCACCATTTGTTGGTGTATTCATTGCCCGCGTCTCGCGCGGACGAACCGTGCGGCAGTTCGTCACCGGTGTACTGCTGGTTCCTACACTGATCACCTTCCTATGGTTCTCCATCCTGGGTGGAACCGGAATCTACCTGCAGATCAATAACAAGGCGGCCCTTCTTAACCCAGACGGCTCAGTAGACGTTGAAGGCTCACTCTTTGCCATGCTAGACCACTTGCCTGGCACCACCATCGCCACCGTAGGTGTATTGATCCTCATTGCCATTTTCTTTGTTACGTCCGCAGACTCTGGTGCTCTAGTCATGGCCATGATTGCATCGGGTGGAAATACTGAACCGAAGACGTGGCTGCGAGTGTCCTTCGCGCTGCTCAGCTCACTGCTCGCAGTAGCACTCCTACTCGGCGGCGGCCTCAACGCACTCAAAACAGCAGCAATCCTGATCGCACTGCCCTTCAGCTTTGTCATGTTGGCTATGTGCTGGTCCACAATCACCGCATTTGGACGTGAAACCCGAGCCTACGAGCGCGCCCAACGGGCAGCGTTCCGCGATCAAATCGGGGAATATTACGGGCTCGAAGTCGAACACCCGGTACGTAGCCCGTTCCCACGCCTGCACTGGTCCGGTTTCAAACGCAAACCGACCGCCTATGCCGCAGCCGCGCCGGAGCCTGCAACATCGTCGGAAAACCAGACCGCAAGGTCTGCCAGCGCAAGCGCGCAAGAATCTCTTGAAGTGGACGAAAAATAGCCACCATCAGGCTTCACACAGGCTCCACCGTGGCTGAACATGGGACACTGGTGGTGCTTTGTTTCGCGCCAAAACTCCAAGGACAACCCACTCGATGAATGCCGCACCCGCGCCAATTGAACCAGCCCCGCTGGATGACCAATCAATTGCACGCAACGGATTCGCGCAGCTTGGAGCACTCCTCTTGGATGCCGGGTACGCAGTCACTGACGTCCACTTTGCCCTGACCAAAGTAGCCAAGAAAACTGGTCACCCGGAAATGTCATTCGCGGTCCTTCCAGCCACCATTTTGGTGAGTGACTACCCAGGGCGCCCAGCAACCGTGGTGAACGCAACCGGAGCCGAACTACCCTTCTGGACCAGCGCCCGAGCAAATGGCCTAGTGCGCGAACTGTCCGGTGGCGGCGTGCCAGTGTCAGAATTCGCCGACCGCGTGCACCGAATGCGCACCACAGTACGTCCAGTTGCGTGGTGGGAGATGATGAGTGGCTCCTCGCTCCTAGCGGCAGGACTTGCCACCCTATTTCGCACGCCATGGTGGGCGATCGTTGCGGCGCTACTCATCGGTGCCATTATCGGTTTGGTTATTTCAGGTGCGTCTCGCATTCGCGGCGCCGGAACCATAGTCACCTTCGTTATAGCGTTCTGCTCCACCGCTGCGGTGGGGATACTCGCGCTCGGATTCGATATTGGACCCATACCGCTCTATGCCGTATGTGCGCCACTGGCGGTACTCGTACCTGGTGCCACCATCACAAACGCCCTGCTAGAACTCAGTTCCACTGACATGGTGACCGGATCATCCAGACTCATGTACGGGCTGCTGGTGCTCGGGTTCATGACCACCGGGATTGGCGCCGGAGCCAAAGCCACCGGACTAACAATTGACTCGTCGGCGGCGAGCCTCCTCGGAGAAATCACCGAAGTCAGCAGTGACCTCGCCGGATGGGCCGCACTACCACCCGTATGGTTCTCGTGGTTTGGCGTAGCCGCGATGGCGCTAGGCATTTCGCTCGCGTTCAAGGCTGGCCCAATGCTTACTGCTGTATCCATCCCAGCGATGGCCATCACCTACGGCGGAACCGTTTTACTCACCCCGCTCGTAGGCGGAATCGCCGCCACCGGCATCGTTGGGTCGTTCTTCTACTTCATGGCCCGCTCCCTCGAACGGTACGTTCCGCGAGCGCCAGCCCTAGTCACCTTCCGGCCTGTATTCTTGCTTCTGGTCCCAGGAACCGTGGGGCTCGTAGCGTTGGCGTCGTTTGACGATCACGCCCTGATAACGGCTTTAGGAACCTTCCTCAGCCTGAGCATCGGAACCAAGACTGGCGCGGTAATCGCTGACCTGGTGTACCGGCCAGAACGCAGTGATACGCCCATGCCGGTGATGGTACCGGCCTAGCGTGGCTACACAGCAGGGTGGGCCGCT
>DFNY01000150.1 GCA_002376595.1 Jonesiaceae bacterium UBA3555 | reverse complement strand
TACTCTCTATTATCTATAATCCGGGTCTGTTTGATCTGGTGCGTTAGGTCCATTATCTGGAAAGACAGGCGCTGAAGTCGTGGCGAGTGTTTGGGGTCCAACCGGAAGTTTTCGTGATGGGCTGGTCCAGCGATACGGAGTTTGATGAACGCATTGAGGCGCTCCTCAAGCTCATAGAGGACCGAGTCTCCCAGGGGGATGCGGTTTCGTTGGTGGGTGCTTCCGCTGGCGCGAGTGCGGTCCTTGCGGTTCTTGAGAGGGAGCCCGCGGGTATTGCAGGCGCTGTGTTGATTTGCGGGAAAATTCACCGTCCCCACGTGATTCCGGATGTCGTGTTTGACGTGAACGAGGTATTTGAACAGGGGCTGGAAGAAGTAGAGGATGCTCTTGCGGTTCTAAGCGCCTCACAGCGAACTCGGTTATTGTCATTGCGTGCACGGTTGGACGGCATTGTGCCCCCTCAAGACTCCATCATTGAGGGCGCAGTGAATAAGGCGATGCCCGTATTCGGTCACGTGCCGGGTATTGGGTTCGCGTTGTTGCGCTATGGCAGGCTGATTGCGAAATTTTGTGCAAACAGTGTGGTTGAAACGTCCAATCGTGACTTGGCCGACTAGCCTAGGTTTATGGCTATTGCACTCGTAACTGGAGCTTCTGCTGGTCTTGGACTGGAATTTGCGTGGCAGTTGGCTTCCGCGCGCCACGATTTGGTGTTGGTCGCCCGCAACGTAGAGCGTNTCGAAAAGATTGCTGACCAGATCCGTTCGGTGGCCGGCGTAACCGTTGAGGTGCTCCCGGCTGACCTTTCAGTGCGTACCGATGTTGAGGTGGTTGCTGAACGGTTGCGCGATGCTGACCGCCCAGTTGGCTTGCTGATCAACAATGCTGGTTACGCAGTGCATAAGAGTTTCTTGAACTCCGATATCGCTGACCAAGAGGCTTCTGTGGCAGTCATGGTCAACACGGTTATGGTGCTTTCGCATGCCGCTGCCAATGCGATGGTGGCGCGGGGACGCGGAGCCATTTTGAATGTGTCGTCTGTGGCGGCGTTGACTGCATCAGGTACCTATAGTGCGGCGAAAGCTTGGGTGAAGACATTCCCGGAGGGTTTGGCTGTTGATCTGAAGGGTTCTGGCGTCACGGCAACGGCGCTGTGCCCAGGCTTCGTTCACACTGAGTTCCATGAGCGAGCCGGGATCGATTATTCGAGCTTCCCTGAGTTCGCTTGGTTGAACGCGGATGAGGTGGTGTCTGCGGCGCTCGCGGATGTCCGAAGAGGTGCGGTGATTTCTACTCCGTCGCTGCGTTACCAGGTGGTTTCGAATGTTCTGAGGTCATTGCCTCGTGCAGCAGTCCGTGGTCTGCAGGCGGGCGGCAAGGCTGGCAAGATTGGGTCGGCCAAGGAGAACTGATTTTCCGACGAGTGGGCTGGGCTGTGATGCTCGGCCCACTTTTTTGCGCGTAAAGTATCCAAATGGTGATTACGCAACGGTAATGTTTCATAAATCACTATTCTGAATAGTTGCCAGAAACCGCTAAATTATGCGGTTTGTGAGGCGTTTTTCTGCCAAAGCGACAGTAAGTGAGGATTGCCTTATTTAGGGGATCCTTATATTCTCCGAATGGATAATTTTCGGTTTCGTCTAGGACGGAACATCAGCCTGCACCAATTTCGGTGCCGTCCACTATGGAGAACTACACAGTGTTCACCCAACTCAAGGAACGCGCCCGCCGTACAGTGGCCGCGCTTACCGCCGCAGCGTTGCTCGCGGGAACAGCGGTTCTGGGGCTCGTAGCTCCAGCAGCGGCTGCCGACTCATCTGGCGCTCCACTCGTTTGGGGTGTAGAGAGTACATTCCGTAGCCACTTCAAGCCTTTTACCACCGCAAGTGCGGGAGCCTCAAAGCTGGAAGACGGAAGTTACAGCTACCCGTATGGCACCTCGACTGTGTCCGGTGGGGTTGGCGTAGCCCAGTTCACCGGTTCGATTGACGTATTCGCATATGGTGGAATGTACACCGCTCAGTTCCAGAGCCCAAAGGTTACTCTGACCTCTCCAACTAGTGGAATATTGTCTGTTACATCAAATGGTGTGGAGATCCAGGTCGCGAGCTTCGTAACCTCGGTACCCGCAGAATCTGGTGGCACCCTCCACTACACGGCGACCAACGTTACGTTGTTGGCATCTGGAATCCCACTCTTCGGGAACACCTATCCAGCTGGGCAGGTCTTCGACGATTTCACTTTCGGAATACCTGCTCCGGTCGTTGTACTGCCAACGACCACAACACTTGGCCTACCCGCCACAGCGAAAGTTGGCGAATCCGCTACTTTCACTGTGACAGTTGCTCCTGCTGTTAACGGAACCGTAGGGTTCTCAGTTAATGGAACAGAGATTGGCACTGCAACTGCAGTAGCAGGTGTTGCCTCCTTCTCCTACACGCCATCTGTCGCTGGCGAATTCTCAGTTAAGGCACAGTTCACGTCCGCTGATAACAAGTACGCGGCTTCTAGCTCAACTCAAACGTTGCAAGTTGCCGCTCTGGAGCCGGCTCCGGTTGATCGTGTTGTGACGGTTACTGGTTCTGGATTCACTGATCTGCCAAAGACCGCGTCTGGTTCGCCTGCGATGGGTGCGTATGTTGCTGTTGTTGAGGCTGGAACTGACATCACAACTATCACAATGAGAAATGCTCTCGCGGTTTCGTTTGTGCCGAATGCGTCGATCATCAACGGTGCATTCACTCAGACGTTGAAGGTTCCTGCTGCTCACGCTGGTAAGAACCTTGAGGTTGTGGCGTGGTCTGCTCATGGCAACCCGAGTGCTGCTACGTTGATTGACCGTAAGCCTGTTACCTCATCTGACACTGTTGCGTTGTCTTACTCGGCTGGTGGTACTGAGGAACCTGAGACTCCAGTTGATCCAGGTACTGACCGTGTTGTGACGGTTACTGGTTCTGGTTTCACTGATCTGCCAAATAACTCAACCGGTAAGGCTGCATCTGGTGCGTATGTTGCTGTTGTTNNGTTGATTGACCGTAAGCCTGTGACGGCATCGAACACCGTTGCACTGAAGTACGCTGCTGGTGGCACCGAAGAGCCTGAAACTCCGGTTGACCCAGAGGTTCCAACCACGCCAGAAGCTCCAGAGGCACAAGCAGGATCGCTCCAGTGGGGTGTGAAGAAGTCCTTCCGCGAGTACCTGCAGATGCCAATGTCCGGCGGTCAGATCATCTTGTCCGGTGCGGCACAAAACGCTGACGGCTCGGTGTACGCCTTCCCACAAGCATCCTCTAACTTTGCTGGAAGCACTGGAACGGTCCGTTACTCGGGCTCAGTTCGATTCACCGGACATGAAGGTGCGCTGGACACCAAGCTCGACAAGCCATACGTAGTGGTCACTGGTCCAACCAGCGGTGAGTTGTACGCAACGGTGTCTGCAAAGCACATGACTGACCCAACCAAGGCAGTTTTCAACAAGGTTTTGAAGGTTGCCGATCTGACCTTTGGCAAGCCATCGGTAAACGCTGACGGCTCTTACACCTTCAAAACCACCAAGGTGCTGCTTGCTGCAGCAGGTGTCGCAGCCTTCTCAGACTTCTACAAAGTTGGAGCAGTACTGGACAACCTAACGTTCATCGCAGGTTCCAATTCCACTCAGGGTGGAGGCGCAACCGGCTCAACTGATGGATTCAGTGCAACTGTTTCGGCGTCAACTGTGACTGCAGGGCAGACTCTTACCCTAACCGGCCGCGGATTTACTCCAAACGCTACAGGAATCAACGCATACCTGTATTCCAACCCGGTGTTGCTTGCTCAGAACCTTAAAGCAAACGCTCAAGGTGTGGTCACCGCAAAGGTAACCATTCCAGCGAACACCGCCGCGGGTCAGCACACGCTCTCGCTTGAAGTTGGAACCGACAAGGCTCAGGTCGCCGTCACGGTCAAGGCCGCATCAACTGGCGGATTGCCAACTCTTGATGGCGATGATGA
>DFNY01000116.1 GCA_002376595.1 Jonesiaceae bacterium UBA3555 | reverse complement strand
GCGCGTGCGCTCCCGTCTCGAGTGCACGCGATTGTTCTGGTATCAAAGATCCACAAGCCAACAATGCGTGCCATTTCCTATGCACGTGCAACTCGTCCTTCAACCATTGAAGGACTTACCGTGGCGGTTGAGCCTGAGGACGTACGCGAACTGCGAGAGCAGTGGGAGAATCTGGAGATTCCTATTCCGCTTCGAATTCTGAACTCGCCATTCCGTGAAATTACTCGTCCGGTTCTGTCGTATGTTCGTTCCGTTCGTAGGCAAAGTCCACGCGACCTAGTTGTGGTGTACATACCTGAATACGTGGTGGGGCACTGGTGGGAGCACATCTTGCACAACCAGTCCGCANNCGACTGCTTTTCACTCCGGGCGTTGTGGTTTCATCGGTACCGTGGCAGCTCTCGTCTGCGCATGGCCAAAAAGTTGAGAGCACCTATTTTGCGCAAAAAGGCCAGCCGCTAGCTATAGAAGAGCAGCGCGGCACAGGCGCACAGCCGGAGCAGAACTCCGGTTCGTAATTCTGGTTCGGCCACCCTGGGTTGGGTGGTGGACTGTGCGAGTAGGCAGTGCAACTGTGGGTTCAGAAACAATAGGCACCGAACTCGAGTGCGGAACGAGTGTGGAGTGTGCGCGATGGCACGCACTCCACACCCGTTTTTGCATCCAAACACTGGCATAATTGCACGGTGAATACTTTCCCAGAAACTTCCCCGGCACGTGACGAACTCATCGAACTTGAGGTGGGTCCCGTTGCACACGGTGGCCACTGTGTTGCCCGGTACGAGGGCCGCGTCGTGTTTGTCCGCCACGCGCTACCTGGTGAGAAGGTTCTGGCTCGGCTAACCGACTCCGGCGAGAAATCCAAGTTCTGGCGCGCTGACGCAGTGCGTATCGTTGAACCATCGAACGACCGCGTGCCTTCAGCATGGAAGGAAGCCGGAGCACACGGAGTTGGCGGAGGCGAACTCTCGCACGTATCACTCGCAGGACAGCGTGCCTGGAAGGCAGCCGTCGTTACTGAACAACTACAGCGCCTAGCTAAACTCGAATGGGACGTCACAGTTGAAGCAGCCCCACACGACGAGGAAAACGCAGGTCTGGGCTACCGCACCCGCTTTGATCTGATTGCCGACGAAAACGGTAACGCTGGTATGCGCGGCTTCCGTTCACATGACATTACGCCGCTCAAGACCATGCCTCTGGCTACGCCAGCGGCACTGGAACTAGCGGAGGAACACCGAGTGTTCGACCGCCAGTGGGACAGCGGCGACGAACTGGAAATCATTGCCCCAGCAAACGGAACTCCAGGCGTTGTCTTGCTAAACGGGGAACCAGAGCGAAAAGGATTCCAAGATCCTCGCCCAAATGCAAAGCGCAACGTCACCGAGACCGTCACAGTTGATGGCACCGAACACGAGTACCGGGTGACAGCAGCCGGATTCTGGCAAGTACACCGCGAAGCGCCAAGCCTTCTAGCGCAAACAGTGCTAGACATGGCTCGCTCAGGGGGCTTTGACCTTGAAGATGCCACCGTCGTTGACCTCTATTCGGGTGCAGGTTTGTTCTCCGTGCCACTGGCAGCAGCTGTAGGTCCAGTGGGCCGCGTTGTGAGCATCGAAGGCGACGAACGCGCCTGCCGTGACGCCCGACGTAACTTGCACACCTTTGAACAGGCCGAAGTGCACGTAGGAGACGTAGCCAAGGTCCTAGCAGACCGCGACCACGGTGCAATGGCGGGCGCTGACGTAGTGGTTATGGACCCACCACGCGCAGGAGCCGGCAAGAAGGTCGTTGACGCAGTCGCAGACCTCAACACAAACCGAGTTATCTACGTGGCCTGCGATCCAGCGGCACTCGCACGCGACATTGCCTACTTTGCCGAGTACGGCTTTGCCCTGCAAGAACTCAAGGCGTACGACCTATTCCCAATGACGCACCACGTGGAATGCGTGGCGTTGTTGACGCGGTAGGGCGCGAGACATCGCAGAAGCACTCAGGGATTTTCCTGAGTGCTTCTGCGCGTCGTCAGGTTCTTGGACCTGTGGGTAGTTAGTCTTTCATTGTGGCCACACAGGTAACTCTCAAGCCGTTCACAGACGACAACGGCAATGTCATTGAAACGTCGCTCGAATTGGAAAACTCCCGTGTTGTATTCCGGGGGAAAAATAACCGTCTGATCATCGATCCGAAGGCTAAGCTCGAACGAGTTATTGTGAACTTTGACGGCGATAACGCTGTGGTCTCAATGGGGGCGAGCCGCTATTAGAGCGCGTGGAGCCTGCGCGCGGGGCAAGACTCCACAATCTCCATTGGGCAAGATGTTTCGACCACTCTCATGTGTACGATTTCCGCCGTTGAAGGTACGTCAGTATCCATTGGCGACGACGTCATGCTTGCCAGCGAAAAACAAATCCGTGCAGATGATGGGCACGCGATTTATGACGTGCGCACCAACAAGCGAGTCAACACGTCTCGAGACATTGTCATTGGGAACCATGTGTGGCTTGCCTACCAAGCATGCGTGCTGGGCGGTGCACGAATTGGCGACGGCACTGTTGTTGGATTCAGGTCTCTTGTGACCTCCAAACTGCCCAACAACGTGATTGCAGTNNAGCATCTATCGCTGACCGCTCCAGCGTTCCGTCCAGACGCGTCGGTTATCAAGAAAACGAGCAAATACTGGAACCACACCATTGACGGAGAAACACGTCCGTTGGTTCGTCAGAAGAGTCTCGCACGGCGCATCGCACGCAAACTGGGGTTGACTAAAGCAGTGCGAGCGCTGCGCAAGCGGCGGTCTCAGAACTAAGCGGGACCAACGGCTCCCAGAGCGCGCCGTCAGGCTGGATACAGTGAAGAGGTCACTACATCAAAGAAAGCGCCCGCGATGACTGCTGAATCTAGCCCCATTGTTCGTAAATATGGCATTGACCCTGAAGTTGGCATGCCAACGTTCTTCGAAGGTGACCTGCCGCAAGGGATGCAGATCCAAACCTTCAAGGTCATGCGGCCAGACAACGTCATCGAACTGTTCTTTGAACCATACAACCCAGACATAGCCGTGAATGGATCGCGGTGGGGCTATGACTTGATGCATGGTGTTTTGAGTGTTCACCTCACCACAAATGGCCGCATCACGGTGTTCAAGTCCTACGCCTCACACGCATGGGATTCTGTTCAAGCATTCACCAACTACGCCAAATAGGGCCATGTTCCACCTCACCAAGATTAAGGACTAACCGCCACCGATATAGTGTTGGAGTATCCAACTCGTAGAAACGTGTGCGCAATGATTGAAATCTTGACCCCAGTCGAACTTGACCTTGCTAGAGCAACTGGCAAACTCGTTGGGAAGATCTTGCAGACGGTCAAAGACCGCTGCGAAGTGGGGACGAACCTACTTGAGATTGACCAGTGGGTTAAGGAAATGATCGAAGAAGCAGGCGCTGTGTCCTGCTACGTTGACTACGAGCCTTCCTTTGGTGAAGGGCCATTCGGGCACTACATTTGCACCTCGGTAAATGATGCCGTGCTCCACGGGAAGCCGCATGACTACGCCCTGGCGCAAGGCGACCTGCTCACACTTGACTTGGCCGTGCTCCTAGACGGAATCGCTGCTGACTCGGCATTGAGTTTTGTGGTNNAACGGAACAGGACCGTGCGCTCATTGAAGTAACGGAACGCGCTCTGGAGGCTGCCATCAAGGTGGTTAAGCCTGGCGCCAAGATTGGCGATATTTCATACGCAATCCAGCAAGTTCTGGCTGGTGAGGGTTACCCAATTAACGGAGACTTTGGCGGACACGGCATCGGTTCGTCCATGCACCAAGACCCGCACGTACCGAACATCGGGCGTCGTGGTCGCGGCTTCAAACTCCGTCCGGGTCTGCTCCTCGCCATTGAACCGTGGGTGATGGTTGATACTGATGAGCTTGTCACAGATTCAGNNAAAGAGTGTCACGGGCTGCCGCACCGCTCACACCGAGCACACCGTAGCTGTCACGGAAACCGGCGTGGAAGTACTTACGCTTCGCAACTAGTCATGTTTATGCGCTCGCTGTACGCGCTACGTATGCGGCGCGTTTGGATGTTTTCGGATCCGTACTCTGTAAGGACTAATGGCTTTGGACCTAGGCTACTCCATCGACCCAATCACGCTACGGGAGATCCCACACGATCTCGACTCCGTTGAACGCCGCATATCTGACCTGATCGTCTCAGACGAGTCCAAGCCAGAGCTGATTGGTTGGCTGCGGATGGTTGGTCGTCTCGAAGAAGCACGCGAAATCGCGGAAGGATCGTTAAAATCTCTGGGTGCCGAACCCGAGACACTGGGTGCAAGCAATACAATCAGTTCAGCTGCACTCACTTCGGCCTTACGCTATGCCCATGTCCTGCAATGGCAGGGGGAGACCGAACGCGCGTTGGCCATATTCGATCGCGTTGTGGCTACTTCCGAGCAACTATTCGCGCTTGACCCGCCCGCTTCCAGCGGCCGTGCAATCATCGCTTTCGCTCTCCAGCATCGCGGTAAATGCTATTTCGATATTGGCGACGATGTGTCTGCGCTCGCGGATTTCACCGCCGCNNTAAGCGGGCCGCACTGCGAGAAGCCGGGGAATCGTCGAAAATTGGGGGAGAAGCGATTACGCAACACCACCGTGATTTATCTTGATGGCAAGATAAATCGTGTATGATGGAAGCGTAAATGAATTAATGCGGCACTTGTGGCCCAACCCTCATCTTGTGTGCGCACTACGCGCGACAATAGATGAGTGAATTCATGAATCGTAGGAGCGCTGCTTTGTGCTTCACCCCCGAAATAGTGGTCGCGTGTACGTTTGTGCGGCCAGGAACTCGCCAAAGACGAAGGAGTGTCCGTGAGCAACGTCGACACATTTGGTGCGAAGGGAAATCTCGAGGTCAATGGCACCTCGTATGAAATCTTCCGCCTCTCGGCAGTACCCGGTGTAGAGAAACTTCCATACAGCCTCAAGGTGCTTGCAGAAAACCTGTTGCGCACCGAAGACGGCGCAAACATTACCGCTGAGCACATCCAAGCGCTCGCAAACTGGGACCCAACTGCACAGCCAAACACCGAAATTCAGTTCACGCCAGCCCGCGTCATCATGCAGGACTTCACCGGAGTTCCTTGCGTAGTAGACCTTGCAACCATGCGTGAAGCTGTTGCTGAGCTCGGCGGCGATCCTGAGCGCATTAACCCACTTGCTCCAGCAGAACTCGTCATCGACCACTCAGTACAGATTGACTTTGCAGGTCGTGCTGACGCGTTCACTCGCAACGTGGAACTCGAATACGAGCGCAACCGCGAACGCTACCAGTTCCTGCGCTGGGGCCAGACCGCATTCGATGACTTCAAGGTGGTCCCGCCTGGCACCGGAATCGTGCACCAGGTCNNCCATCATGACCCGCGAAGTTGGCGGAGTGCTGCGCGCATACCCTGACACCTGCGTAGGAACCGACTCCCACACCACCATGGTGAACGGACTCGGCGTACTCGGTTGGGGTGTTGGTGGAATCGAAGCTGAAGCAG
>DFNY01000141.1 GCA_002376595.1 Jonesiaceae bacterium UBA3555 | reverse complement strand
ACGCGGACTCTACGGTGCGCTCTGAGGTTGAAACCCAGTTTCCCGACGATTCCACATCTGGGCTGCGCATGGTTGCGTCTGAGGATGCTCGGCTTGGTCCACAGCAGCCGAAGGTTTCCGGCTCTGAGCCACCGGCTCAGGGCATTGACGCATCTGGTTTGCAGTCAGAGCATTCCCCTGGTGTTTTGGCGCTGGTGGCGCCAAATATTTTAGCTACGCAACGGGCTATGGCAGTGGACTTGGGGGAGTTCGCGTTGTGGGTGAGCACTCACGAGTTCACGCATGCGATGCAGTTTGCGGCGGCTCCATGGATGAAGCGATATTTGCAGGATCGAGTGGACGCGTTAATCCGTAACTTTGATTCTGAGGGTTCGTTGTTGGAGTGGGCTCGTGCGGCTACGGATTCGTTGCGCGGNNATGGATTCGTTGTTGAATGATGCTCAGCATGCTCAAGTGGATCGGATTACTGCGTTGATGTCCGTGCTGGAAGGGCACGCCGATGTGGTGATGGATG
This sequence comes from Jonesiaceae bacterium UBA3555, assembly GCA_002376595.1. Classification (GTDB taxonomy): domain Bacteria; phylum Actinomycetota; class Actinomycetes; order Actinomycetales; family Cellulomonadaceae; genus Timonella. The sequence continues at coordinate 3,861 of DFNY01000141.1, read as the reverse complement.
CTGTTCCATTGAAGTATTTGCCGTCTAAGCGGGCGATGCGCAGGAAGTTCACGGCGCGTAAGCGTGATCAGAGCAAGTTGTCCACCACGGTGGGCCGCATGAGTGGGTTGGATGCGAAGACTGACCAGTACAAGGTTGGCGCTAGTTTTGTGAGGTCTGCGCAGTCGTTGGTGGGCACTCGTGGGTTTAACCGAGTGTTTAGTGGTCCACAGTATTTGCCCACCCTTGCTGAACTGAGCGATGCGAGCATGTGGGTTCGTAGGACTAACCAGTTGATGGCGCAGGGGATCACTGACGAACCTGGGGAGGGTGTGGCGTAGTGTCACTTCCTCCGGGAGCGGTGTCTGCCGCCCGTTTGGCTATCCGATCTACCCTTAGCGATATTCCTGCTGGTGCAACTGTTGCGGTTGCATGTTCTGGTGGTGCTGACTCGTTGGCGGTTGCCAGCGAGCTAGTGTTTGTGGCCCGCAGGATGGGGTGGCGAACAGCTGCGTTTGTGGTGGATCACGGTATGCAGGACGGGTCTGCGGAAGTTACCCACCCAGCAGCACTCACATGTGAACGTTTGGGTGTGGATATCGTGGCAACTGTTCGGGTAGCAGTTGCGTCTGGCGCTGGCAGCGGCGGGCCCGAGAACGCTGCACGCGACGCCCGTTATGAAGCTCTCGAGTCGCTGGCTGGTGAACATCAGGTTGCGGCCGTGCTTTTGGGGCATACCCTAGATGATCAAGCCGAGACCGTCTTGCTCGGTTTACACCGCGGTTCTGGCGCCCGTTCGCTTGCCGGCATGCGCCCGACCAAGGGCATTTTCCGTCGGCCATTTCTTGGTTTGACGCGCGCAGATACCGAAACGATTTGCGCTCACAGTGGCATTGAGTTCTGGGTGGATCCCACCAATCTGGAATCCCAGGATGGACCGTTGCGCTCGCAGGTTCGTGGTCGTTTGTTGCCGCTTCTCGACGAAATCCTGGGTCCCAAGATCACGGAGACGTTGGCACGTACCGCCAGCCAGCTACAAGACGACGCTGACGCACTAGATGACTGGGCGCAGCGCGCACTGGACCAAGCCCGCAGTGCGGGCGAGGTAAGTAGCCCTCCCAACCCAGATAATTCGTCGGGAAATAGCAATGCAACGCACATCACACTAAGGCTCTCGGTGCTCCAAGAACTACCGGTAGCCGTGCGCACCCGCGCCCTACGAAAAGCCGTATTGTTGGCGGGAACACCGGCCGGACCCCTTAAATACAGCCACATTCAAGAAGTAGACAAACTCATCACCAACTGGCACGGACAAGGCCCCATCGACCTCCCAGGCCGTTTTACAGCCCGCCGTGAAAGTGGCAACGTAAGCGTTAGACCGCCTACCCTTTAACAAGGGGTAGACGCAGAGCGCGCCACACACCAGGCGCCCCCTACACGCAAGTACGATCCGGCCTTAGCACCCACAGTGCCAACCCGGACACAACACCAGCAATCTCGCGCAACCAAGGAGCTTCTTCGTGGGTTCGGCACTTCCAAACGACATTGACCACGTTCTTCTCACCGAAGAACAGATCTCATCAAAGCTCGAAGAAATGGCAGCGCAGATCGACGCTGACTACGCAGGCAAAGACCTGCTGCTGGTGGGCGTACTTAAGGGCGCAGTCATGGTGATGGCTGACCTGTCACGCAAACTTCAGCACACCACCGTAGCCATGGACTGGATGGCCGTTTCCTCCTACGGATCCGGTACCAAGTCCTCCGGTGTAGTGCGAATCCTCAAGGACCTTGACGCTGACCTCGAAGGTCGCCACGTTTTGATCGTGGAAGACATCATCGACTCCGGACTTACTCTGTCTTGGCTTATGTCGAACCTTCGCTCACGCGGCTGCGCATCCCTAGAAGTAGCGGCAATGCTGCGCAAGCCAGATGCCATGAAGGTTGAACTCGACGTCAAGTACATCGGGTACGACATCCCTAACGAATTCGTAGTGGGATACGGACTGGACTACGCAGAGAAGTACCGCACACTGCCATACGTGGGAACCCTAGCTCCACACGTATACGAAAACTGACATCACACAGGTGACCACACACGGGTTGCAGCGCTCCTTCACACAACGAAGTGACGCACTGCAACCCGTTGTACATAGTGGACGTATTGAAAAAGTTTTAGTGCCTGCGGCGAACAAAGGAACGAACACAGCCTTTTCCACGTTTTTCCGTGTACCGTCAATTTAACAACTTGCACGTAGTTGGCATCGAGGGAAGGGATGCGGGGATAACCCCGATCACCGATGAAAAAGAAGCGCATCTTTAGTGGCCCACTGGTGTGGGTACTTGTGGCAGTCCTGCTCCTGGGCATCGCAGCGTCCACGCTGTTTGGTCCCAAGGTTTCGCGGATCGACACGTCCGTGGGTATGGAACTGCTCAAGGGCGACACCGTCACGCAGGCGCTGATCGTAGACGGCGACCAACGCGTTCGCCTCACGCTCAGCGAACCACTGAAAATCAAAGACAAAGACCTCGGCAAAACAGTCGAGTTCTACTACGTTGCCCCACAAGGTGAACGCGTAGTAGACGCAGTCATGGCAGCAAACCCAACTGACGGATTCAACTCAGAAAAGCCAACCACGAACATCTTCGTGTCGATGCTGACTCTGATCTTGCCATTCATCATCATCGGTGTGCTGTTCTTCTTCCTCATGTCCCGCATGCAAGGCGGCGGCAAGAACGTAATGTGCTTTGGCAAGTCCCGCGCCAAGATGGTAAACAAGGACATGCCACAGGTCACCTTCAACGACGTTGCCGGTGCGGACGAAGCCGTTGAAGAACTCCGCGAAATCAAAGAATTCCTTTCCGAACCAGCCAAGTTCCAAGCCGTGGGAGCCAAGATTCCAAAGGGTGTACTGCTGTACGGCCCTCCAGGAACAGGTAAGACGCTTCTAGCTCGTGCCGTTGCCGGTGAAGCTGGCGTACCGTTCTACTCCATCTCCGGTTCGGACTTTGTGGAAATGTTCGTTGGTGTTGGTGCTTCNNAGGCAAAAGAAAACTCACCAGCAATCATCTTCGTTGACGAAATCGATGCTGTGGGACGTCACCGTGGCGCTGGAATGGGAGGCGGCCACGACGAACGCGAGCAAACCCTGAACCAGTTGCTGGTTGAGATGGACGGATTCGACGTCAAAACCAACGTCATCCTCATCGCCGCAACAAACCGCCCAGACATCTTGGACCCTGCACTGCTGCGTCCTGGCCGATTCGACCGCCAAATCGGTGTTGAGCCAGCTGACCTCAAGGGCCGTGAAGCTATTTTGAAGGTCCACGCTCAAGGCAAGCCAATGGTTGAGAACGTTGATCTTCACTCGGTTGCAAAGCGCACCCCAGGGTTCTCCGGTGCAGACCTGGCAAACGTTCTGAACGAAGCAGCGCTTTTGACTGCTCGCTCTAACGCGCAACTCATTGATGACCGCGCCATTGACGAGGCCATTGATCGCGTCATCGCTGGTCCTCAGAAGCGCACCCGCCTGATGAATGCCAAGGAAATCAAGAACANNTAGCCGCAGCAATGCGACACACTGACCCTGTAACCAAGGTGACAATCCTGCCACGTGGCCGTGCACTCGGCTACACCATGGTGATGCCAACCGAAGACAAGTACTCCAAGACTCGCAACGAACTGCTCGACGAAATGGCGTACGCCATGGGTGGCCGCGTTGCTGAAGAACTTGTGTTCAAGGACCCAACTACGGGCGCCTCAAACGACATTGAGAAGGCAACCGCAACTGCCTACAAGATGGTTACCAAGTACGGTATGAGTTCCCGCGTGGGCACAATCGACCTTGGACAAGGCGGCGGCGAACCACTCTACGGTTACGGAAA
>DFNY01000037.1:7129-11813 GCA_002376595.1 Jonesiaceae bacterium UBA3555 | reverse complement strand
TCGATGCTCACTTAGAGTCGAACTTCTTGGTCCAAATTTCAGAACCATCAGCGTTGAGGTAGGTGTAGGTGATGCTCTTGGCACCCTTGACGCCGGTCTGCTCCATTGCTGGGAAGACTTGGTCATCGCAGAGGTTCTGCAGCGTTTCAATCTGGCCTTCAAAGTACTCAACGGCTGCGGCGGCGTCAGTCTGGTCCTTGTAGGTGTAGGTGAACACCATTCCACCTGGAGGCGCAGTCTCTACCTTGATGTCGGAGTAGATGTCCTTGAGGGACTCATCCATAGCATCAAGCTGTGCCTTCTCAAGGCCTGCGTAGGTTTCGAGTGCCTTGGCGTTGTCATCTGCTGCTGGTTCTTCGGAGGCGCTGCTTTCCTCGGTGGTTGGCTCTTCAGAGGTTGTCTCTGAAGATTCGCTGGACGAAGAACTGGTCGATGGAGTCGCGTCCTTGTTGTCGTCGCTTGAGCAGGCAGTCACGCCAATGAGCGACGCAGTTAGGAGAGCGGCGGCGAGGGTATTGCGGAGTCGCTTGGTCATAATGATCCTTCGTCTGTTGACGTCGACTCGTTGGAGTCGACATGAGCGCAGGCCCGGCGNNCGTGTTCGCCATCGCGGGGGCGGCAGGCCTGCTGAAGCGGTTTCAACGTATCACCGCACTTTCGCGCTCCGAGAGGGAATCTCAGCGAAAAAAGTCCGGTTCATCATATTTTGCCCATGTTCTCGCGCCAAACCATGGGGAGTTGTAACCGGACGAAAACCCTCTTTACGACGAGGGGGCTGGGTCAGAAATAAAAGTCCTGACCCAGCCCCCTTCGCAAGTAGTGATTAGGAGTTGCGACGTGCTCGAGATGCCGCAGCGAGTCCGCGTAGCAATTGTGCGGTGGTTTCCCAATCGATGCATTTGTCGGTAACTGATTGCCCATAGGTCAAACCTTCTGGAGCAGGCTTCTGGTTACCAGCAACAAGGAAGCTCTCCATCATGACGCCGCTGATCTGAGTGTTGCCGGCAGCGATACTCGCTGAGATCTCCGAGACCACCTCAGCTTGTCTTACCTCTGATTTGCCGGAGTTGCCGTGGGATGCGTCAATTACCAGACGCGGTTCCATACCGGCCTTCTCTATGACTGATACTGCGTCGGAAACCGACACATCGTCGTAGTTTGGCCCCACCCTACCGCCACGCAAGATGACGTGACAGTCAGGATTACCAGAGGTGGCTACTACTGACGCTAGTCCGTCAGCGTTGACGCCAAAGAAAGTGTGTTCGGCCGCAGCTGTAACGCACCCGTCAACGGCCGCCTGCACGTCACCGTCTGTAGCGTTCTTGAATCCAATTGGCATGGAAAGCCCCGATGCCATTTGACGGTGCACCTGGCTCTCAGGATTACGGGCACCAATAGCACCCCAAGAAGCGGCATCCGCAATGAATTGAGGCGATGTTGGCTGGAGGAACTCTGTGGCCGCTGGAACGCCATGGTCCAAAACACCAAGCAGTACTTCACGGGCAGTACGCAGTCCTCGTTGGACGTCAAAGGAATCATCCATACCTGGGTCGTTGATGAGCCCCTTCCAACCGATTGTGGTGCGCGGCTTTTCAAAGTACACGCGCATGACAACCACAAGATCATCTTGGAGTTCCGGTGTTAGTGCCGCCAACCGCTGAGCGTAATCCAACGCTGCCGCAGGGTCGTGGATTGAGCAGGGTCCAACGATTGCGAGGACGCGGTCGTCCTTGCCGTTCAATACATCGCGGATCTCTTCGCGGGAGCGTTCTACCAGTGCCGCACTTTTGCCTGGCAGTGGTAGCTCTTCGAGCATCTGGCGTGGGCTTGGCAATGGGTCGAGCGCACGGATGCGTAGGTCAGAAGTATTTGGTGCGTCGAGTTCTTGGTTTAGCGACATTTCAAGGGGCTCCGTAGTGTTCCTGATTGCTCAGACGGAACCGCACAAATGCTCCGAGGCCGGAGCGGCTCCGTCAATTCATGACGAAGGGCCAAGACATTCTCGCAATGGCGAGCGTCTTAGCCCTGTGTTGGCTCCGGGTGGAAAATTGGTCAGGCGTCTACCTGCACGGCCCCACCGGGAGCCTGCGTAAACTGCCAATACCAACGTCCGATCATGACTAGAGCGTAGCATTGTCGTTTTACTAGTTCAATGTGCGGAGTAAATTGTCCTACTCAGTGGACTCGATGGGACCATTCCCGCTTGATTCTTGAGATTGCTCGGTATCAGGACTAGAAGTCGGTGGGGAATAAGGTTGGGTCTTGAACTCCTCAAGAATCCTGACTGGGAGTCCGCCTTGAGCTCTCACCTGTGCAACCATCAGCGCATATTCATTGGAGCGGTGCATCAGGTACTTCCACAGTGCTACGGCCCACAGTACTAATACAATCAAACCGAGAACCACCGCGAGAACCATAAGAGGAGTGGAACCCTCGTTCCCATAGTCGTCCAATGTCAGGTTGGATGCGCCAACTGCAAANNGTGCACTGATTGCAGCACCCCTTGCCTCATTTTCGTGTGTGCCCGGCATATCTGCGTAGGGCTGGATTTTCACAATCTCAGGCGGCCCGGGAGTGCTCCATGACTCAATCTCACGGTCAACTTTCTTTAAATCGCTCATAGGGGACAAACTACTTGGTCCAATACGCAAAGCGAGAGGAAACGAAGCGGGAATAACGATGGCCGGCCCTTCCGCGAAAAGCCGGCCATCGTCGCACTATCTAGATCTTCGAGATGCGTCNNCTGCGCCATACGGATAGCGTTGGACAATATCTCTGCGATCTGCACGGCATTCAACGCAGCGCCCTTACGGAGGTTGTCGTTGGACAGGAACAGAACTAGGCCCTTGTTGCATTCCAAGGACTGGTCCTGACGGATGCGGCCAACAAGGCTTTCATCCGCGCCCGCTGCAGCCAACGGGCTAGGAACATCCACCAATGCAACGCCAGGCGCCTTGGCCAAGATTTCGGCTGCCTGTTCAGGAGTGATGTCGTTCTCGAACTCTGCGTTGATCGACAACGAGTGGCCCGAAAATACTGGAACGCGTACGCAAGTACCAGAAACCAGAAGATTTGGAAGTCCAAGGATCTTGCGTGATTCGTTGCGCAACTTCTGTTCTTCATCGGTTTCGTTCGAACCGTCATCAACGATGTTTCCGGCGAGCGCAACAACATTGAACGCAACAGGGTGAACGTACTTCTTTGGTTCTGGCAGAGTCACCGAGGAACCGTCACGTACCAAACCAAGCAAGTTCTGCTCGACACCAGCACGAACCTGCTCATCGAGCTCCTGCGCACCAGCGAGACCCGAACCAGAAACCGCCTGGAACGTGGTCACCACAAGGCGCTTCAACCCTGCAACATCATGCAATGGCTTCAGCACTGGCATCGCCGCCATGGTGGTGCAGTTAGGGTTCGCGATGATCCCATTTTCTGCATCGAACACAGCCTCTGGGTTAACTTCAGAGACAACCAGCGGAACCGAAGGATCCATGCGCCATGCAGAGGAGTTGTCCACCACAAAGGCGCCAGCATCAGCGAACTTTGGTGCAAATTCCTTAGAAGTTGAACCACCGGCTGAGAAAATCGCAATGTCAATGTCGCTGAGGTCCGCCGTTGCGACATCTTCAACAACGATGTCGGCGCCGTTCACCGCGATGGTCTTGCCAGCCGACCGCGCGGACGCAAACAAACGCAGGGACCCATACTCGAATGCTCGCTGCTCAATAAGGTCACGCATGACCTCTCCAACTTGACCCGTTGCACCAACAATGGCGAGGTTAAGTGGGCTACTCATGAAAATATCCTTCGCCGCANNCTCGATGCCTAAGGCATCGTCGAAAAATAAGAACTAACGGCCGGTACCGGCGTAAACGACTGCTTCACCATCTGCGTCCAAACCAAACGCAGAGTGGACCGCGCGCACTGCGTCATCCAAAGAATCTTGACGCGTGACCACCGAAATGCGGATCTCCGAAGTCGAGATCATCTCAATGTTGATGCCAGCATCACGCAATGCGCCGAACAGACGAGCCGAAACACCTGGGCTGGATTTCATGCCCGCGCCAACCAGCGAAAGCTTGCCAATCTGGTCATCAAACTGGAGCGAATCGAACTTGATTTCACTCTGGACCGCGCGCAACGCTGCAAGAGCCGCCGGACCATCCGCCTCAGGCAAAGAGAACGAAATATCCGTCAGACCAGTAGCGGCAGCGGACACGTTCTGGACGATCATGTCAATGTTCGCGCCGGAGGTTGCGACAACCTCGAAGATTCGTGCTGCCGTACCAGGAACGTCAGGAACGCCAACAATCGTGATCTTGGCTTCGGAACGGTCGTGAGCAACACCGGTGATGATTGGCTCTTCCACAGAAGACTCCTCGGACTGCGCGCTAACTGGCGCGGGGACATTAGTGACAAGGGTTCCGGTCTTGCCGGAGAATGAAGAACGCACATGAATCNNGGCCATTTCAAGCATTTCCTCGTAGGTGATCCTGTCCACCTTGCGAGCGCTTGGCACAATGCGAGGGTCAGCTGTGAACACGCCGTCGACGTCGGTATAGATTTCACATACGTCTGCACCCAAGCCAGCAGCTAGAGCTACCGCTGTGGTGTCAGAGCCGCCTCGGCCCAACGTGGTGACGTCATTGGACGACTTATTCACGCCCTGGAAGCCCGCAACGAT
>DFNY01000037.1:0-7045 GCA_002376595.1 Jonesiaceae bacterium UBA3555 | reverse complement strand
CCCGCACGCCCAAGTTGTTAATGGCCATGGCCAACAACGACATGGAAATGCGCTCACCCGCAGTAAGGAGAATGTCCATCTCACGCTGAGGTGGCATAGGAGTGACCTGATTAGCTAGGTCGATGAGTTCGTCGGTGGTGTCTCCCATAGCGGAAACCACTACAACTACGTCGTTGCCGGCCTTCTTAGCCTCAGCAACACGCTTTGCTACGCGCTTTATGCTCTCTGCGTCAGATACAGATGAGCCGCCGTATTTTTGCACAATTAAGGCCACGGTAATGCTCCGTCCTAAGCTGGTCCCGTCGATCTAAACGTCCACCAGGTAGTAATCGAACCCTCCCATCATAGGTTGAATTCTTCTAGGTTCAACACCCTCACCGAATGGTGGGCAGCAGCGCTTGGCAGGTAAACCTAAGCAGTCATGATGGATGACTAAGAAATCCGTGGTGACACCTACAGTTGCACTGGCACCAAGCAATGATTCATACCCCGGGTTGATTACGTTTTGGGTGCGTCAACGTAGGGTTTTTACTATGCCAAGTAAGAACGATGACGAGGATCTGAGAGGAGCGGTCATGGGTGAAGATACCAGTGCACCACAAGCCCTTGAAGCCAGTGCTCTAAGGCCCGTCTCTGCAGAAGAAGTCTTAGCAGCCGAAGCAGCGCAAGAGGCCACTCCAGTCACCCTCCAGCATTCGTCTAGCCGCACAATCATTGAAACCAAAGACGTGGTTCGCCGTTTTGGCAACTTCGTAGCGGTCAGCGGAGCTACCCTTTCCGTCAAGGAAGGCAGCGTCACAGCACTCATCGGCCCAAACGGCTCTGGAAAAACCACGCTCATGCTAATGCTCGTGGGACTTCTCGCTCCGCACGCCGGTTCCATCAAGATTGACGGTTTGGACCCGCAAGAAGACAACGTTGCGGTACACCGAGTTATCGGCTGGATGCCAGACCAATTTGGCATGTGGGACACCCTCACCAGCTTTGAAGCTCTCACCGTGACCGGCGCAACCTACCGGATGCCCCCCTCACAAAGCGCAGACCGAGCTGCCGAGTTGCTCAAGCTCGTTCACCTCGAAGAATTCCGCGACCAGCCAGCACACGTCCTCTCACGCGGACAGAAACAGCGCCTCGGTTTGGCTCGCGCACTCATGCACTCCCCAAAGATCCTGATCCTCGACGAGCCCGCTAACGGACTCGACCCCCGATCACGAATTGAACTTCGCGGAATCGTTCGCACCTTGGCAGACCAAGGAACAACAATTCTGATTTCCTCGCACGTGCTCGCCGAACTCGACGAGATGGTTGATGACGCAATCTTCATCTCCGGCGGACGCACCGTGGCTCAGGAATCAGTAGGCGAAGCCCGCCAAGCTCGCACCACCTGGCAGATCCGCGCGCTCGACCGTGACGGTCTGATCGGCTGGCTCGACTCAATCCAGATCGCATTCGCGCAAGGCACCGATGGCTCAGCCATGGTCAACATCGCTGGCGAAGAAAACGCCGCACGATTTGTGCGTGACGCAATTACGGCGGGCGTTTCCGTAGTCGAGTTCCGACCACAGGGTGGCGGACTCGAAAACACTTACCTGTCACTGAACGAGGAGCGTCGCTGACATGTCAACTGAACTAAAGGTAGACACTCCCGAATCTGTGAAGGCCCCCTCACGGTTGACTTGGCACGGCTTCAAAACCGTGGCAAAGCTTGAACTCATGCAGAAGACCCGGTCAGCGCGCTGGAAGCTCATGCTTCTTCTGTGGTTCCTAGGTGTCGGCTTCATTTGCGTGCTCTTGGCAAACACTATCGCGCTGAACTCATACAGCGTGACGCCCGTTGGCGGCATCATCTTTGGCGTGACCGTCTACTTCATCTTGTTCATGGGCCTAGTGATTACGCCTACGCTGAGTGCCACAGCAGTCAACGGAGAACGCGAGAGNNGGCACCCTGGCCATCCTGCAAGCTAGCCTTCTCACCCCGCTTGAGATCACGTTGGGCAAACTGATTGCCAGCTGGATCTGTGCAATGGCTTTCTTGTTGGTCTCGCTGCCATTTGTGTTCTGGGCATTCGCCGCAGGCGGAGTCACCGCGTATTCAGTGGTCGCTTCTATCTTGGTGATGTCACTGATATTGCTTGTGGTGTGTGCTGTGAGCCTCTACATGTCGGCCCGGATGCCTAAGACCTCCGCGTCAACAGTAATGAGTTACTTGTTCGTGGTGTTCGTGTCCATCTTGACCGTGATTCTCATGGCCGTTGGAGCAGTCACCTTCACCACCGAAGAGCGCGCCCAGCAGTATTACCCTGACACCTACAACGCACAGGGAATCCCCACTCAGTGCACCCTCAACGACTACACCACCACTCGCGCGCAAACTGAGTACCTTTGGGGTCTGCTCGCGCTCAACCCTTTCGTAATTGTGGCTGATGCGTCCTCACCAGCTAGCCCAAGCGAATACATGTTCTCCGACACCGACGTGTTCGGCCAGATCAGCTACTTCTCACGCAGCCTGAGGCAAGGCGTTGATGCCAGCTACGGCGACGAAAGCACCTGGTGTAAATCAGACGGAACCGTGCGCACCGTTGAAGAACGCAAAGCTTACGTAGAACACGGAACCATGGGTAGCGCAATCTGGCCATACGGTTTGGCCCTGCACCTGCTGATTGGAGCTGGCGCCGTGTACGGAACCCAACGCCGACTCCAAACTCCGTACAAGACACTCCACAAGGGCGTGCGCATCGCGTAAGCGCTGCGATATGCGCATCGCGTACGCCATGCGGTGTGCGTAGGAAGTACACAGTTACTACTTAGCGTTGCTCACCCAGCAAGTCGGCATTGCGAAGGGCCGCCGAGGATCATTCCTCGGCGGCCCTTCGCTTTGCTTTGAGTTACAAAAAAGCGCATCGCGCCACTCCAGCCCCGGGCAATGCCAACACATCGCTTCGGCTCGGTGGGCCTAACTCTCAGGCGCAAACAGTGCTTCGTATCGGGCTTCTTCGGCAACGTCGTCTGGAACATCTAGCCGCAGGTGCATAAGGATCAGTTGCAGAACGCGTAGTACGGAGGACGCTCGCTCCCCCCAACTTGAAATGTACGAGTACTGCCACCACCACAGGGCTTCCACTTGGTTGCCTGCATCGTAGTGCTGTAGTCCGTGCGATAGGGACTCCACAATGGTGGCTACATCCGAAGAGATCTCCGCGGTGTCGCTTTCGTCTCCAACTATTGGGTCAACCACTTCGGTGTAGTTGTCGAGTTGCTGGAAGGTCTTGCGGAGCGCTTCACGTAGTGGGTCAAGATTTAGGGTCTCTTCGAGGTCAGGTTCGAACCTCTTTGGGGGAACTACATCTGGACTAGCTCCAAGATGCGCTCCAGCGTTCAGGATGTCCGACAGCGCCAACACCAGCAAGGAGATGCTTGCATCAGGGTCTTCGCCGCTGGCAACGTCCACTGTGGTTTGGATAAAGCCACGCACGCGCGGAACTACAACCTTAGCCAGCTCGCGTAGTGCATCTTTGCTCAGTGCGGGCTCTACAGGTGTTGACGCGGGTGCGCCAAGCTGGTCTGTGTTCGGGTTTGAGTCGTGTGGAGTTGTCATTGCGCGTCCTTACATGGTGGTTAACCCATCAACCGGCGTCCTTCGAAGGCTCGGCCTAGCGTGACTTCGTCGGCGTATTCCAAGTCTCCCCCAACCGGTAGGCCTGACGCGAGTCGAGTGACGCGCAGTCCCATGGGTCCAAGCAGTCGGGCGAGGTAGGTTGCGGTTGCTTCACCTTCCACGTTGGGGTCCATGGCCAAAATGATTTCTTGGACGGTGCCGTCAGCGAGTCTGGTGAGGAGCTCTTTGATGCGTAGGTCATCTGGTCCCACGTTGTCCATGGGATTAATGGCGCCTCCGAGCACGTGATAGCGTCCGCGGAATTCGCGGGTGCGTTCAATCGCTACTACGTCTTTTGCTTCTTCTACTACGCAAATGACGGCGTCGGAGCGGCGCGCGTCTTGGCAGATTCGGCACCGTTCTTCTTCGGAGACGTTTCCGCAGATTTCGCAGAATCGAACGCGCAGTTTCACCTCGATGAGCGCGTCAGTCAGTCGTTTCACGTCATCGCGATCAGATGCGAGGATGTGGAACGCTATGCGTTGAGCACTCTTGGGGCCGACTCCTGGGAGTCGTCCGAGTTCATCAATGAGATCTTGTACTGCGCCTTCATACACGCTTCCAGCCTACTGTGCGAGGCGGCGTGGAGTGGCCACTTTGGCGCGGTTTCGCGTGTGTCCTTAACGGCATTGCTTCCCGACGAGCCCCTTGGTTCGCTGGCTTGCTGCGGTGTGTGGGTGGTTGCGAGAAAGCCGGCTGGCGGCACAACACATGCGAAAGGACGGACCGTTGGTCCGTCCTTTCTGATTGTTAGGCCTCTATGGTGCGTTCGTCGATGATGGTTGCACCGAACATCTTCATGACCAATGGAATTCCCACGAGGTTGGAGGAATCGAAGTCTTCATCGTCTGGCTGTGGGTCATCGATGATTGCGGCGCGTTGTGCTTGTTGCGCCATTTTCTCTTTGGCTACTCTGGCGGCTGCTTGCCGCGGAGTTTCTTCCCATGGCGGCACGGAGGCGCTGCCGATTTCTGGGGCTGAACCTGCGGTGTTAGCCGTATGTGCGCGTGCGTTTGAGGCGTTCGCTGAGTGCGTGTAGTCAGTTGTGGCGTGCGTTTGGGCCGCTTGTGGAGTGTGTGCTTGTTGGCTTGTTGCTCCCGCATGTGGCACAGCTGGTTGTACGGTTTCCTGATGACCATTGCCTGCAAAGGACTCGGCAGCGGTAATGGCTCCAACTTCATGCGGCGAGCCAGCAGATGCGACGGAGTCAGACTGCGCGTGACCAGATACAGATTCCGCGGGATTTTGGGTCCCGTTCGAAGTGGCATGCCAGGCTGACTCATTGGGTGCGTCGCCCGCACCGGACTCTTGGTTTGAGGTGCTGGCAGGCGTCACACTATTCCACGGATTAGCNNCCCTTCCGGCTGAGAAAGCGGAGTTTGTCCAGGTTGGACTGCCGAGGGCGAGTCAAAGGAAGGTGCCCGCCATCGCTCTGTGAGCTCGGAAGTTACGTGTCCCAACGATGGGAGTTCTGGGGTCTCAATGTGCCGGGCGGTAGCTAAGGCTCCGATTGCCGCTCCAAACACGTTGACCGATGCAAGCGGGTCAAATGCTGGCTCCGAATGGACAGGCTGTGACTGCATTGGCTGCGATTGCGCTAAGTCCGGTTGGTTCTGCGACTCAACCGGAACCCCGTGCTCTACTTGGTCGCCGTCATCTGGGCGCGACCAGTCCCCATTGTCCTGGGGTAAGGACTCACCGAAGTGGTCTTCTTCTGGCGCCTCGGCGTCAAAATACTCGGACTCCTGGTGATCGGAAAGCGGCACTTCAGGTGCTGCCGCTACAGGTCGTCCGGATCCGGTTTGTGGGGTCGCTGGAACGGTCAGAGATTCATTCTGAGGACTACCAGCGAATACAGCAGTTGCCTGTGATCCCTCTTGAGCCANNAGTTGCGATTGGCGCAGCGCCCGCATGGCTAACGCTGCTACCTGCTTTTGGGAAGCGATCAGATCCTTGAACATCGATTACAACCGCGACGCCAAAGCCTAGGGTTTCCTGTACCGCGTCCGCGATACCCTGCTCACCACCACGGCTAGTGAGGTTGGTGACTAGATTGGGGTTAGCCAGCGAGACATACAAGGTAGTTGCGTCTAAGTGTTCAACTTGGGCAAATTGCTTTGCAAAAGCACCTGCAGCCCTGTGCTTCGCTGCAAAAGCGTCCAGAACCTCTGGCCAGCGCAATACGAAGGTTGCGGTCTGATCTGGGCCAGATCCCAACTGCGCCTGTGATTGTGGCTGTTCATCCGGCGTTGTCTTCGATTCTGGCTGCAGAGCCGCAGATTGTTGGCCTGCCGCCTGCGAAGCCGCAGCTTCCTGAGTAACTGGTTGTTGTACGGCCGTTTGTGGCCCCGTGCCTTGCGGTGCCACATTCGCTGCTGGCTCAACCACCTGCGGAGCAGATTCCTTGTGTGCCGCTGCTGAATCAGTAGCGCTCTGGTTAGACGAGCCACCAGTTGGATCAAATGTGTGCCAGCCCGTTGTAACCGGCAGGTTTGCCGTGCCAGTGGGAAGCGGGGCATCGCTCTTTGAAGACGCCGGAGTTTGAGCGCCAAACATAGATCCCAGGCGAACCGAGCCGTGGGTGGGGCCTGCCTGTGAGGCATTATGGCCGGGCTGTGAACCATTGTTGTTCGCAGGAACCTCGGATTGCTCTGGCCCGGCATTACGCTCTGGTTCAGACTGTGGCTTTCGTCTGGTTGAATCTGGCCGCAGCGACTTGCGCTCCCCCGAGCCTTGAGTCCCAGCAACCGGTACTCCAGATCCCGTTGGTGCCACGCTGTGGACAGCACCCTGGGGACCTTGGTTAGCGGATGCCGCATCGCTTGCGTTCTCGGCCACTCCAGAAGGACCCGAAGCGCGCATAGGGATAGCCGTGCCTTGAGAAATCGCGCGCTCAATACCGTCAATTCGTGCGCCAAGCCCCGACGCTGAGGCATCAGCAGCTGGGAGCAAAAGACGCGCACACAACAGTTCCAGATGGAGGCGCGGAGAGGTAGCGCCAGACATCTCAGACAGAGCCGCGTTCACAACGTCAGCTGACCTCGACAGCTCGGCAGCGCCAAGCGTCCCAGCTTGAACCTGCATCCGAGCAAACTGGTCGGCGGGAATAGCCGACAATACTGCCGCTGCCCGCTCTCCAGACAACGCCACCACAATGAGATCACGAAGTCGTTCAAGCACGTCCTCAACAAAACGACGTGGTTCATGGCCGGTGGAGACCACCTGCTCAACCACCTTGAAAAGCGCTGCGCCGTCCCGAGCCGCAAGACCTTCTACAACGTCGTCGAGAAGTGTTGCTGGCGTGAAGCCAAGCAACCCAACCGCATGATCATAGGTGAGCTGGCTGCCCGAAGCACCAGCGATCACATGGTCCAACACTGACAACGTGTT
>DFNY01000136.1:21836-25446 GCA_002376595.1 Jonesiaceae bacterium UBA3555 | reverse complement strand
GCCCACCAATGGCTCCCAGCACACATTCAGACCGCCCGACTCCAAGCCGAGCAAGTCGCAGGAATCTACTGCACCACCATCCAAGAACTAACCTGGGCGCTCGAAAGCCTCGGCAAAACAACCAAACTCAACACCGTCAAATCATGGGTACAACGAGGCCACATCACCCGAACCCCAGCCGGATACTCCCTAGCACAAGCCCACGCCCGCGCGTCCGCTTGACTTGACAACACTGCACCCCTAACATTCCTAGTGTTGACACCCATAACCCGGGAAACACCTCAACCAAAATCACGCCGCCAACAGCGGCTTTTTTTATGCCCAAAAAGGGCACGACTAGCCCACGAGACGGGCAACAAAACCTCCTTCAATGGGTGGATGGGGAAACAAAAGCGGGCCAGTAGCTCACACTACTGGCCCGCTCAAACCAACCTAAATACCCAAAGCCTTCCGCTTAGCAGCCGCAAACTCCTCATCCGTCAACACACCCTGAGCATGCAAAGAAGCCAACTCAGTCAACGACATGCCGCCACCCTGCGAAGCAACAGGAGCAGGAGAAGGAGCGGGCGCAGGCATCGGCGCAACCACAGATGTAGCCCCAGACTGCTGAGACGGATGCACCCCAGCAATCAGAGCATTCAACGTAGAGATCAACAGCTCAGACTCACCCTTCGACACCCGCATAGCAACATCACCAGCAGCCGTCGAAACCACAACCTCGGTCTGAAACCCCGACTTACGACGCGACACATGCGAGATAGAACGAACCGGAATGGACTCCCCCTCATCCCGGCCACGCACACCAGTCGCCAAATAAGACAGCCCCGCAGTAGCAACTGCAGCCACAGCCTTCTGACCAGTAGACATGAACGACTTCTTACCCCACTCCAAACGATCAGGGTACAAAGAAACAGAAGCGTTCTTCCCAGCAATATGCGAAGTAAAAGTCATCAAAGGTTCCATAGGGAAATACTACCCACACCCCGGAGACACCATGGGCTGGAACACCAACACCAAACACGTACCAACAACACTACGAAACGCCTGCCTCAAACGAGACGGCAACCAATGCACAGCAACCCGACTCGACGGCCAACGATGCCCCGAAACAACACACCTCGAAGCTGACCACATCAACGGCTGGACACAAGGCGAGAAACTAACCGTCGAAATGCTCCAAACCCTCTGCCACTGGCATCACAACCAGAAGACACAACGCCAAGCAGCAGCAGCGCGCAAAGCCAACGCACCCCAAACACGCCGCAGAGCCACCAAGCACCCAGGACTGCTCTAGGAGGGGGTAGGGACCCCCCGCCCCCGCCAAAGTCGCCCCTGAAAGGTGCTGTGGCTGCCGCCGTGTACAGGTCTGGGCTTTTTGGGGCACTGGCGGTGTCTGGCTGGCCGCGTGGAGGGCGCTGGAGGCCTGTTGGAGTGTTTTGACTTAGTGGCCCTGTGGTGGCTTCTGGCACGACAGCCAATCTGAGGGTTTGCGTTTAGGCTGGTAAAACTGTTAATTCGTAACGCATTGCGGTAGAATTGGGTCATGAGGACATGCGAGATGTGCGGTGTGGAGATTGGGCTCGGCGGTGCGCGTGGCCGTGCTCCTAAGTTCTGTTCCTCGCCGTGTCGTCAGCGTGCTTATCGCGCTAGGTCTCGTTCAGTGGTCCCTGATTCTGTGAAGCATTTGGATCGCTGGGTGCGCGCGGATGGTAAGCGTCCGGTCATGGTTGATGGGGCTCCGGCTTCGTCTACGAGCTCGGCGACGTGGGCACCGTTTGCCGCTGTGCAGTCGGGGGCCGGTGACGGCTTCGGAGTGATGCTTGGTGATGGTTTGGGATGTTACGACCTTGACCATGTGAGCGACGACGAGGCGCGCGTGTTCATTGCGACTGTGCGTGAGCCTGTGTTGTTTGTTGAGCGTTCTGTGAGTGGTCAGGGTGTTCATGTGTTTGTTGAGGCTCCTCCTGCTCCTGGTTCTCGTCGTGTGATCGATGGGGTTCATGTTGAGCGGTATTCGCGGGATCGGTTTATTCGTGTGACTGGTCGCGGCCTATAGGTTTTTGTTCTTCTTCTGGCGTCTTCCCGAAACGGGTGGACGCTTTTCTATGCCCGAAACGGGGAGGTGGGTCGATGGCTGGTAAGGGTCCGGCTCCTAAGCCGCAGAAGGCGCGCAGGAATGCTGAGGTCGTTCCGAGCAGGGTCGTTGAGGCTGCTCCGGCTGTCCAACCTGATCTTCCTGAATTTGATGTTCAGGTCACTGTTGAGGGTGTTCTTGAGAGCGCCCGTTACGAGTGGCCTGAGATGACTCGGAACTGGTGGCGCATGCTCGCTTTGCACCCTCTTGTTGGAGAGTTCACTGAAATTGATTGGCAGTTCCTTCTCGATACTGCGCGCATCCACGCGGCCTTTTGGGAGGGGAACTTGAAATTGGCTCCGGAGCTTCGGCTACGCGAAGCGAAGTACGGGTTTACACCCGAAGACCGGCTCCGTTTGCGGCTGTCGTTTGCTCAGACTGACGAGGCAGAAGACAGGGTGAAGCGGCGTCGTGAGCAGGGCTTTGGCTCTGGCGCGCGGGAACGCCGCGGAGGGTTCACCGGGTAATGCCGTGGAAGCCTTCTTTCGAGGGCGAGAAGCCAACTCTTGGCTGGTATGTGCTCGATTGGATGCACGAGTATCTAGCTCGTCCTGCGCTTGGGTGGTATGAGCCGTTTACGCCGTACCGCGAGCAAGAGGATTTCATTCTTCGTTTCTATGAGATTGACCCTGAGACTGGGCGTTTCCGTCATGATCGCGCTTTGTTGGGGCGTCCTCGTGGTTGGGGTAAATCTCCGATCCTTGGCGGATTGTGTCTAGTTGAGGGTCTTGCTGACGTGTTGTTTGATGGCTGGGATGCTGACGGCCAGCCGGTAGGGAAACCATGGACCGAGGTGCGCACTCCCCTAGTGCACGTGGCCGCGGTATCTGAGGCCCAGGTGAAGAACACCTGGCAACCAATGGTTGAAATGGCATCTGGCCCGCTGCTCGATGAGTACGGGGTTGAGCCATTCGACACGGTGATTCACTTGCCGCGTGGCAAGATCGAACAGAAAACTTCGTCGCCCCGCGCGATCAAGGGTGCACCGTCTACGTTCGCGGTCATGGACCAGACGGAGGAATGGGTTCCGTCTAATCGTGGCCCGATCCTCGCACAGAACATTCGCACGAACACCGCAAAAAACGGTGGTCGCACGATTGAGTCACCGAATGCGTTCATTCCTGGCGAGCAATCGGTTGCTGAACAGTCCGAGCAGTACGCGCAAGCAATTCTGAGTGGGCGTTCTAGGCAGAAGGGTTTGCTGTATGACCACCGAGAGGCCCCATCAGACACGGATCTGACAGACCGTGAGTCTTTGACACTCGGGTTGCGGTACGCGTATGGGGACTCGTCTGGGCACCCCGACGGGTGCGTGATTCATGATCCTCCGTGTGCTCCTGGGCACGTGGATCTTGAATCGCAGATCGCTATCATTTGGGACCCAGCAACGGACCCGCAAAAGGCACGGTCTGACTACCTGAACCAGATCACGCACGCCTCGGATTCGTGGATGACGCGGCCTGATTGGAACGCGCG
>DFNY01000136.1:2153-21809 GCA_002376595.1 Jonesiaceae bacterium UBA3555 | reverse complement strand
TTCACGATCGCTATTTGGGAGCAACCCGAAGGTCCTGCGGGCGACGAATGGCGTGTTCCTGTTGATGAGATTCTTGAGACCGTCACCCAAACGTTCAAGGACTATCAGGTTGTCGGTTTCTATGCGGACCCGGCGAAGTGGGAAGGCGTGGTTGCCGACTGGGAATCGAAGTACGGGTCCCGGCTCAAGGTGAAAGCGTCACGCAATAATCCCATCGAGTACTGGATGAATGGTGGACGGCAGGCNNCTTCTACGACGCGGTGCTTGATGGGGGTCTCACCCATGACGGCAACCCGATTCTGACCCGACACATTTTGAATGCTCGCCGCCGAACGAATCGCGGCGGGTATGGCATCTATAAGCAACACCCTGACTCTCCACACAAGATCGATGGCGCTATTGCCGCGGTCCTTGCGTGGACGGCGCGCCTTGATGCGGTCGCTGGCGGTCATGGGCGAATAACGAAAATGAGGGCCCCGCGTCGGCTCTATTAGGAGGTGGAATATGCCGGAAACTCCGGATGAGTGGCTGGACATATTGGCCCGCCGTTTGGATGCACGTCAACAGCGGATTCTGAACCTTCGATCTTATGCGAACGGCAAGACTCCGCTTCCTGAGGGACGCCGGAACTTGCGTGAGTCGTGGAAGGCGTTCCAGAAGAAGGCCCGAACGAACTTTGGTGGACTCTCAGTCTCCACGGTTCAGTCTCGCATCATCCCGCTCGGCGTCTCTGTCGGGTCAGATTGNNTCTCCGGCGGCTGTCGCCGCACGTCGCATATGGCGTGACAACCGGATGCGGCGCCAGATTAAAGCCGCAACTCGCGACCGCCTTACTTGTTCGATTGGCTACCTCGTAGCGGGGCTAGATGAGAACGGGCGCGCGGTGATCACTCGAGAAAAGCCTGAGGATTTCATCGCTGACGTTGATCCGGCTATACCCTGGAAGGCTCGCGCCGCGTTGAAGGTCTGGCGGGACGAGACCACCGGTCTCGACCATGCAATCGTGTGGGTGGCTGGGATGCGTCAGCGCTATATCCGTGACTCTCGAAAACGCGGGTATCAGACCACTGTTGCGGTTGGGGATTGGCTAGCCGCTGGCGAGCCAGAACTCTACGAGGGCAACCCTCCTGTAGTTGTCCTTGAGCGTATGGACGGCGAGGGCCTTTTTGAAACGCACATCGATCTGATTGACCGTATCAATCAGGGCAAGCTTGATCGCTTAGTTATTTCTGCGTATCAGGCGTTCCGACAGCGCGCGATCAAACCAGCGAAAGATGGCGAAGGGCTCCCCCAAGAGGACGCTGATGGAAACGATATCGACTGGGCGAAGATCCTAGAGCCAGCGCCCGGAGCGATGTGGGACCTTCCCGTTCCGATCGACATTTGGGAGTCCGCTCCAACGGACATTCGCCCTTTGCTTGAAGCCGAAAAGGCCGATGCTCGCGACTTTGCCGCGGTAATGCGTCTCCCGATCTCTGTATTCACTCCGGAGGGCGCGAATCAGTCAGCGACTGGTGCGGATGTCACCAAGGAAGGTCTGGTGTCCACTGCCGAGGAAGAAATCGCTGACATCACGTCCGGTGTTGAAGTGGCGATCGTGTACGCGCTACGCGCTGAGGGCTTCGACATTGGCGAAGACACGGTGGAAGTCCAGTGGGAGCCTGCAGCTTGGGTGTCCGTCACGGAAAAATTCGCGGCGGCGAACCAGGCACAAGGCATCTTGTCATCTCGCACAATCAAGCGCGACATTCTTGGGATGTCGCGCGAGCAGATCAAGCAAGACGAAGCGGATATGGGAGCTGACATGCTCGCTGCGGCTCTGATGGGAGTGACAAGTGGCTCTAACAACGGAACAACGCAGAGCGCTGATCCAGGCGGAGCAGGCAGCACGCCAACAGATTCGTGAGCGTCTGCAGAACTACGCCAAACTCTACTGGACAAGATTGGGTTCATGGCGAGATGCAGAAATCGAGCGGTTTGTTGAGTCGCTCGTGCCCCGCGTACAAGCTGGACAGATCGCAGTCGCGCAAATAACGGACGCATACCTGGCTGCCTACACGGATAGCCCTGCTGCGGGTGTCATCGATCTTTCGAACACCCGCGGCGGGGTCACTCTTGAAGAGGTGTACCACCGCCCTGCAACGCAGCTCTACACCGAACTGTCGAATGGGAAGCCATTCAACGCCGCACTAGACATTGCCACGGCGAGGCTACTCGGGCTGATCGCTACAGACCTACAACTAGCAATGACCCATCAAGCCCAAGCGTCCACTATGGGCGGGCGGAAGATGTACCAGCGGACACTGACAGGGCGCGAAAACTGCGCACTATGCACGATCGCTTCAACGCAGCGGTACTTCGTGAAGGATCTGATGCCGATTCATCCTGGCTGTGATTGCGGCATCGCTCCGTGGACAGGTGAGGACGTGCAGATCATCAACGAGGAACTCCTCGAGGAAACGCACGGTGCCATTACCCAGAAGTTCGGGTTTACGGACCACAACGCCCGCGATCTAGATCTTCACAAGACCAGCGGTAACGGTAAGGGGATCTCCGACTACACGGATCTCATCGTGACCCAAACGCATGGCGAGTATGGCCCCACCCTCGCGTGGCGCAACCATGTATTCACTGGCTCTAAGGGCCTCTAAAGTTCCCCGCCTAGCGGGTGCGCGAAACGCGCGAAACCTCATCCGAAATGGAGAAACAAAGCATGGCTGAAAACGAGAACGGAACTGTGACCGACCCAGAGAACAAGGTCGAAACCGAAACGAAAACACAGGAAACCGACCTGAGTGCGGAAGTCGAGAAGTGGAAGGCACACTCTCGCAAAAATGAAGAACGCGCGAAGGAAAACGCTGAAAAGGCCAAGAAGTTTGACGAGCTCGAAGAAGCTTCGAAAACTGAACAGCAAAAACGAGATGAGCACATTGCCAACCTCGAGAAGGAGAACGCGGCTCTCAAGTCGCAGACACTTCGCGCACAGGTGGCATCCGAAAAGGGTGTGCCCGCAGGGCTGCTGTCTGGCTCAACTCAGGAAGAACTCGAAGAGTCGGCGGATGCGCTGCTCGCATACCGAGGAGAGGCCACCGCGAAGNNCTGACGGCCAAGGAGAGCAAGGCGGAACCGTCTCGAAGGGCGGTCTAAGCGCATCAGAGATTGTGCAACGCGCAACTCGCAGATAGCGGCAACCAACAGGTTGGCCGCTTTTTTCATGCCAATTTAGGAGACACACATGGCAAACGTGTTTGAAAAGCCGGAGGTTTACGCTGCGACTGCGCTCGAACTCCTCCGCAAGGAAATCAAGGGTGCTGGCCTGTTCGTCCACAAGTTCGGACAGGCAGACTACGCGGGAGCGAAAGGGGACGTGGTTAACCTCAAGCGTCCACCAATCCTGCGTGCTCGTGATGCTGGGTTCCGTACCCGCAATGCACTGGTCGTGGATGACATCGTTCAGTCCAAGATCCAAGTCAAGCTGACCAAGCACCCTTACTCTCGAGTCGAGCTCTCCCCCGAGGAAGCGACTCTGGACGAGGTGGACTACGTTCGCGACGTGCAGGCCCCACAGGTCCGCGCAATCGTGGAGGACTTCGACGAGTCCATTGCAGCAGCTCTCAAGGCTGCCACTTTCGTGCACTCCGTGGACTTCACCGCTGGCGCAACTGGCGCTGTCGGTGACCCACGCAAGGTGGCACGCAAGGCAAAGCGTCTGCTTGACACCTCGAAGGTTCCCGCGGCTGGCCGTTACTGGCTGGTTGGCGCTGCGGTATCTGAGGAAATCGCGAACTGCGACAAGCTGCTTGAGGTAGATGCTTCTGGTCTTCCAGAGGCTCTGCGCGATGGTGTTGTTGGCAAGCTCTCGGGCTTCATCATCATCGACTGGCCTTCGCTGGGCGATGACGAGGGCTACTTTGTGCACGAGACCGCTGTTGCGCTCTCTGCTGTTGCGCCGGTTGTGCCACGCGGCGCGGCTGCAGGTGCCACGATCTCGGCTGATGGCCTCGCCGTCACTCAGGTGTGGGACTACCAGTCCGCAAGCATGGCGGATCAGTCCACCGTCCACGCATTCACTGGTGCAACCCCGGTGACTGACCCCAAGCTCAAGGCTGACGGCACCGTCCAGATCACTAGCGGGAACGTTGTCTTCGAGTTCGTGCGTGCGGTCAAGACCGTGTTCACTGAGGCAACTGAGCCTCCTGTCGGAGGCTGAGTGATCGTTCGTGGCTAATCAATCTCTAGCAACTGAACAGGATGTGAAGGGGCTTATTGGCCGCGATCTGACGGCGAGCGAATCTGAGCGCCTGCCTGAGATTCTGACGAAACTGAGTGAGCTCTTTCGTGCAGAGTCCGGGCAGGCGTTTACGCCTGGCGAGTCCACGCAGTTGGTCAAGGTCAACGGCGGGAAAGCGTACTTGCGTCAACGGCCTGTGGTTGAAGTGTCTGCTGTCGAGTTGGAAAGCGGCTCGGGAATTACAGGGTTTCGCTGTCGCGGGCAGTGGCTGTATGTGCCGGGGGTTGCGAATGGCATGGTGTGGGTGACCTACTCGCATGGTGCTGAGGAGATCCCTGATCTTGTGCGAACCACGATTGCGGATGCTGCTCGGCAGGTATTGCAGATTGATCCTGCGGCTGTCTCTGGACGTTCGCAGGAGTCTGAGAGCACTGGCCCGTTTGCTGGGTCTACGTCTTATGCGGCATGGGCTCAGGGCGGCTCGACGCGCCTGTCTCCGGAGGATCGGGCGATTGCTCGGAGTTTCCGGGTGCGTACCGGGAATGTGTGGGTGACCTGATGGACACACCAGCACTTCTTGCGCGCGTCCAGACGGGCGTGGACCGGTATGGTGAACCGATTTTCGGAGATCAGGAAAGCGCTCTTCCGCCTGCCAGGTTTGATCCTGGTGGTGTCTCAGAGCCTGTGGAACCGGGGCGCGCCCCGGTTGTTACGGAGCCGACGCTGTATTGGCGGAACTTGTGGCCTGACGTGCCCACAAACGCGCGCATACGTGTGCGTGGGACTGTGTACGAGGTCATCGGTGATCCGGCTGAGTGGCGGGGCGATTCTGTGGGCGGTCTTGTCGTGCAGTTGCGTTCGGTCAAGGAAGGAGCTGCAGGTGGCTAAGAAAGTGAAATTCGTGCCAAACCGCAAGGAGTTTCAGCGTCAGATCTTGAACGCAGATTCGTTGGGGCCAATACTGGCCCGGCAACTAGGGCCTGATGCTGAAATCTCACACTCAGACAACTCCAAGGGTGGCGGTCGTGTACGCGCTCG
The DNA here is from genome assembly GCA_002376595.1 of Jonesiaceae bacterium UBA3555. GTDB lineage: Bacteria > Actinomycetota > Actinomycetes > Actinomycetales > Cellulomonadaceae > Timonella. The sequence goes on along the minus strand of DFNY01000136.1, from coordinate 16,540 downwards.
TGTCTTTGGGTCGCTGGCCGAAGAACAACGAAATGGTTCACTTTCGCGACTGTTGGGAGGGTGAGGATGCAATCATTCATCACTGGCACTCCAGACATGACGGCAACCTTGATTCAAGTGATCAGATCTGCTCTTCCGGCTTCTGTGAAGATCGGAAGGACCTACACTGATGATCCAGTTTTTGTGCAGGTTCGTGCGGATGTTCAAGGTCATGCAACACCGATTTCACGGTACTGCCGGGTTGGGCTGTCTGTGTGGTGGCTCGACAGGTCTGGTGTTGCTCGCTTCGATGAGGCGTTTGACCTGTCGAATGCTGCTGCGCGTGCGCTTCTGAGTTCGAGAAGTCCCAAGATCATTCACGGTGAATGGCAGGCAGGGCCGATTTCAATGATTGATGACATTAGCAAGAAAGAAATCGCCTACTCGACTCTACTTCTTGAGGTCACCTCTGATCTCTAGCCGCCCCATCGGTGGCAACGAGACCCTCACGCCACCCGGTGTGGGGGTCATTCTATTTCCCTGAAATGAAAGGCGGCTCAGCCATGGCAGTGCCCGAATATCTCAACCAGAATGCTGCAGAACTTGTGCGGCTCATTAAGGATGGAGCGATCTTCATTCGTCCGGAGGGCGCCACCGCTCCCACCGGAACAGAATGGGTTCCTGGTGCAGCTGACAGTCATGTCGGCTATTACTCAGAAGATGGCTACACCCTCTCCCCCAACGCTGGTGACGCAACCGAATTTGTTGGGCACAACGGTGATCCAGTGATCTCTGAACAGGCTCCCGGCTATTGGACTACTGCCTTCTCTGGTCTTGAAGGTGGGGAGGCTATCACTTGCGCTTACTTCGATATCAAACCTGAAGCCCTTGGTGCAGATGGATCGATCACAGTTGTTAGCGCAGCAAACACCATGCGTTATGACTTGGTGCTTGTCGGGCTTGATCAGAAGGACCGACTCATTCTTGTCCACTTCCCAAGCGTGCAGATTAGCGAGAAGGAAGAACTAACGTTCAACCGCTCCACTCTGCTTGCCTACGGCCTTACGTTCCGCACCTTCAAGGGCGGTTCTGCCGCGCCGTACCACTTCAAGGCGTGGGGCTTCATCAACGAAGAAGCAGACGCAGGCGGCGAATAGCGTTCTCCCCCTCCGCAGCGCTGACGGCCTNNCTGTCACCATTCATTCACGTAGCGAAAGGCTGTCACCATGGCTATTGAGATTTTCTCTGAAGTTGAAGAAGTAGCTGCTCTCGACTTCAACGTTCGTACCAAAGACGGACGCAAGCTCAAACTGACACTTCCAGTGTTGGGTTCTTCAAACATTCCGCTTGGAATGATGGCAACCGTATCGGTTGCGCGCGAGGCTCTCAGCTCCTCGGATGATCACGAAATTTCACGTTCCCTCTATGGCCTTATCGAGTCTATGAAGGGGCAGTTCCCAGACCAGTACCGCATCTTGTGGTCAATGGACTTCGAGACTGCGGTGAAAGTCTTCGAAGCGTGGTTTGACCGTTCATTCAAGGACGGGGATTTCGACCCAAAAGCGTAGAGAATCATGCGCTCTTGGTCTGCCTGTACCACTTCAAGCCAGCGTTGACGATTGACTTCCAACGCCAATATGGGCTGGAGTTTCGGGCTTACGCGTCTACCCATTCTTGGAATGAGTTGTGGGTACTTGTCTACCCGCTAATTCAGTCCCCTTTCACGTATCTTTCCACGGCGCAACGGGGCCAGATTCGGCCCGCTGAGCCTATTGAAGAAATNNTCAGCGTACTGACCGACCGTGGGAGCGGAGTGCGGTTCGTGAAGTGACACGAACCAGCGCCGACAAGACGGAAGGGCGAAGGAAACTCGCTAGACGGCTTGGACTAACTGAATAGAGAAAGGCCACCACCCAGTTTGGGTGGTGGCCTTTTGCTTGCCCTTTGGGCGGAAGGTAGGTGATCCGATGGCACAGGAAGTCGGCACCGCTTATGTGACCGTGCAACCATCTGCCAAGGGCTTTGGAAGAGCCATTGAAGGTGAAGTTGGCGGCGGGCTCGATGGAGCTCAGAAGAAAGCCGATTCAGGCTTTCTGGCTATGGCGAAGAAGGCAGGCAAGTGGGGTCTAGCCGCTGTCTTGGCTACGGGTGCAGCAATAACTGGGCTTGCGGTCAAGGGTGGTATCTCTCGCGCGCTGAACATCGAAGACGCGCAGGCGAAACTCAAGGGACTCGGGCACGACGCTCGGTCTGTTGACCAAATCATGACTGACGCACTCGCGTCGGTAAAAGGAACTGCCTACGGCATGGACGCTGCAGCAACAACCGCAGCAAGCGCCGTGGCCGCTGGCATTAAGCCTGGCAAGCAGTTGGAAGGCTACCTTCGCCTAACTGCTGACGCTGCGACTATCGCAGGTGTCTCCATGGAGGAAATGGGCGCCATCATCAACAAGACCACTGCCTCAGGCAAGGTCGGGATGGAAAACCTCAACCAGCTCACTGAGCGCGGCATTCCAATCATGCAGATGCTCGCTGATGAATACGGAGTGACTGCTGGCGAACTGTCCAAGATGGTTAGCAAGGGCAAAGTTGATTCCGAGACTTTCCGCAAAGTATTGGAAGAGAACATTGGTGGGGCTGCGCTCGCATCAGGTGACACGACGCGTGGCGCTTTTGCGAACATGCGTGCGGCACTCAGCCGCCTCGGGCTCACTGCAGTTCAGCCGTTCGTTGACAATGCGAAAGGCTTGTTCAATGAACTGACGGTGATTCTTGATGGGATCAATGCTCGGATCAAGCCTTGGGCTGCGCAGTTCTCGGAGTTCTTCAACTCCAAGGCTGGTGCAGCGTTGGAAGGTTTCGGGGAGAAATTCCTGAACCTTCTTGACTCATTCACAGGCGCTGATAGTGCGCTTGGTGGCCTTCTCACGCTGCTTTCTCCGCTGGGGTTGGCGCTCAAGGCAATTGGTCCTGCGTTCAATGAAGCAGGCGGCGGGTTCGCTGGCATGGCTGACGCGGTTGCGACAGGGTTGCCTGGAATTGTTGGCTCGTTGCTCAACATGGTTTCGACAATCATCCCAGCGGTTCTTCAAACCGTTGTGTCTGCACTTCCAGCAATGATCGAAGGCTGGCTTGCCCTCTTCACGGGTGCTGTCACTGCGCTTGTAACCATACTGCCGCAAATAATTCCGACTGTTCAGACGCTGCTTCCCAAGGTGGTTGCGACTCTCGTTGGTTTCCTTCCATCCTTGGTTCAGGGTGCTTTGGCAATGTTCATGGGCCTTGTGCAAGCCCTGGTGCAGGTGATTCCTCAAATTGTGTCGATGCTGGTAACTCTCTTGCCGCAGATCATCACCACGATTGCGATGCTGCTACCTCAACTGGTGCAAGGCGCGATCTCGCTCTTCATGGGCTTGGTGCAAGGTCTAGTGCAGGTTATCCCAGTACTACTTCAAGCACTCATTGATGTACTACCGCTCCTTGCAAGCACACTTGTTTCACTGCTTCCGCTTTTGATTGATGGCGCAATGCAGTTGTTTACGGCGTTGGTTCAAGGGCTACTTCTTGTTGTCCCGCTATTGATTTCAGCGGTTCTGGAACTTCTGCCGCTAATTGTCGAGACCGTTCTAGGAATGCTGCCAGTGCTCCTAGAAGCAGCGATCCAACTCTTCACGGCGCTTGTGGATTCGCTTCCTGTGATTTTGCCTCAGCTCATCGCAGCGATCACAGCGTTGCTTCCGAAAATACTGACCACGATNNACGGCGATTCAGTTGTTTACGGCGCTTGTCAACTCCTTGCCAATCATCTTGCCGAAACTGCTCTCCGCGATTGTGGCAATGCTTCCGTCAATAGTGCGGTCAGTCTTGGGAATGCTCCCACAGTTGCTTTCTGCAGGCCGAGACCTGTTCATGAGTCTTGTAACTTCGGTGGGCAAGGTATTGCCGGATCTGCTGAAGTCGCTTGTTGGGCTTGGCCCAAAAATGGTTAGTTCCCTAACTGGGCTGATTCCTCAGATGCTGCAGGCAGGTTGGGATCTACTTTCAGGGCTTGGGCAAGGTATCGCAAACGCGACTGGTGAGGTACTAGGCCGAGCCCTTGAAGCGGGCAAGAAGGTCCTCAATGGAATCAAGGGGTTCTTCGGTATTCACTCTCCTTCGCGTGTATTCCGTGACGAGATCGGGCGCCAGTTGATGGCCGGTCTTGCAGCAGGAATTGGCGCTGGAGAGGATGACGTACACAAGGCCCTCGACAAGACCAACACGGCAATCTTGAAAGCGCAGACTGATGCGATCAAGAAGGAGACCGCTCGGATTCAAGAAGAACGGCGAGTCGCTAACCAGAAGATCACTGCATTCAACAAGAAACTTGCTGATGACCGCGAGAAGAAGTTGGCGGCTGCAGACAAGATCCGTGACAAGAAGAAGCGCGCGGCAGAAAAGAAACGCATTGAGGCCTGGTACAAGAGGTCAAAAAAGGATTCCGTTCCTACTCTAACCGCCGCGCAAGCTGAGTCTCAAGCAACAAAAAACTTGGGTGTTTCTAGTAAGAAGATGGCCGAAGCACAGAAATTGATTGATGCGCAAAACAAGTTGTCGGCTTCTTTGTGGAATAGCGGAGCCTATAAGGGCGCGGTTGCTCGATGGCAGGGCCTCAACCAAGGAACCGTCAAACTCCTGCAAGGGTTGACAGCTTCTGGGAAGGCACTTGCAACAGCAACAAGGGATGTGAAGGGTGCAACTCTCGCGGACATCGCCAAGGCGCAAGATGATGTTTCGGCTGCTATTGCCTCAGCGAAAGACACTCTCGCTGATATGCAGAAGGCTTCTGAGCAACTGAAAGCGTCTGTGTCTAACAAGATCCAAGGTGAAATGGATCTTGGAAGCTTGGTTGGTAAGGACGGCACAGTTACTCACGAGAAGGTTTCCTCTTTCGTGAAGGGGCTTGCTGCTCGCGCTAAGACCTTCGCTGGTCTACTTGGTGATCTTCGAAATCGCGGCATCCCAACGGGTCTTATCCAAGAAGTCGCATCGCTCGGTTCTGAAAAGGGAATCGCGGTTGCGCGTGCTTTGCTCTCGGGATCTGATGCCGAGAACAAGGAACTCGCCGCTGACTACGCGTCTTTCGGCACTTGGGCTGATAAGGCAGGTCAGAACGTCGCCGATTCCATGTACCAAGTGGGCATCAATGCGCAGGAGGGCTTGATCAAGGGCCTTGAAGCGGATGCTTTGAGGTTGGAGCAGGCTCCCGCTCGTGTGGCGGAAAAGTTGATTAAGTCGGTGAAGGACAAACTTGGTATCAAGTCTCCTTCACGTGTGTTCCGCGATCAGATCGGGTCGCAGATCATTGCAGGGCTCTCGGTGGGAATGGGCAAGGCTGATCCGGCTATTGCTGCTGCAAAGTCTCTTGCATCCGATGTTGTGGGCGCTTTTGGTGTTCCGCGTTTGGGTGTTGGGGTCGGCTCTGTTGGGAAGAGTCCCGCAGATGCTGATGGAGCTCTCCTGTCGATGCTGCAGCAGGTGTTTGAGGGAGTTAAACAAGGTGCTTTCGAGGGCACTAAGTCTGGTTTCCTTGGGCAGATGTCTGGATTCCAAGCGCGGTCGGCTGGTTTCGTAATTTAGGTAAGTTGATGGGCACACTCCGTTGGGGTGTGCCCATCGCAATTTGAGAGGTTTTTGCGATGGCTATTGTGTGGGGTGCGTGGGTTCAGCGTGACTCAGATTTCCGGCAGCGACTAGGAATTGACCTGTCGGTCAGCGGTACAACCATCACTGCCCGCTACTACCTTGAGACCACGGGGTCCATATCGCAGTCCGCCCGTNNGGGCGGGGTGTCTTATGCATGGTCTGAGTCCGGTGCGGGCGTGAAGGAGATTACGGCGGCTAAGGGCACTAAGACTGGCACTCGTGGCTCGTCATACACTTTCGGGGCGTCTTTCCCGATCTTCTATGGTGCTACGGCGTCGGTCTCTAATGTGTCGATCACGGTTCCTGCTGCTCCGCCGTCAGCGCCTGGTCAGCCTTCAGTGTCTGGGATTACGAGCGGCAGGGCCAATATTGCGTGGTCGGCACCGTCCTCAAACAACGGTGGCGCAGTCACCGGCTACCAAGTCCAGTTTGCGTATGATTCTGGGTTCACTGCGGGTGTCTCCACCGGTAGCGCGTCGAGTGCTTCGTACACGCTCACCACAACCCAAGCGAACACAACTTTTTGGGTGCGAGTCCGTGCGCAAAACTCGGCTGGCTATGGGGCATGGAGTACTGCGCAATCCTTCACAACGCTGCCGAATGCTCCTGCCGCACCTTCTGAGGTGTCTCTCACGCGCGTGAGTGATTCCTCTCAAACCGTGACGTGGACGAACAACCCAACCTCTGCAGCTCCCTACACGAACGTCTTTGTGAACCGTCGCGACAACGTGAANNGGGTGCGTGTCGCCACGTTGGCTGGGTCTGCGACCTCGTACACGGACGCAACCACAGTTCCTAATCGCCGTTACGAATACATTGTGGCTGCTTCAAATGCTGGTGGCACTTCTGGGTGGACTGTCTCGACTGCGATTATTACGACTCCTGCGGCTCCGTCGAATGTGGCGGCTGTTAAGTCTGGCTCGAATATTGCGGTGTCATGGACTCGTAACGCTCTGTATTCCGGTGTCACTCAGCATGTCATCCAAGACAACCCGGGCGGGGCGGGCTGGGTTGATGTGGCAACTGTTGGTGCAGTGGATTCGTGGACTCACACCGGCGTGAACGCGTCGGTGACTCACCAGTATCGTGTNNGTGTGGCAGTGGACCCACAACCCTGTGGACACCACGACGCAATATCAGGCGCAAGTGCAATACCGGCGCGTGGGCGAAACCGTATGGAACACCGAAACGGTTAACACATCGACCACAGCGAGTGTCGTACCAACCGCAGTGGCTGGCACTATCGAGTTTCAGATTCGCACACGTGGTGAGCATGCGACATATGGTCCGTGGAGTGCCGTAAAGACGGTGGCATTAGCAGCTAAACCATCGGTAGTCATCAACTCCCCTGCCGATGGTTCCACGCTTGACCATTCCAAGGTCACAGTCACGTGGGGCTACTCGTCCGACGATGCGTCACCGCAAGCACAGTGGGAAGCGAGCCTATACGAGAGCGGTTCCCTGGTGGAAGCTGCCAACGGTTCAGGGACTACCGCGTCCCACACGTTCGCGCGCCTGTTAGGCGATTCCATGGGCTATCGTGTTCAGGTCCGTGTGCGCAGTGCGTCAGGCCTGTGGTCTGCCTGGTCTGTAAGTGACTTCACCACGAAATTTCCCTTGCCGGTTACGGTTCAGCCCATACCAGAATGGGACATCGACACCGGTTCCGTCAGTCTCACGTTCACCACTCCTGATACTCCGGAAACCTATGCGTGGACTGGTGTCCCGCACGCTTCGACTTCGACCAAGACGAAGGACGGAGTGACCCTCACCAACCTCTTCACCAACCCGTCGTTTGAGACGGCGAGCGGCACGGTTGAAGTTAGGCAGAACCTGCACCGTGACCCGTTGGCGACAAGCCTGTCGTACTGGGGCAAGGCGAACGAAGCTGAGACCATACTTCTCGGTAACGGTGAGGCCCTCACGACATGCCATGCGGGGAACGTGGACTCCGGCCTATCGCTAAACGCAGGGACGACGCTGGAGGCGAACGGCGTCTATACGATGAGCGCTGACGTTGAAGCGTTAGTCGATATGACGGTGCGCATCTCAGTGCAAGGTGCAGGCATCTCTGGGAATCCAGTCAATAGTTCGCCCTCACTAGCGTTCATTGCAGGCGAGAAGCGTCGCGTCTCGTTTACATTCACCGCCAATGCCGCGGGCGGGTCAGTGAACATATATATTCTGCGGCGCACGTCATCTGGCAACGAGAAATGGAAAACCTCCAAACCGCTCATTGAGAAGTCGGCGATGATGCGGGACTACTTCGATGGCTCATATTCGCCAGACTCTGACCTCGTTGCGTCTTGGTCTGGATCCGTCAGCGGCAGTTCTTCAAGACTCGTCGCAACCGTCATAAGCCAAGTTTCGCCCGGATCGTCCAGAACTCGCGTTGTGCAATCGAAGCAGTGGGCCGCTCAGGGCGAAAGTTCGGCGAGAATCATCCCGTTCGAGCTAGACAGCGGACCAAGCAGCCGCGACACCTTCGCATCGCCCGGTGGAGACACAGGAGGGCGGCGGCTCGGAATGGAGGCAGGAAAGACGTACACGACCGTGGCCTACTGCCGATTAACGGGACCGCAGAGCGGATCTCTACATGGGGACGCTCGCAAGATCGTCATGTACTGGAAGGCCCCGACTGGGAACTACCTCAACGTGGGCTCGACTCCTGCACCGAACGAAGCAGGTGTGCATCTAGTGCGGCACATCTTCACCGTTCCGGCCGACTCCACCGAGGCATTCATTCGCCTCTACAACGGGGCGTCATATGGTGGCGGTGACGTGTGGTGGGACCCTTTCACAATCGCTGAGGGTGTCCACCCGGACCTCATGCCTTTCGACGGCGACACCCAATCCACCACCGATGTCGAAACCATCACTGTACAACGGCAAATCGGAGATGGCTCATGGGTCACGATAGCCGCTGATCTCCCAGTAGACGGCGCAGTAATCGATCCGCTCCCATCACTCAAAGAAACCAACCGGTATCGGGCGGTTTCAAAAACTTCACTCCCATCAAGTGCAGACGGACAAGCAACTGAACTCACTATCAGTGAAGAACGCTGGTACTACATCAACCACGGTGAGGGTTTCGGTCAATGTGTGCGGCTTGGCGCCAATGACACTGAGACAGTCGCAACAAGCATTGCGAGCGAAACCCAGCACTGGGCAGGTCGGCAACTTCCCGTGCTCTACCNNTATCTATCAACATGGAAGAGATCGACTTTGAGGACGGAATGAATGGTTACCAGAACCTCCTATAGGTGCGAACTCATGTCACGTACCGAAGCGCCTTTGGGTCTACTCGAAGGCGCTTCGGGGGTGGCGTTGGCGTTCTCGGTAGCGTCAACCATTAAGTCATCAGGGCAAGTGACAGTGACGCGGGCAGGCCAGCAAATCGACCTTCTCAATGACCGAATCAAGATTGTCGCAACAGTAGATGGAGTGGATCACCCATTGGGCGTGTTCCTCTTCCAAGTGCCAGAGAGCAGTTACCAGCAGGTGCGCATCGAAGGCGTATTCGAACTGCAGGACAAACTCAGCGCCCTTGATGCCAGTACTATCCCGGGCATCTTTTCTCTGGCTGCTGGATCGAACGTGATTGCGAAGGTCAAGGAGCTCATTGAAGGTGCCGGTGAGTCTGCGGTATCGATCACGCCTTCTGCTGCGACGCTTCGCGGGAATGCGACGTGGGATGTGGGCACTTCTAGGCTGCGCATCATCAATGACCTTCTTGATGCAGCGAACTACTTTTCGCTGTGGTGTGATGGAGAGGGCCGATATCAAGCAACGCCATACGTTGATGCCCAGAACCGTCCCCTTGCCGCAGTACTCGAAGACGGCAAGACAGCGATCTACTCACCCAACTTTGTGCACCGCAAGGACGTGTGGAAGATTCCAAATCGCTTTATTGCGGTCTCCCGTTCAGGCGAAGACGAGCCTGCAATCATCGGTATTGCCACGAACGAGAACCCTGATTCGCCATTCTCCTACCAGTCGCGTGGAAGGTGGATTGATGATCAGGAGCAAGATCTTGTATTCGCGGATCAGGCTGCTGCGAACGCGTATGCGCAGCGGCGTCTGCAGGAAGTCTCATCTGCTTCCTCAACTATTGAAATTGAGCACGCCTTTCTTCCGCTTCAACTGAATGATGCGGTGTATTTCAGTAGGCAACTTGTGCGTGAATCGATGCGGCTGGCTGGGCGCTACGTAGTGCAGCGTATGGAAGTCAACCTGAGCACTCCTGCATTTCTGACCAAAACGACTTTGAGAGAGGTCATGGATGTATGAGTTTTTTGAACGTCTGATGCCCGCGATTAGAGACTTGGTTCAGACAATGATCCGCCAAGAATCCGCACGGTATGAGTATGGAGCGGTAACTAAGTTGAGTCCGTTGACGGTTCAGCTGGATTCGCACCGTGTGGATGCTCCGGCTGTGCTGGTTTCGCCTTCGAGTTTGGTTGCTGGTCTTGCCGTTGGAATGAGAGTTGAGTGCCGACTGCAGAAGGGGCGATCCACGGTTGTTGGGCGAGCAGGTGGGGTGCCGTTTCCTGCGATCCCGCCGTTCCCTATTGCTAGGGATGCGCCTGATTCCTCCGAAGTGTTGACTGGTGACTATTCGCTCATCGCCAATTGGCGTGCTCTTGCAACGGGCTGGTACTACAACAACGGCTCAATGACGGGCATGCCATACTCACGAGGATTGATCCGTGTGCGGCGGCGCGGCAACGAAGGTCACGCGACCTTCTATGCTCAACCAGAAGGCCTCGAATTCCGTCTCACGTGGAATAGTGTCACCTCTGCAGTGGTGTGGGAGCAGATCGGGCGCGGGCTATGCTCCGGACGCGTCACCATCGCTTTGCCGACCCAAGGAACGGTCGGGCAAGTTTCCGTGTCCCTTCCAACTAACCGATTCTCAGCGAATCCAACAATATCGGTTGCAGCGTGGTCTACCGTCCCCCAAAACGTGGCTGTGTCTTTCTCAACGCTGTCCACAACGTCGTTCACGATTCACGCGGTCAGGACTTCTGGGACCGGTGACTTGAATGTCTCTTGGTCAGCGTCAGAGATAGGAGCATAACAATGACCACCGAAATCGAAACACCTGTTATACCAATGTGCTACACACAATGCCCGAACCCCCTATGCCCGGACCATGAGCAAGACCGCGAAGTAATCACGACCGCTGACTCGTGGTGGTGTTGGTGCGGCGCCCGCATGCAACCACCCGCCTGCGCTGCCCCACACCTGCTCACAGCATGGACAACTGAGACCACCTTGGAGATCGAGGACTACGGACGCTGCTTGGGCCAATACCACGCACCAGATGCCACACCAATAATCGAAGGACCACCATNNGCACGATGCCAGCGTGGGCGGTCAAGATCTACACCGAACTCGCGCGGCTCAATGCAGTACTACCGAAACACACTGACTGGGCTGAGCGAAACATCAAAGACCACGAGATTCGGCTGCGGGTCCTTGAGGCGTCCTACGTGACTCGCGCTGAGCATGCAAAGCTCGCCGAACAAATCGATCAAGTCGAAGCAGAAAACGACAAGAATTCGTGGCTACCACGAATAAGTTGGCTTGTGCTAACAGCAGTTGTTACCGCATTGATCACGCTCTACATCAAGAAATAGTCACGCACTACATACCGATTTCTATACCGACCCACCTCAACGAGGTGGGTCTTTTCATGCCCCAAAGGAGGCGCACCATGGCGATAAAACAAACTGTTGTCAGCGGCAAGCACTGGCTAGACAAAGGGCCTGCCGAGTCTTACAAGCGCATGATCGCGGACGGACTACCCAGCGGAATCACATCTGCTGGACGCACTTTCGCGGAGCAGAAGAAACTCTACGACGACTGGAAGGCAGGACGATTCCAAACGTCCGGTGCAGTATCCGCGCCCGGCTCCAAATGGTCACTGCACGAAAAAGGCAACGCAATCGACGTGCCCGAGCCCGCCCGCGCGTGGATGCACAAGTACGGCGCGAAGTACGGGTGGATCAACCCTAGCTGGGCGAAGGCGAAAAACACTTACGAACCGTGGCACTTCGAATACGACGCCACAAAAGACACCCGGAAACCGAAAACCAAGACCATCGCCCAGCTCGCTCAAGAAGTAGTAGACGGCAAGCACGGATCTGGCGAGGCTCGCAAGAAATCACTGGGCGCGAAGTACTCGGCAGTACAGGCCGAAGTGAACCGCATCCTAAGCAAGAAACCCACGGGCAAAACCATCGCTCAGATGGCAACCGAAGTCATCACGGGCAAACACGGTGCCGGTCATTCGGCCCGTCAAAAGTCCCTAAAGATCGATTCCGCGACCTACGCGAAGGTACGCGCCGAAGTAAACCGGAGACTCAAATGAGCAAACACGCATCGACCCAAGCCGCCCACCCATGGCGTGCAACCGTTCGAACCATCTTCGCTGCCGTTGTTGCACTCGCCGCAACGTGGGTAGTGATCGTGGAGGCGATCGGACTAGATCCGGGCATTCCGTGGGTAGCGACCTCGATCGCTGTCATGGGCGCCATTACCCGCGTCATGGCAGTGCCTGGCGTCATCACCTGGCTGGAACGATTCTTGCCATGGCTAGCACCCGGAGAACCCACCGATGTATGAGTGCCCTGAATGCGGTTGGCGCTCTGACTCACAAAGGGCGGTAGACGCCTGCTGCAGAGACTAAACAAAACTGGCCCCGCCTCGCTCGAGGTGGGGCCAGTTTTTTGTTGCCTCTTAGCTTGCGGGAATCTGTTAAGCCTCGCTCAATTAGAGAATCTTCTTGCCAAGCAGATATCCATTTGGTTTTGTGCTCGGACCAATAAAGTGAGCAAACCGCCGCTCATCCCAATTAGCAGCTATATCGAGTAGCGTCCAAGTGATAGCGCTCGTTTCTGAAACTGCCAACTCGAGACCTTTGGGCGACCTTCTTCTTCCGATCTCACCTTTGTTGACGCCGATCCAGTGTAGGCCGGAATCGACTAAGGCAGAGTACTCTTGTTCGTTGAAATGTTGCGCCTTGTCTGCGGTCACGAAAACATGGAAGTTTCTTGATTTGAGAGCATCAAAGAGCGGCAGGTCCTTCTCTTCACGTAACCCTTCATCACTAGGTGTCCGGATCTGAAAACCATGGAGAATATTGGAAACGCTGCTTGCAATCTTCACGCTCATGCATTCATCGAAGTACACCCGAATAATCTTGGGCCTCATGCCGCCCCTGCTACATGGTGGTCGAACTCGATAGCATCTCGGACTTGCTTGGCCGAAAGCGTCGGAAACAAGTGCTTGCGGACTTCTTCTGCTGTATAGGAGCCATCTTCTACGTAACTTGCCACATCGTCATATCCAACGCGGGTACCGCTGAGCACAGGCCAGCCACCGCGCACTTTTGAGTCGATCGTGATTTCCCCAAGCGGGTTCCTCAAATTGAGAACTTCACGGTCCTTGTAGCCTGTAAACGCTTTGACAATATCCTCGAAGTCGAAAAGTTCGTACTGGCCTGGCTGCTTCACCAAATTAACGCTGGTTCCATCAACGTCTTGGACCACTATGTCACCCTTAATCGCCGCAAACTTGTATGCAGCCGGGCGCTCGAACANNCATCTCCAGTCTTTGCATGTTGGCGAACGCATGGCGAATACTCTGGAGCGATGTCTTCCCGCGAAGGTAGGAAAAGACTCTCAAATCGAGCAAATCTTCGAACGAGTAGAACCTTGTAGTTCCTTCAGAATACTGGGGAACGAAGAAGCCGCGCGCGCGCCAAGCTCGCAGCTGATGCTTCGAAACACCTGACAACGCCCTAACCAGTTCTTCGGTATACATGTGGCTCCTTCCTTCAATAGTTCGGCAGCCCTAATACGCATCTTGAGCGAACGAGACTATTGTTACATGTCTACGTTCCAGACTACCGTCCGCCACCCATGGGACCAATAGCAGATCAACAATCACCTAGCGCCCTGTGAGCCGGTAAACAGAGTCGTAGGCGTCAACACTGTTTGCTAGGGCTCCCCAGCGATCGGCTGATAACGCTCTGAAGTCATCATCCGATGCAAAAAGCGCAACGTCGCCAACTTCCACTCCACGACGCTCTCAGTATTCATTGGCTCAGACCAGTTGATGGTATCCATGCGCTTAACCTTGCGCGGATACAGCAGCACCGTGAGCACTCTTGTGGACACCCCACAACCCCACAGCGTTAATCACCCTCAAACAACCCTCAGAGGCTAATTCTCTACATCGTGGCAAACCGCAGAAACACAATGGGTGCGGCAGGCGATTAACCCTAAGAAATTGATTCGATCTGCTCCAGCCGCAACAGGCCATCCAGTCGCTCAATCGCCGAATGTGNNGTCGCGGACGAGTGCCCCAGAATCGACACCCTGGTTCGCTCATCAATACCAAGCTCGAACAGCAGCGTGGCCGTTGTATGCCTGGCGCTGTGCAGTGGCACGTGCGGCAGGTCGGCAGCGCTCAAAGCGCTCGCCCACGCCTTCGAATCGTCTCTAGGGTCTACCGGGTGCCCATCTGCTCGCGGGAATGCGATTCCAGAATCTCCCGGCTCATACTTTGCAAAGTACGCGGTGAGGAGTTCGTAGAGTGCGGGGGCGATAGGGATCTCACGCCAGCCTGCACGAGACTTCGGGCGGAGCATCCATAGCCCTCCATAGGCGGGAATGGCTTCCATGCCGTCTGGGGTGGGCATGTGTCGATCAGGA
>DFNY01000136.1:843-2129 GCA_002376595.1 Jonesiaceae bacterium UBA3555 | reverse complement strand
TCTAGATCAATCATCTCGCGCGTGAGCCCTAGGCGCTCCGATTGCCGGAGCCCAGCGAAAAGGGCAATGGCCCACTGTATGGCTTGCCGCTCATCGCCGGATACAGATAAAAGCAGCGTGCGCGCTTGGCTGGCAGTGAGGGCCGGCCGGCGGGATACGGCTTTCTTAGGCCTATCCACGAGGCTAGTTACTGCGCGCGACACTTTCCCCTCTTGCATTGCTGAGGTTAGAGCCTTGGCGAGGATGTTGTGCGCTTGCAGTGCAGTGGTTGACGATAGGCCAAGATCACTGAATCGCTGATGGAGCCTGCGGACGTGAGCGGGCCCAAGTTTATCGAGGCGCACTTTCCCCAGTTCAGGCTTGATGTGGTTCTCGATATAAGACTGGTAGCCATTGTAGGTGCGTGGCTTGAGTTGGTTGAATGCGATTTCCTTCATCCACGTGTCGAGCCATTGGCTGAGCGTGGGGCTTGAGGTTTCTAGGTCTCCGGCTCGATCGAGTTCTTTGCGCAGTTCTCGGAGCTTTATTTGTGCGCCGCTTTTGGTTTTGGAGCTAATGGTTTTGCGTCGTCGCTTTCCGCCTCGTTCGGGGAGGGTTATGGATCCTATCCACATTCCGTCTGCCCGCTGAAAGAGCGATCCACTCCCCGCATCGCGTCTCATTGTCTTTGCCATTCCGCCTCCAACTTTTACTGTAGCCACAACTGTAGCCACGCGTGGGCTAGACATGTCAAGATCATTCAACCCGTAAACCGCGAAATTGCGCCAATTTAAGCCTGTGCCCTACCTGAAATTATGCCACACCCGCGGACTTTTAATCCGCGGGTCNNTGTAGCCCGGTGTGTTGAGATTTCAGCACACCGGGCTTTTTGTTTTCCCTTTTCATGTCGCGCACCCAGGTGACCAATAAACGGACAAAAATGTCCACCTTTTATGTCGCGCACCAGATAACGAGCCAAGATTTTCAGATTTCTCCGTCACACCTGGGATCACCTCCGACGAGCAGGCTCTCGCAATGCCCAACCCGCAAGCGCCATATTTGGCGCTTTAGGCATCTACTTGGTCCGCAGAAACTTGGATTGGAAAGTAATTTAGGACTTCCGTCCACTTGGTAAAATCTTTATGACAACTACCATTCAAAGTACAGGGTAGAGCGCGCAATGAGGCCGTTTCGCCTTCCGCTGTAGGGCGGACGATCAGAGGAGATTGATCATGGAGATCAAGGGCAAAGTATTCGTTGTAACAGGCGCAGGTAACGGAATCGGCCGCGAAGTAGCTCTCCAACTA
>DFNY01000136.1:0-768 GCA_002376595.1 Jonesiaceae bacterium UBA3555 | reverse complement strand
ACATGCGGGTGACAGGTACTCCATTCACGCGTTGTCCATTACTGACCGAGACGCGGTGTTGGCTCTTCCCTCTCAGGTTGAAGCACTTCACGGCCCAGCCGATGGGATAGTGAACGTTGCCGGAATCATTCAGAAATTCGTTCCAATCATGGAGTTGGACTTCTCCGACATGGAGAAGGTCATGGACGTGAACTTCTGGGGCACCGTGAACATTGTGAAGGCGTTCCTACCCGTCCTTACTGCTCGCCCTGTTGCGTCGCTGGTCAATGTGGCTTCCATGGGCGCCATTGCTCCAGTCCCCGGTCAATCGGTGTACGGCGCGTCCAAGGCTGCCATTGTTCTCCTTACCGAGGGCTTGTACGCCGAGTTGATCAACACCAACGTAGCCACCACTTTGATCTACCCAGGAGCTATTGCCACCAACATTGCTGGTAACTCCGGCCTCGACATGGGTGGAAAGACAGCCGATGACGCGAAGGCATCCGGTCACAAGACCACGTCCGCCAAGGACGCAGGGGCTGTGATTATCGATGCCATTGCCAAGGGCAAGTTCCGCGCAACCATTGGAAGCGACGCTCGTGGAATCGATATTCTGCACCGCTTGAGCCCAAAGAAGGCCACCGAGCTCATTGCCAAGAAGATGGCAAACGTAGCCAAGTAGGACCACTACGCAGCAAAGGGGAGCCACTACATTCGTAGCGGCTCCCCTTTTGCGTGCCCCAAGGCTTTGGTTGATAGAACTCCATTGTTGGCTAGAATTACATGACT
>DFNY01000215.1:3677-4407 GCA_002376595.1 Jonesiaceae bacterium UBA3555 | reverse complement strand
GAACATGATCACCGGTGCTGCACAGATGGATGGTGCCATCCTTGTTGTTGCAGCAACCGACGGTCCAATGGCACAGACCCGCGAGCACGTTCTTCTTGCTCGCCAGGTTGGTGTTCCTTACCTCCTCGTTGCACTCAACAAGTGCGACATGGTTGACGACGAGGAAATCCTCGAGCTCGTGGAAATGGAAGTTCGTGAACTTCTCTCCTCCCAGGGCTTCGACGGAGACAACGCTCCAGTAGTTCGCGTTTCGGGCTACCAGGCACTTGAGGGTGACGCAAAGTGGGCAGAGTCCGTAGCTGAGCTCATGGAAGCTGTTGACAACAACGTTCCAGACCCAGTTCGTGACCTTGACAAGCCATTCCT
This sequence comes from Jonesiaceae bacterium UBA3555, assembly GCA_002376595.1. Classification (GTDB taxonomy): domain Bacteria; phylum Actinomycetota; class Actinomycetes; order Actinomycetales; family Cellulomonadaceae; genus Timonella. Next base: position 4,041 of record DFNY01000215.1, on the reverse strand, counting down.
CATGCCAATTGAGGACGTCTTTACCATCACCGGTCGTGGAACTGTTGTAACCGGTAAGGTTGACCGCGGTATTCTTGACGTGAACTCCGAAGTTTCCATCGTTGGTATCCGCCCAGAGCAGAAGACCACCGTTACCGGAATCGAGACCTTCCACAAGCAGATGACCCAGGCACAGGCTGGTGACAACACTGGTCTGCTCCTCCGTGGTATCAAGCGTGAAGACGTAGAGCGTGGCCAGGTTGTTGTTAAGCCTGGTTCGATCACCCCTCACACCCAGTTTGAGGCTCAGGTCTACATCCTTAACAAGGAAGAGGGTGGACGTCACAACCCGTTCTACTCGAACTACCGTCCACAGTTCTACTTC
>DFNY01000215.1:927-3593 GCA_002376595.1 Jonesiaceae bacterium UBA3555 | reverse complement strand
CGCATTCGTGCGAATGCCCTCTTTTGTGTCTTCTGTTGCTTTTTCTTCGATCACCAAATCTCCAACTCCTCGTTTTATGACTGATCGTGTCATTTCTCTCGTTGGAATACCATCCAGATCGACAACTCAACCACCTGCAGAAATATCGCCAATCTGGTCTAAATTGTGACGAGTCAGACTTTGGTCCTAGATCCACTCCCATTGTGGGCCGGTGGTTCTGAGTGATGATTAGGTAGTAAGTAAGAGGGCGGTATCAATGGAGATGCCTTTTCGAAAGGAAGTGCGTTGATGCGTACGTATGTTGTGACAGGTGCTGCGTCAGGTGTTGGCAGGGCTGTAATTGAAGCAGTTGTTGCTGCGGGAGACCGCGCAATCGGAGTTGACCTCAAAGACACTGACGTGATTGCGGACTTGTCTTCCAAGGAGGGTATTGCCTNNGTTGAGCAGGTGAAGGAAATCAGCGGCGGCAAGGTTGATGTTGTTGTTGCGAACGCTGGGCTAGCTATTAACGCTCCAGTTGCGATGGCTGTGAACTTCTTCGGTGCTGTGGGCACGTTGGAGGGGCTTCGCCCATTGTTGGCTGAATCTGATTCGCCACGTGCGGTTGTTACTGCGTCGATCGCATCATTGCAGCCACACAATGAAGAACTGCTCCAGTTGTGTCTCGATGGCAATGAAGAAGAAGCGATGAAGCTCGCTACTGAGCTTGGTGGGCCTGAGGGGTACGTAAACTACCCAACTTCCAAGCGTGCTATTGCGCGTTGGCTACGACTCAATGCTCCAAAGCCGGAATGGGCTGGCGCTGGCATTGCACTAAACGCAATTGCACCAGGAATTATTCTGACGCCGATGACGGAGCCACTCTTCGCAGATCCTGTGCAGCGTGAACACATGCTTAAATCGGTTCCGATGCCGTTGAACGGACCTGCTCCAGCCGAGGCTTGCGCGGCAGCGATCATGTTCCTGGCGTCAGAGGCCAACACTCACATTTCAGGTCAGGTTGTGTTTGTTGATGGTGGCTTTGATGCTTCCGTCCGCAAGGATTCCACATGGTAAATCGGCTGTAGCCAGCGCTAACAGTTGGTAGTTGTCAATCCAATGCGCAAGGCTTCACTATGAGCGCGTAGAAGGACCTTCGGGATCAGTTGCGCGGATGTGATTTAGGGCGGCTCCTCACCCATAAGGGTGGGGAGCCGCCGCGTTGCCTGTATACTGGTTGAGACGTTAACCCCACCTTTCAATGTTGCATGCAAGAACCCCGTGTGACCTTGATCAAAGTGGTTGGCTTTTTATTGCCCTTCATGGCAGTATTGAGGAGTTGCCTGTTACAGGGCGCGATCTTTTAAAATCTCGAACAGTGTGTTTTAGCCAAGGCGTTAGGCCTTTTGCGTGAGCTCTCTGTGCGATTTTCAGATCGATGCCCGCAGCCATTTGGCTAGACACAGGCAAGTAAACGTTGTGAAGGTACGCGTTGAACACCGTTCGATGTGGCCTTCTCTAGATAAACGGCCCGCACACAAATGTGTAGCGCCCGCGCAGGCAAGAAATTGCGACACGCGCGAGTGCGGGGGTCGGACAGCTAGCGGTTCGAGAGAAGAGAGTCAGACGACGCCATGGCGGGACAGAAGATCCGCATCCGGCTCAAGTCCTACGACCACGAGGTAATCGATAGTTCGGCACGCAAGATTGTCGACACGGTTACACGCGCTGGTGCGACGGTCGTGGGCCCGGTGCCGTTGCCAACGGAAAAGAACGTATTCGTTGTTATCCGTTCGCCTCACAAGTACAAGGACAGCCGCGAGCACTTCGAGATGCGCACGCACAAGCGCCTTATCGACATCATCGATCCCACGCCGAAGGCCGTCGACTCGCTCATGCGTCTCGACCTGCCTGCGGACGTGAACATCGAGATCAAGCTCTGAGACTGGGGGAAACTTTAAATGACTACCCAGCAAAACGAGAAGCCAGTAAAGGCGCTTCTTGGCACGAAGCTTGGAATGACCCAGGTTTGGGACGAGAACGGCAAGTTGGTTCCTGTAACTGTTGTTGCAGTTGAGGCTAACGTTGTTACTCAGGTTCGCTCCGCTGAGGTTGACGGCTACGCATCCGTACAGGTTGCAACTGGCCAGATCGACCCACGCAAGGTGACCAAGCCACTCAAGGGACACTTCGAGAAGGCTGGCGTTACGCCACGCCGTCACGTGACCGAGATCCGCACCGCTGACGCAGCTGAGTACTCGCTCGGTCAGGAACTGACCGCAGACGTATTTGAGGCCGGAAATAAGGTTGACGTAGTAGGTACCACAAAGGGTAAGGGATTTGCCGGTGTTATGAAGCGTCATGGCTTCGCTGGTGTTTCCGCATCCCACGGTGCTCACCGCAACCACCGTAAGCCAGGTTCGATCGGTGGAGCTTCGACTCCAGGTCGTGTATTCAAGGGCTTGCGTATGGCTGGTCGTATGGGCGCTGAGCGTCAGACCACCCAGAACCTAACCGTTCACGCAGTAGACGCTACCAAGGGCTACGTACTCATCAAGGGTGCTGTTCCAGGTCCTAAGGGCGGCGTTGTACTCGTACGCACCGCAGTTAAGGGAGCGTGAAAACAATGACGAACCTAACTGTTGACGTAATCGACGCATCGGGCAAGAAGTCCGGTTCAGTAGACG
>DFNY01000215.1:511-825 GCA_002376595.1 Jonesiaceae bacterium UBA3555 | reverse complement strand
ACCGGTCGTGCCCGTCAGGGTTCAACCCGTGCACCACAGTTCGCTGGTGGTGGAGTCGTTCACGGTCCACAGCCACGTGACTACTCACAGCGCACCCCTAAGAAGATGAAGGCAGCAGCACTCCTCTCAGCTCTGTCCGACCGCGCACGCGCTAACCGCGTACACGTGGTTGCAGGCTTCGGTGTAGCTGAAGCTCCATCAACCAAGCAGGCACTAGCAGCGATTTCTCCTCTGAACCTCAGCAAGGCGATCTTCGGCGACGTTAAGCACGTCCTCGTAGTTCACGAGCGTGGCGACGAAGCAACCGTGAAGTC
>DFNY01000215.1:0-506 GCA_002376595.1 Jonesiaceae bacterium UBA3555 | reverse complement strand
GCTCAACACCTACGACGTGCTTATCTCCGACGACGTTGTGTTCACCTCCGGTGCACTCACCGCTTTCCTCGAAGGACCTAAGAAGTCTGAGGAGTCGGCAGAGCTCGACAAGGAGAACGCAAAGTGACCCACGTACAGAAGGACCCTCGCGACATCCTGGTCGCTCCCGTCCTCACGGAGAAGTCATACGTAGGTTTCGAAGAGGGTAAGTACACCTTCCTCGTAGACCCTCGTTCGAACAAGACCGAAATCAAGATCGCCATCGAAAAGGCTTTCGACGTCATGGTCTCCTCCGTCAACACGATCAACCGTACGGGTAAGACCCGTCGGACCCGTTTCGGCCTCGGCAAGCGCAAAGACACCAAGCGCGCGATCGTAACCCTCGCAGAGGGCTACCAGATCGACGTGTTCGGTGGAGCTGCTAGCTGAAGTCGTTCGAGAGCAGATTAGGATAGATCCCCATGGGAATCCGTAAGTACAAGCCGACTACGCCGGGCCGCCGTGGT
>DFNY01000214.1:32073-45136 GCA_002376595.1 Jonesiaceae bacterium UBA3555 | reverse complement strand
CTCAGCCCGAAACCGACTGGCGCGATCTCATGGCGGATATCCGCGCTGTTGCTAAGCCACTAGCCGAGGCCGGTGAAGTGCGCGTGACACAGAAAGGCGTGGAGGTAGATGCCGTCGAGACACGCGGGCCTATTGGAATTTTTCCGGCTGCGCAAAGTGAATAAGCCTGCCGGTTACATCACGTTCCATTACCCAGCTTCGCCGCCATGCTCCTCACTAGGAGCATACGCCTCACCAGAAACCTCGACGAGCTAACTAACTCTGCAGGTAACGCAACACCGCAAGCACTCGGCGATGGTCAGCGTCCGAATGCTCCAGACCTAACTTGGCAAATATTGCTGACACATGCTTTTCCACGGTGCCCAGCGATACGTTGAGTTCTGCACCGATAGCGGCATTGCTGCGACCTTGTGCCATGAGGTCTAGCACGTCGCGCTCTCGGGGCGAAAGTGTTTCTATGTCTGACCTCCTTGAAGCTGAACCAATGAGTTGGGACACCACTTCTGGGTCCAGCACGGTTTCACCGTTTGCTACGCGCTCTAGTGCTGCAACGAACTGTGAAACCTCCGCCACGCGATCTTTGAGCAAGTAGCCCACTCCAGTGGGCTGATCGGTGAACAGTTGGGCCGCGTAGCGAGTCTCCACGTATTGGGAGAACACCATCACCGCGATGTTCGGATGCTGTTTCCGCAGTGTGAGTGCAACTCCAATTCCTTCGCTGGTGAATGTGGGTGGCATCCGGACGTCCAGGATCGCTACGTCAATCTCGTGCTGATGGGTTGCTAGTTGTTCAAAGAATTCCGCCCCGCTCCCTGCGCTGAGCACCACTTCGTGGCCCCGCCCCTCCAAGAGTTCGGTCATGGTGAGGCGCAGGATGGCGGAATCTTCAACTATAGCTAGTTTCATTTCCCTGCTTTCGGCATTTGTGGGACGGCAAACCGGATAGTGGTTGGACCACCTTCGGGTGAGTTGATTTCCAACGTGCCGTTCACTGAGCGTAGGCGTTGTGCGATCCCCTGCAGCCCGGTTCCGCTTCCGTGGGCGTGTTCAGCATTGAGTTGTGCGCCGCCTCGTCCGTTGTCTTCAACTATCACTTCAAGTACGCCTTTGTTGCTGCGTGCCATAAGTGCCGCACCGGTAGCGCCAGAGTGTTTTGCCACGTTATTCAGTAGTTCTGCGGCCGAGTAGTACACAGCCGCTTCCACCGATTCAGCAATGTCTCCGTGAATACCCATCCGCGCATCTACTTTGATTGGGGCTGATGCCGCCAGGGTAGTTAGAGCAACTTCTAGTCCGTCGTTGAGTGCTGCTGGGTGGATTCCTTGTACGAGTCCGCGCAGGTCAGCGAGCGCCGATTTCGCAGTTTCGTGTGCTGAGGAGAGCGAGTTCAGTACGGTGTCTGCTTGTTCACCAGATTGGAGGCGTTCTTTGGCGTCTCCTACTTTGATGGCNNTTGATGGCAATCGCGGTGAGTTGTGCTTGCGTGATGTCATGCAGGTTTCGTTCGATGTCGCGCATCCGCAGTGCTGAGTGTTCTGCGGTGCGTAGCTTTTCGTCTTCTAGTAGGTAGCGTTGGACGCTTCCTTGCGTTGGCCCTAATAATGCTGCTGCGAGGGCTGCGTGTGCGCGACCCAACCAGTTGTTGATTGGTGGCCACGCATATAGCAGCACGATGATACCGGCGACTGCGAACAACGCTATCTCATTTGGCGATTCCACAAATCTGTTTGGCATGAGTTGCGCTCCACGATGCCACGTTCCGTCATCGATTTGCTGCAGGGGTAGGTAGCCGATCCACAGCGCGTATGTGGATGCGCCGAGTCCGAGTGCAAGGAATGTAACGCTCACGGAAAAGGCAAACACTGAGTACACCAAGTTGACTACGAAATAGGCGATTGCCCGCCATACTTGTGAGTCAGTGAGCGCCCATTTCACAAATCCCCAGAAGCCTTTTGCCCGCGTGATCGGCATGGGCGCTTCGATTCGAGTGCCAACGGTTGTGTTGACGGAGAGACGCACTAGGTTGCCCGCTTCACGCGCTCCCACCAACAACAGAGCCGCTACCGGCAAGCCCACTATCAGGATTGCGATTGCCAGCCCCAATGAGACTGCGGTTACCGCGTATGTAAAACCGAGTATCCCAACCAACAACATGAGCATGTTGAGCCCAAAGGCACGCCATGTAATTGGGTCGAAGAATCGACCCGTTGCTCTGTGAAACGCAGTCGATCGAGCAAACAATGGGGAGGGCCGCAACGCGGCATCCAGGGTGGGTGCTGTCTGGTTGGTGGTCATCATTGTTCAATCATCATATGGTTGGCAGTTCGTAGTTAGCCTGCTAGCACCACACTTTGGTGGGGGTTATCCCCCACCAATAATTCTTCCCGACGAGTCCGCTCGCTGGTCATTCGCTGCGGTTTGCGTGGTGGGTAGTTCCAGCAATTGCCTGCAAACTTCTGGTGGCCTAACTGCAAGGTGGGAGAGGATCGTTTCGTATGGAGACTGGGCTGCCGGATGTCTGAACGGATGAGGCGCCACTNNCGTGCGTCATGTGCTGACTAGCCTCCTTGTTGGAATCCTTGTTGGGATCCTCGTCACCTGCACATTGCTCGCGTCCTTGATCGCTATTCCGTTCTTGGGACTCGCAACCGGGCTTGTTCCACAGATTGACCCAAAAAGCCTCAACGTATCTCCTGTGAATGGATATGGCTTGAATCACGTTGTTGTGACCGCATTAGTTGTTCTGGGGGTTTGGGGAGCAACACATACGGGGCCGCTGTTGAGGCATCTCCATGGCTGACGGGAGTTTCTTGGCTGATCTCCACCTGGTACTTCATCCAATTGAGCATCAAGCTCTCACGCGATTCTTACTACAGGGTATGCGTGTTCGCTAACTGCTGGCCGACTGGCTACCAGGAATGGGCTGCCGCGAATCCTACTGCTCCCACCAGCTTGGCCTTGGTAGCCATGGATACGTTGGGATTGAAACTCTAGGCCCATACGCGCTTAGTCATACCGCCGGTCGTATTTGTGGTCCTCTGTGCACTGCTAGCGCTCAGTTGGGAGCCCGCCACACTTCCGTTCTTTGAGGTGCCCGCGCCTGCGTGGTCTTTTTAGTATCGAGCACGTTCGGTAGCGGCCTAGGCAAAGCGCTCCGCCTTGTCAGGAAGGCCAATCTCTTGTTTTCGGCAAGATTTTTCCGGAACGCCACCCGTAAAAGCTCACCAGCTCGTCCCAGGTGCATGCGAAGCTCAAGAAGGATTACGAGTTCCTTCTTGAGCTTCGCGGTTAGTTAACTCAAAGCATCGAGAGTCCCAAAGATCGCACCCACGAAGAAACATATAGCAGCAATCAGAAAGCCCCAGTCAACCGCTGTGTAACCACTGAAGAAGCCAGTATCGACAGTTTCTCTCGCTGCTCTTCGCCCGGTTGCCCCATTCCGTCGCCCCAAGTGCGATAGCACGATGACGACAGTGAACAGGACGACCACGGCCCACGAAGCAAACAATTCCATCAGCCACTCCTTTTTTTGGGACGATAAGAATCTAACGCCTAGCACTATGTCATAGCGGGCTCGGATGCTAAAGGTGCTCGAAACGGCCAGTGCATACTCATTCAGGTAAATTAACGCATCGTCGATCTTGGAAGACGTACCAGCGCGCCCAAAATTCACACCCCGCTTACCGACGAGTTGGCTAGCTCCCAGCCCACACTCGGCCTATCACCATTCTCGACTTTCGCGGCTACGCGCCGATCCGATTTTCTTGAACGCAGTATTCCCCAGCGTATTGGGCGTGAACTTTTGCGCGGCTGCCAGAATGTCCAATAATTCTTGGTCGATCATTTGGTCTTCTTGGCGCTCGTAGTATTTGGCGCCACAAAGTTGTTAGCGAGTTCCACTTTGAACCAAAACATGAGCGCGGCACAATCTTAGTTCCATCTTTGCGAGAGATCACCGGCGTGCTGAATAGGGGGTCTGGCGCAAGCGTAAGGTTGCCCAACACAACGATGTCCGGATTGTTGACCTCGAAGTAGTCAAGATCTGAATACCTAACTTCCTTTTTACAGAAGAATCCCTTGTCCCCGAGCCCACGTTTGGTCAGCCTCACCCCAAACCAAACTTTTCACACTATCTGCCAAACAGAAGCGACTAGCGGGGCAACAACGATGCGATCTCCAAGGCGACCTTGTCACCACGCCGTTCGGTGACTCCGGCTCCCGCAAGCACACCGCTATAACACCAACGAAAGAGATTGCGGGCTTGAACCAAGCCGCCAGCTTGGATGCGCCCAGTACCCTCCGGTGCTTGCGGTAAGAAATGTCCATCAGAACTTGCTGCAGATGTAACTCCTTCAGGAGACGACACCGGCCAAGCAAGTTCGCTGTATGGCCTGAACTCCTCGGCAATTGCAATTTTCTCGAATCCTGAACGACGAACGCGCACACCTCAACTGCACCGACATTCTGGTATCTCTTGCGAACCGAGTGCAAGGTTGTCACTCGATTTCTTTGAGTCCCATATCTTGAACTGTTACCTGCACTTCTGAGTTTCTATCTTGAATACCCTCCCGTTCGAGTGCACGAGTTAGTGCTGAAGTTCGCATCTTCGTAAGATAGGCCTGAATCTCGACTTGCTTCCATACTCCAAGCATTCCGATAACCCCTAAGGCCATCGAAATGCTCTTCACGAGCACTTGAACGGATTTTGGCACCAAAGCTANNATCTTGAGTCAATAAAGAGTTGATCAAAGAGAGCAACTGCACCTATCGCTATTGCAATCCAAACGAAACTCGTAGTAGCTCGTCCCACAAATCGGTAACGACGTGCAATCCTGGACTTTTTGGCGGCTATGAAGTTTCCGAACAATCCAACTTACCCCTCAAGCGCGGCGACTTTATCATTCATACTTGCGAGTTCCGCCACGTGCCGCTCAGCGATTTCGACACTCATTTGCTTTGAGTGTGCAAGCGCTTTCTCCTTCGCTAGGACTGCTTCCCGCAGTTTGTCAGCTTGCTTACGTGATGGCTCCGATATCGCTTCCTTTGCAGCAGTAAGCGTCGCTTGAATACTGTCACTTCCGACCTTTTTTGGGTCCCCCTTTGTAGTGTCCATTACAGCCCGCTGTGCTTCGTAACTGTAAAGCAGCGCTCCTACCTCAGAATCCGTAATCTCACCTCGTATACGCAGACGCTCCACCTCTTCAATATACTTTTGCCAGAGTGCCGGGGTTGGAGCCAGCAAGGCGTACGAGTCTGCGACGATTCGACGACGAGGCAAGTCTGGTTTTAAGTTAGGCGCCTTGACCCAAAGCAGTGTCGCCAACGATGAAGTGGTGATCGCTAGAGGGAACTCGTGTCGCTCACTTCGAAAGAAGCGTCGGGATGCTCGGACAAGATTGAAGTTATCTGTAACGAAAACCGCGCGAGCTGTCTCAATGCGAGCGTTACAGCCGCCTCTACGCAATCTGTGAATTGAGGTCAGACTATCTAGGTCTGATGCTCTGGTCGTTGGATACATGTAGCCGACAGTTTCCTGAAGTACGTCTTCGAGCCTCAGTTCGTCGACTGTGTATCGTTCTTCATGTTCTGGCGTTGAAACTATGCGAACTCCGAGGTGCTCCAGCTTTTCCTCAAAGGTCGCGAGAACTATATCAACGTCGTTGATGGTTAGCCCTTCTGCTATGAAATGCTTTGCTACCCCCCTTGGCGAGCTCTCTCCCCCTTGAGTTCGCCCAAGGAAGCGCTTCGCACCATCTATCACGCCACGCATTTCACGAATCGTGTGTCGAAAACAAGCCAAGCCAGCCTGCTGATCCTTTGCTAACTGTACGGTCTCCTTAGCCGCGCGCTCTCCCGCTTTGCCCTCCAATCCAAGCAATTGAAGCAGTATCGGAGTATCCAAATACAATGTCGTCTTCTCGAATTTTCGGTTGCTCTGGTCGGCGCCGTTCAGGTAAAGAGCAGACGCAAGCATCGTGCCCTTAACTAGTTGTTCGAAAAAGGTAAACAATCGCGAGTCTTCTGATACAACTTCGTCGAAAAAGGAGGCAATAATATACTCGGAACCCTCAATATTAGGTAGGCGCTCGCTCCTCGCACTCAACGAGGTGCCCAATAGTGGCAAGGCATACTGCTCGACAAAATTGAACAATTCGACTTCAGCTTGCTCTACGCTCCAGGACTCAGCAAAGCGTTCAGACACAAAAACACTTAGCGCCTTTATCAATTCGCTCTGTTGTACTTGCAGTTCGCGTTGTTGCGACTTCAGTTGTGGAAGTGTAATCGAGACGCCATCAGCGAGAATCACCTCATTACTTGAGTCCAGCCTCTGCACTTGCTTCGTCCTGACTGCTCTATCAATCAGGTTCTTCACCACGTCAATGGGGAAGTTTAGCCCAAATATCTGGCCAATTTTCTGAGAAATCTCACTTGGTTCTGACGGGACTTGCAATCGCCTAAGCGCTTCGAGCAGGAAAGGAGTGAAGTTGTCAAGATAGCTTCGACGTTCCTCATTCCAGCTTATGTTTATATAGGCAAGGGTACTTAAGGCGTTTTGGGATACTTTTTCTTCTGGGGGACTGAAATTCATTAAAGTGCCTCGCGTTTCGGATCGTAGTTCAGGATTATTCTCAAACTCAGCGTGCCCTAAGGCCGACAACTGATTCGAGAAATCGAGGAATTGAGCCTACAACCTCGCCCCTTAAGCATTTGCTATACAGGATAACCAAATACCAAGAAGACGGAAAGCATGGGAGAAAGTTACTGCGTGACGCCCTCACCGAATTCTGAGGAAGCTGTTTTTTACGGGAACTAAATTCGCGCACGCTATCCCTACTGCAGACACAAGAAAGGGNNCTAGTTCCGAGCGTTACAACTAATCAGCCAAAGATCCCTGGCAAGGTCGCCTTAAACACCGATTCAGCCTCTGCAACGCCAACCGTGAACAGGCCTTCAACTTCAACTGCCTGCTCGCCGTCTACCTCGTGGCCGGTTTCACCGATCTTGAGGAACGGCACCGAGCGGCCAACGCATGCGTCCTGGAAGCGAGCTTCCTCGCCGCGTGGAACGGCCACGATTGCACGTGCGGTGGATTCGGAGAACAACGCAGCGAATTCGGAGATACCGTCGCGGGCAACTACGTCTGCAACTGAGATGCGAGCACCGGTCCCAAAGCGGATTGCTGATTCCAGAACAGCCTGAATCAAGCCACCGTCGGACAGGTCGTGCGCAGCAGTCACCAGTGAGTCACGTGCGGCGTTCACCAACACGGCACCCAAAGCCTTCTCCGCACCCAAATCAACAATTGGAGGCACGCCACCAAGGTGGTTGTGTGCAACCTCTGCCCATGCTGAGCCATCTAGCTCGTCGCGGGTGGTGCCCAGCAGGTAGATAGCGTCACCCTCGTTACGGAACCCAGAGGTTACCGAGCGGGTGACGTCATCGAGCACACCGAGCACACCAACTACTGGGGTTGGGTGGATGGATGAGTCGATCTGACCAGGTTCACCGGTTCCGTTGTACAGCGACACGTTTCCGCCGGTCACTGGAACGCCGAGTTCCATGCACGCGTCCGCGAGGCCTTCGATTGCCTCAACCAGCTGCCACATGGAGTCTGGGTCCTCTGGGGAACCAAAGTTCAGGCAGTCGGTGACTGCCATTGGGCGTGCTCCACCTGCGGATACGTTGCGGTAAGCCTCAGCCAAGGCGAGTTGTGCGCCGGTGCGTGGGTCCAGCTTGGCAAAGCGGCCGTTGGCGTCGGTTGCGATTGCTACACCGAGGTTTGAGGTTTCGTCTACGCGGATTACACCTGCGTCGTCTGGCTGGGCCAGTGCGGTGTTTCCCTGAACGAAGCGGTCATACTGGTTGGTGACCCATTCCTTGGACGCATAGTTTGGTGCGCCGAGGGTTGCCAGCGCAGCATCGCGCAACTCGGAACCAGAAGCAGGGCGTGCCAAGCCTGCAGCCACGTTGGTGTCTGCGTTCAGGCCGTCTTGCCATGATGGGCGTGCGTATGGGCGGTGGTAGGTTGGGCCCTCGTGCGCAACGGTACGTGGGTCCACGTCAACAATGCGCTGTCCGTGGTGGTCGATGGTGAGTCGGCCGGAGTCGTTCACTTCACCAACAACGGAGGATTCAACATCCCACTTGCCGGTGATGGCAAAGAACTCTTCGAGCTTTTCAGGGGTAACTACCGCCATCATGCGCTCTTGCGATTCGGACATGAGGATTTCGCCAGCGTTGAGCGATGGGTCGCGCAGCAGGACGTCGTCGAGCCACACGTGCATTCCGCCGTCACCGTTGGATGCGAGCTCTGAAGTTGCACAGGAGATCCCGGCTGCGCCGAGGTCCTGGATTCCTTCAACTACGCCTGCGTGGAACAGTTCGAGGCAGCACTCAATGAGTACCTTCTCCATGAATGGGTCGCCCACCTGCACAGATGGACGCTTTGCTGGCACGCCGTCTTCGAAGGTTTCGGATGCGAGGATGGATGCTACACCGATGCCGTCGCCGCCGGTGCGTGCACCGAACAGGATGACCTTGTTACCTACGCCAGATGCGTTGGCAAGGTGAATGTCTTCGTGGCGGAGCACGCCAACTGCCAGCGCGTTGACCAGTGGGTTGCCCTGGTAGGAGGAGTCGAATACGAGTTCTCCACCAATGTTTGGCAGGCCGAGTGAGTTGCCGTATCCACCAACACCGGAAACTACGCCGTGTACTACGCGTGCGGTGTCTGGGTGGTTGACGTCTCCGAAGCGGAGTTGGTCCATCACTGCCACGGGGCGGGCACCCATGGAGATGATGTCANNCGACGCCGGTTGCTGCGCCCTGGTATGGCTCAACGAATGATGGGTGGTTGTGCGATTCAACCTTGAAGGTCACCGCCCAGCCCTCACCAATGTCAACAACACCAGCGTTTTCGCCGATTCCAACGAGGAGGTGTTCCTTCATCTCGTCGGTTACTTTGTCACCGAACTTCTTCAGGTGAACCTTGGAGGACTTGTAAGAGCAGTGTTCGGACCACATAACGGAGTACATGGCGAGTTCTGCTGCGGTTGGACGGCGTCCCAGGATGTCCCGGATCTGCTGGTATTCCTCGGGCTTGAGTCCTAGCGACGCGTACGGCTGCTCCTCATCAGGAGTGCTCGCTGCGTATTCGACGGTGTCCAGGGTGGGCTTGCTGGAGGCAGTCATTAAATCCCTCATGAGTGGTGGTCTCGGCGCGTAGAGTCCCGAAAATCACGGGAGCGCCTAGCAAAGACGCCTTGATTCTATCGGGTTGCGGAGGGCTTTTGTTCAGGGTTGCGCGTTGGTGAGACGCAACCGCAGTGGCGTTCCCAACGTTATGCGCTTGACCTTTTCTACACGGCACCTTCGGGTGCCGTTCTGGTTCTGCCCGCCCCNNTCGTTGATGCCATGACACCCCGCTTCCCGACGATACTGGCCGCGCTGGCACTGAGCCTCACGCTGGTGGCGTGTGATTCGTCGGGAAATGGCGCTTCAGCGCCTTCAAGCAGCCCCAGTGTTTCAAGTGATTCCACTGCGAGCGCCTCCGCACCGCCCGAACAGAGCCTTGAAGTGAGCGCGGTAGTGACCCGCGAAGGCGAACCACAGGTCACCCAATCGGGCACCACCACCCCGATTGGACCAGGGGTCACACTCACCGCGACCGCCCCGAACGCGCTGGTTGTAGGGGTTGCTAAAGCAGAGACCACGACTGTCCAGCTCAGCGGCCTCGACGGATCGTATGCGGTTCTGGAAGCGGGCGAATTCCTGTTGGCACTCAATAAACCTTCGGGCTCGGACCCAACTCAACAGTGGAGCTGGACCATGCACGAGTCCGCCGACTCGTTCCTGTTTGAAGCAACACCCACCGAACAAGACGCAGCCAACCCAGATGCAGACGGCACTGTTGCGAACGGCGCAGTTGCAGACGGCACTGTTGTCGCTGCTCTCATCGCGCACACTGCCGTGGAATCAGCTCGCTGGGTTCAAGAAGCAGAAGGCCCAAGAGTCTTCATTACCCCAAGTCAATGGGCTAGATCCGGGTCTGCGCTCGTGCAACAGTACGGTTGGGACACCGTAGTGCGTGACGTCCCAGAGGTACTCGAGTGGCCAAAAGCATCCCTAGAAAACCAATTCAAATGTCATGCGCTTGGCGCACTCGACAAAGAAACCTGGAACCTAGAAACCTGGTACGCGCAAGCCACCTTGCTCGAACTCATCGCTGCGCGGTGCAACCCCACGAACTAGCACTCCCCCGCTGTGGAGCTGGCGTTTCTAAGTAGTGCAGCAGCTACTCGCCAGGAATCTCCGCGCCGTGCTCGAAGCCTTGTGCAATGTACGCGTTGTAGTACTCGCGCCATTCGTCCCAACTGAACTCGGTCGGCGCTTCACCAGCAACTATCCTGTCCAAGTTGTTGAGTCAGAGTTCCCACCCTGCCGCGTTGCGCGCTGCTTGGTCGCCCTGTTCGAGGGTGTCAGTGAGTGTGAACCGGACGTGGGAGTCGTCTAGGGATTCCACTTGGTAGTCCACTTCATTGCCTCCCCAAGTGAACGAGAAGTGGTGTGGCGCTTCGTACTGAATGACCACTGCGCCCTCAGCATCGGTTGGATCTTCGGTGTGGAAGTTGAGGATTCCGCCGTCCCATGGTTCAAAGGTGTAACTGCCTGGGAACCACTGTTTGATGAGGTGTTCCTCTGCAAGGAATTTCCACAAAGCCCAGTCCCCAAGTGGGTACTCGCGGGTAAGCTTTACAGATTTGCGTACGGAGTCATCATGCGCGGTTGCGGTCAAAGTGGCCATGTTTCTCCTTTGTAAGTGGTTCCACCTTCCACGCTACTACCGGCGCGCCGTGTATGTGCGCGAAGGCGTGTGCGAAAGGTATGCGCAGAAGCGCATGTGCAAAAATGCATGCGCAAGAACGCACACGCGAACACACATGTCCAAGAACCAGTGTTCCGCCCCTCCCTATACTTGGCTCATGGCGACTCCTGATTTCATTCTTGACCTGCGCACACAAGTGGGCAACGCTCCTTTGTGGCTTTCTGGCGTGACCGCCGTGGTGCAGAAGGGCTCCCAGATCCTCCTGGTGCAACGAGCTGACAACCACAAGTGGACTCCGGTCACCGGCATCATCGATCCTGGTGAGCAGCCTGCAGATGCTGCGGCGCGTGAGGTTCTTGAGGAGGCTGGGGTTGTTGCCGTACCTACTCGCTTCGGTGGTATTTCGGTGACTGCTCCGGTCACCTATGAGAATGGAGACGTCAGCCAGTACATTGACTTGGCGTTTGCGTTCGAGTGGGTTTCTGGCGATCCTTACCCGGCGGATGGCGAGAACCTTGAGGCTAAATGGTTTGAGCTCGATGCCCTCCCTGAGATGTCACAGTCGATGCACACCCGCATTGGTAGCGCTCTAAGCGACGAGCCGCGCGCTTCATTCATGTTCAATGGTTTGTTGCATCCGCAGCCAGAGTTGGTTTGAGTGACGGTTCTCCACAACGCCGCGCTTTGCGCCCCTTCTTCCCGACGAATCCGTCAGCAATCCCGTGAACCTACTGCCTCCGGGGTGGTCCAGTTCTTGCCAGTTTCGTACCGCGCGGTTTTAGGGCGGTTGCTGGAGGAATAGCTTTTGTTGTTGCTGGTGTGGCGATAGTTGCCGGCACTGGATGGCTTTCTTCCATGAACAACACAGTTGATGACTTCTACTCCTCCTCGCAAGGAGACCTCCCGCCGGCGGGTACCTTGCTTAGGATCGATGACTATCGCGGACCTCACCCAGAGGAACTGACCGTGAAGCGAATCTTGTTCAGTTCCACCTATTCCACAGGTGAACCAACCATCGCGAGCGGTTTCGTTGCGCTTCCCACCAGTTACCTTGCCTCGGGCTCCACTAGCCCCCTCCCACTGGTTTTGTGGGAACACGGCACGAACGGTTTGGAGTCCATGTGCGCACTGAGCGCGGGGCCAGCCGCGCTGGATCCGCAGGCTTTCCCAGCAGTCGATGGCATCGTCGAGAAGCAGTGGGCAATAGTGGCCCCCGACTTCATGAGCCACACCCAACCCAACCGATCGCCCTACTTGGTAGGTGAAGGCCAAGCGCAGTTTGCGCTGGATGCGGTGCGGGCGGCGCGTTCCTTGAACGCAGCGCTGGAACTGGCACACAGCGAGGGCGCAACCCAAGAAATCAATTTCACACGTGAAACGGTAGTGTGGGGGCACTCGCAGGGCGGCAACGCGGCCCTATGGACCTCGCAGTTCGCGGCGTCTTACGCCCCCGAAATCCACATTGCAGGTACTGCCGCGCTGTCCCCTGCTGCGCTTCCACTAGAACTAGGACTACATCTAACCAGCGAGTCCGCGAGCGCCGCTGTGGGAATTGTTGTCAGCTACGTTCTAGGTTCCTATTCAGCCGCGTACCCCGACGTGGATCCAAACGACCACGTTGCTCACAACGCCCTTCCCATCTACGGCGGGTTCAAGTCGCGTTGCACCAACGGTGCAGCTGCCGGTTCAATACTCACCGCGCTAGCCCTGCAACAGCAGAGCAACGACGTGTTCCATAACTTTGGGGCAGACACCTCGCTGGGAAAACACCTCGCACGCAACGAACCAACCGGGCCATTCCCCTCACCCCTATTCATAGGATGGGGCAGCAAGGATGAGGTAATCGCCTCCTCGCTACAGAATCAGTATGTTGAAAAGTTGTGCGCCAGCGGGACCACCAGCCTCACTGTCCACGAGTATCCCGAACGAACTCACATGGACGTTCTGCACGCCGATTCAGACCTTCCCGCAGACCTCATTTCATGGACTGACGCACGGTTCTCAGGAGCACCGTCAGAGCCTGACTCTTCAGCGTGCAACTGAGCACTGAGGGGCACTGCGCGTAAAGGAACACATAAGGGGAGTCGAGACTGGTGTCTCGACTCCCCTGGTTTGCTCAATCGCATCCTCAGTTAGCGATTCAGATTGGTCATGCAGTCACTGGTTCATCCAAGTTGGGCACCAGTTTCCCGGCATATGCGCTCCACAAAACTTTGGATTCCGTGTCATACACGATGG
>DFNY01000214.1:5056-32003 GCA_002376595.1 Jonesiaceae bacterium UBA3555 | reverse complement strand
GTACCACCAAGAGGTCGTAGTCCTCAGCGTTTCCAATTCGCTTCTTTAGTCGTCCGCGGTCTTTGAAGAGCAGCACAATGTAGCCCCATGCAAGGAGCAAGATAAGCGCAGCCCCACCAGCGATGGCAAGTTGGATGGTGCTTGCACCGTTACGTTCGGTGTAGTGCAGGGTGAGCTCTCCGTTGTGGTCTTGGACCCAAGCATCAGTTGGTTGTCCAAGCACTACGCTGTCACTCTTTGCAAGTGAGCTGAGGTTTCCACCTTTGTACTCAAATTCCGAAACCACGTAGCGCGCGGCCTTCTTACCGCGCTTGGAAAGGAAAGTGCGTTCCTTAACCCATTCCTCACCTACCGGGTTAGCGACAACCTTGGTGTAGGTGCTTTGGAACTGCGCTTCTGCAGCCGGTTTGAAAGCAAAGACAACTCCAACGCCGGTGAGGATCGCCGCGAACACGATGTATGCAACCGCTNNTTGCTCTGAGTGTCGCCTCGATGCGCGACTTGTCCATTTTATTCTCCTATGTCCTGTAATCCCCCGTGCCAATTGTTGTCAATGGGCAGTAGTGGGTCAACATAAACTAGAGAAACTCTCTCATTGTGGACATCCCACACAAGTAAACCGTTTATGGGCTAAATGTTGCGTAATTCTTGCATTCGTTTTCACTGAAACATACAAAAGTTAGATGTTCTTAGTTCCGTGTCCATGTGCGGAACGTTAAACAAAAATAACCGCTGGGGTGGACCTAAAGTTCCACCCCAGCGGTTCATCCGCGGTTAGGTCACTCGTGCGCGGGCAGGGAGCTTAACCCCCACTCTCGCGTTCACAAGCTGACGTAGATACCCGAAGACACACTCACTTCTTGTCAGAGCGGGCTGCCCGTGAATCATCACGAATCTGGCCAACGAGTTCTTCAAGTACATCTTCCAGGGTCACNNTGCACAACTGCAAGGTGGGCGCCATCGCGCTGCATGCGCCCAAGAGCTCGCTGAAGCGAATCATCAGACTTCAGCACAGGCATTGCACGCACCACGTCCGGTGCCACAGGCGTGTCACGGAGTTCTTCTGGAACATCAAGAAGGTCCTTGATGTGAACGTAACCGATTGGCCGGCCCGCAGCGCCCATCACTGGGAATCGCGAGAACCCATTCATAGCTACGGTCTCTGCCTCAGCAGCGGTGAACCCTTGCGGGATAGTGCGCATCTGCGACATCGGAATAACTACGTTCTCCACTGAACGCGACTCAAACTTGAGAGCGCTGAGCAGGAGTTGTTCGTCTTCCTCAGAAATCATTCCGCCGTCTTGCGATTCCTCAACGAGGTCAGCAACCTCATCCTGGGTAAACACGGTTGCAACTTCGTTCTTTGGCTCTACGCCGAACATGCGCAGGATCGAGTTACCGATTCCGTTGAAGGCCCACAGAATTGGCTTGAACACCATAGCGATAACAACAAGGATTGGGCCCAACACGAGCGCGGTCTTTTCAGGACCAGCGATCGCAATGTTCTTAGGCACCATCTCACCAAGCACCACGTGTAGGTACGTGATGAAGGCCAGAGTAATTGCTACCGCAACCGGGTGCACAAGGTTTGATGGAATGCCAAGGTCAGCGAATGGCTTTTCAATCGCGTGGGCGATCATCGGTTCCGAAACTGCACCAAGCAGCAGCGAGAACACAGTGATACCCATTTGGGCAGCAGCCATCATGAATGACACGTGCTCGATTGCCCACAGTGTCATCTTCGCGGCACGGCCGCCTTCTTGAGCCTTTGGCTCAATGATGGAGCGACGAGCACCAATCAGTGCAAATTCAGCACCTACAAAAAACGCATTACATGCCAGCAGGACAGCGGTGAGCAGTAGCCCTTGGCCAAGTTCAGCCCAGTTCATCGTGCGCCACCTTCCTTTCCAGCTTCACCGTGGTCTCTACGTCCACCAACGAGTGTCACGTGAAGGCGCTCAATTCTTACACCGTCCAGTTCGGTCACCCGGAGGCGAACGTAGCTTGGCAGATTGCCATCTTCGTCAGCGGTGAACTTCTCCGTGGAGACTTCTCCGTTTTCGCTGACGTAAACGGTGTCCCCTACGTTTGCCAGACGTCCCAACTCAAGCGTGATCAAGCCGGCAAGGGTTTCGTATTCCTCATGTTCTGGAATATCAAAGTGGATAGCGTCATCGAGTTCATCTGGGCGAATCGAAGCATCCACGGTCCATTCGTGTTCGGAGACAACTTCAACTTCTCCGCCGTCTGGGTCGTGCTCGTCACGCACTTCACCAACGAGCTCTTCAACAAGGTCTTCCAAGGTAATGAGTCCGGCGATGTCACCTGATTCATCCATGAGTACCGCCATCTGGAGGTTTCCAGAACGCAAGGTGTCCATGAGTTCGTCTAGTTCAACGGTGTCTGGGACGAGGGTTGCTGCACCCATAACCTCTGCCACTGTTGCTTGGCTTCTGCGTTCGAACGGCACAGAAAGAACCTGACGTACGTGGATTTGGCCGTCGACTTCTCGTGCTCCGGGTTCGAGCACAGGGAAGCGTGAGTGTCCTGTGTGCTTTGCCAGTACGAGAACTTCGGACAACGTAGTTTCTTTNNCCATGCGTGAGCGCGGCGTCATTGCGTCGTTTGCACGGCGTTCACCAAACGCAAGCGAGCGGGCAACCAACTGGGCAGTCTGCGAAGGCATGACGCCTTGGCTTGCTGAGTGCTTGACCAAGAAGCCAAGTTCCTCTGCGGAACGTGCCGAGGCCAGCTCTTCTTGGGCTTCAATACCAAAGATTCCAAGGATCTTGTTCGCGGTTCCGTTGAAGAATCGGATCAAGATAGCAGTGCTCTTTGTGAATCCGCGTTGGAATCCAGTGACGAGTCGTGCCGTCTCAAGTGGTTTTGCCAGAGCAAGGTTCTTTGGCACGAGCTCACCAAAGATCATGGTGAGTGCGGTTGCAAGTACCAGCGCAAGTGTTACAGAAACAGTTTTGGCTTGGCCTGAGCTCAATCCCCAGTCTTCTAGAAGCGGGGCTACCAGAGTGGCGATTGCTGGTTCAGCTACGAAACCAATACCTAGGTTTGTAACTGTGATACCAATTTGAGCGCCGGAAAGCTGAGTGGAAAGCGTAGTGAGGCCCTTGAGCACTCCTTCGGCTTTCTTATCTCCTTGTTCAACGGCAGCCTTGACGTTGTTCTTGTTGACTGTCATGAGAGCGAACTCTGCAGCAACGAACATTCCGCAGGCAGCGATCAGCGCGATTCCCACAATGATGGAGATGATTACCATGTGTCCACCTCCTTAGCGTCTTCTGGACGCGTTACTTCGCGCGTCCTGCCAGGGAGGTGGTTGGGACTATGACCGGGATTATCCACTTTTCTCTTTCTCGAGATCAGAAAGAAGCATGCCCTTGTGGCTTGCCTCTTGTGCCATGCGATGAGAGTTTTCATCTGCGGCGGTGCCCTTGGTCGGGGGCACGCGTATTGGCTTTTGGGTCCAATACAAGTTCTAACTTTGTGTTTAAAGAATAAGTTCCCATGGAGTCATTGGAAAGTTTTGTGATGCACATTGCGGCCCCACACAGTGTGATGTGGGGCCGCAATGAGGGTGTTGATACCAGCTTGTGGCAGGAAGTCCTACTCAATGAGCACGGCTAGCCAGCTGAGATTTGAGGGCTGGGTTACTTCTTCTTCTTGGAGTTTCTAGCCAGCGCCTTCTCGCTAACGGGAGCGTTTCCGCTGGCCCGCTGCTTGCGGTAGTAGTCGCGTGCTTCATCTTGCCGGGTGGCCTCAACTCCGGTTTCGATCGTGGCTCGCACCAGGGGCCCTTCAATTCCAAAGGCATCGATGAGGTCTTGTGCGTGCGGGCGTAGTTTCCTAAGCAAACGGTTGATATAGGACGTTACAGTTTCCGCCCTTTGGCTGGAAAGCCGTCCGTTGATGAGGTACCAGGCCAAGTTCGCTTCAATTCGGGTCAGCGCATAGAGGTCACGCAGGGCCACTAGAACCGAGTGGGTCCCTGGATCATCAATCTCCTTGATGGCTTTAGTGAATGCTTCCCACTGAACGAGGTCTGCGTGTGCTTTCGCCGCTTCAATCAGTTCTTGCTGGTGTTCGTTGAAGAGTTCTGCACCTTCCGCTTGGCTCATCTTTGACGCTGGCCGCAATGCGGCAGCCAGTTCTTCCACCATGGTTTCGACGCGTTCGGTGAGCAGTTCCCGCTGTGTCTCTTCTTCACGCAGTTCCATGGCTGACCGCCGCTTCATCCCGGTGTCCGCGATGCTTTGCACTGCACGGTTCAGAGGTGTCTTGTACATGACTGTGTCAGCGGCTCTGTCCACCACGAACCGGGCCATGTTCATTCCGGTGATGCCCTTGAACTGCTTGGCGTAGTCGGTGAGAAGTCGTTTACCCACCAACTGCAGCAAAACAGTGTTGTCGCCTTCGAACGTGACATAGATGTCGAGGTCCTGACGAAGCTGCACTAGACGGTTCTCTGCCATAAAGCCAGCACCTCCGCAGGCTTCACGTGCTGTCTGGAGTGCGTGCAGGGCTCGCCACGTTGATGTTGGTTTCAGTGTTGCGGCCAGAGTTTCTAGGTCTTCGCGGGACTCCGGGGTATCCATGCCTTCTTCGGAGAACACTGCATGGAAGAGGTCTAGGAGCCTATCGTGTGCATAGTGGCCCGCGTACACCTCTGCCAGTAGCGGCAGCAGCCTGCGCTGATGGGTTTGGTAGTCCATGATGACCGTTTCTTCGGTGTCGCTAGCACCGTTGAACTGTCGACGTTGGTTGGAGTAGGTGATTGCTGTTTTGAGTGCAATCTTTGAAGCAACCCCAGCCGCGCCGTCCAGCGACACGCGTCCTTGAACGAGTGAGCCGAGCATGGTGAAGAATCTGCGCCCTGGCGATTCAATTGGCGAGGAATACACGCCTTCTTCAGAGACTTCGCCGTATCTGGCTAGAAGGTTGATGCGTGGCACTCGGATGTTGTCGAAAGCGAGACGTCCGTTGTCTATGCCATTGAGTCCACCCTTGAGACCATCGTCTTCGGACTGAATTCCTGGAAGAAGTTTTCCGGCGCTGCCGTCCTTGTTGGTCTCACGGATAGGGACGTAGAAGGCGTGAACTCCGTGGTTGACTCCCTTGGTAATGAGTTGTGCGAACACCACGGCTGCTTGCCCGTGTTTTGCCGCGTTGCCTAGGTAGTCCTTCCAGGCGGCCCTAAAAGGTGTGTTCAGCACAAAGTCTTTGGTGGTCTCGTCATAGGTGGCGGTGGTAGCAACCGAGGCAACGTCAGATCCGTGCCCGATTTCGGTCATTGCGAATGCGCCTGGAACTTCGAGCCGCATGGCCTGACCCAGTAGTCGATCTTGCTGCTCAGGAGTTCCCAGGTGGTGGATCGCAGCACAGAACAGGCCCCACTGAACTCCTGCCTTAATTTGCAGTGAAGGGTCCGCCAGAATGAGTTCTTCAAAACCCGCGATTCCACCACCGGAATCGTCTTTGCCGCCGAGTCGCTCTGGGAAGGCACGGAGCACCTGCGCTTCGGTTGCCAAAATCTTGAGTTGCTCGAGCACCCGTTCGCGGTGCTCCTCCATGGGAAGCAGTGGGTCTCGGATGATTCGTGGGTCTTGCGCGAACCCACGTGCAATGAGCCTCAGGTCTTTCCACCTACCTAGGAGTTTTTCTCCGAGGTAGGCGGTGTCCACTTGTGGCACAGCGGCCTGTGCTTTTGACGATCGGTCAGTTACAGCGGTCATTGCTCACTCCTTTGTGTAGCTCGACAATCAGTGCGGGTTGACGTTGTCGTGTGTGGTGTTGCTCGGTTGAGTGTTGAAGTTGGATGGGGTGTGGCAAAGTTCTTGCGCCGGAACGCATGGCCGGTTCGCTATTCAACTATTCAGCAGCCTGCAAGTCCTTGCCACAGCCATTGGGTTATGGATTCGGTGAGTTCTTCGCGGGTGGGGTTTCCTGGGGCGTCGCCATTGGCGAGCCACCATTCTCCGCTTCCTCGGACAAAGCCCACAGCGCCTGCGGCCCACGCGTAAGCCTGCGCATGGCTGAGGTTGCCTAGACGGTTTGCGGGTATTGCAGCCACGTCAATCATGGAATCGAGGAACGGTAGTCCTGACTCTCCACGAGTGACAAAGTGGTAGACGTTGGGTGAGTGCTCGATCATTTCGAGGTATGCGGCCACCATGGCGCGCAGCGCGAGATCTGGTGCGCTTGCGTTGGTTACTGCAACGTGGAGGGTTTCGTGGATTTGTTTCATGACTGCTTCGCTGACCGCGCGTTGCAGCCCAGGCTTGTCTACGAAGTACCGATAGACAATTGACTTCGAAGTGCCGGCATGGGTGGCGATGTCGTCCATGGAGATATCGGTGCCATACAGGTGGACAGCCTTGCGTGCCGCGTGGGCTAGTTCGAGGCGACGAGCCGAGCGGTGTTCGTCCCACCGGGTGGAACGTCCGTCATCTGAGGTTTTCGTTGTGACTGAACTCACGAAACTCAGAGTATCAGGTACTCTGAGTTCTATAAAGATTTCTGCGAGGATTCAACCATCCCCCGCAACGGCCTAAGGTCCCAGACCTCTAGGATCAAGTTTCTCAAGTACCCACCCGTACGTTCTGGCAATGACGCAAGGAGACACCGTGGCAGCTCAACCACCGGCCGCAACCACTAACGCACAGCGAGACGCCGTCATCATAGGCGCCAACCGCATTCCCTTTGCCAAAGCAGGAGGGAAGTACGCGAGCGCATCGAACCAAGAAATGTTCACTGCAGTGCTCGATGGCCTCGTTGCCAGGTACGGGCTTCAAGGCGAACGCATTGGAGAAGTAGTAGGCGGATCGANNCTTCAACCTCATCCGCGAATGCGTGCTCGGTTCGGCGCTTTCCCCAGCCACCCCAGCTTTTGACCTGCAACAAGCCTGCGCAACTGGCCTCGAAGCCTTCATCACTGTGTCCAACAAGATCCAACTTGGTCAGATCGATTCCGCTATCGCAGGCGGAACTGACACCGTGTCCGACGCACCGATCGCGGTATCCGACGGGCTTCGCACAGCGCTCCTCAAAGCTAGCCACGCTAAGTCGCTGGGCCAGCGCGTCAAAGCGTTTGCCTCGATCCGCCCAAGTGACTTTGCTCCAGAAACTCCACGAACCAATGAGCCTCGAACTGGGCTATCCATGGGAGAACACCAGGCCATCACCACGGCAAAATGGGGAATCACCCGTGAAGCCCAAGACGAGATCGCTTTCAACTCGCACCAAAACCTTGCGCGCGCCTACGACGAAGGCTTCTTTGATGATCTGATCACCCCGTTCAAGGGCCTCGCACGTGACCAGAACCTGAGGCCTGAGTCCACCATTGAGAAACTTGGCACCCTACCTGCGGTGTTTGGCAAGAACCTCAGCACCACTGCAACCATGAGCGCAGCGAACTCCACGCCACTCTCAGACGGCGCCTCCGCGGTGTTGGTTGGTACCCGAGAGTGGGCGGCGGAGCGAAACCTTCCAGTCCTAGCCCGATTTGTAGATGCACAGACCGCAGCTGTGGATTTCGTCCACGGGCACGAAGGCTTACTCATGGCTCCAGCACACGCCGTGCCAGTCATGCTTGCCCGCAACGGCCTGACCTTTGCAGACATCGACTTCTTTGAGATCCATGAGGCATTTGCATCAACAGTGCTCACCACTTTGGCAGCGTGGGAAGACGAAAACTATTGCCGCACCGAGCTGGGCTTGGATGCGCCGCTCGGCACAGTGGATCGAAGCAAACTCAACGTTGCCGGGTCCTCTCTCGCCGCGGGTCACCCGTTCGCCGCAACCGGCGCACGCATCGTTGCCACCGCAGCCAAACTCGTCGAGAAAAAGGCCCGTGAAACGGGCCGCACCTCACGCGCACTCATCTCCGTGTGTGCCGCCGGTGGCCTTGGCGCCGTTGCATTGATCGAATCTGCGAACTGAGAGGGCCAGCTATGTCAGACGGCTACACACAATTTGTTTCGGGCGGCTTTGGCAAGACCCTAGCCAAAAAGCTTGGTCTCCCCCAGCCCGCAAAGCTGCGGCGTTTCAAGAACGGTCAGGCCCTGGTAGAGGCGCCCGTGCTGGTTGTTGGTAAGACCAACTCGGCAGACACCGACGCGATCTCCTCTTTGCTTTTGGCGGGACTGGGCGGCACTGACTCCATCGATGTGCGCCGCCAAGCCATCGCGCCAACCGGCTTCAAATGGGCGGCAATCGTTGCGGTTCTGACGGACGTAACAACGCCGGCAGACCTCTCCGAGGTACTGCTTGCATTGGGATCGCAAGTTCGCTCCTTGGGTTACTGCGGTCGGATCGTGTTTGTGACGCGCCCAGCGGCGCTCGCCCCAGATCCTGCAACTGCTGCGGCACGCAACGCTGTCATTGGAGCTATGCGCTCCGCTGCCAAGGAGCTCCGTAATGGCGCTACCGCGAACGCCCTTGAGATTGCCGACGACACCGCACCCACCAGCACATCTGCGGTAAGTGCGTTGCGGTTTGTGTTGTCCGCTAAGTCAGCATTCGTAGATGGCCAAGTAATTCGAGTTTCCCGCGAAGCAGGTCAGGCACCAACCTCGTGGGACCGCCCACTTGAAGGCAAAGTTGCCGTAGTAACCGGAGCGGCACAAGGAATCGGGGCAGCGATTGCGAGAACCTTGGCTAGGGACGGCGCAAAGGTCGTGGCAGTTGATGTTCCGGCCGCCGGCGAATCGTTGGCTGCAGTTGCCAACTCCATTAAGGGCACCGCACTGCAACTAGATATCACTGCCGCTGATGCTGGTCAGCGCATCATTGATCATGCTGTGAGCCGACACGGCGGACTCGACATCGTGGTGCACAATGCTGGAATTACTCGGGACAAGCTGCTTGCCAACATGGACGAATCCAAGTGGGATTCCGTTATTGCGGTGAACATTGAATCGCAATTGCGAATGAACCAAGCTTTCCTATCTAGCGAGTACTTCACGCACGCGCCGCGCATCATTTCGCTCGCATCCACATCAGGGATTGCCGGCAACCGTGGACAGACAAACTACGGGGCATCCAAAGCCGGTGTCATCGCGATGGTCGCGGCAACGGCACCGCTGCTGGAAGCCGTTGACGGCACCGCCAACGCAGTCGCCCCCGGGTTTATTGAAACGAAGATGACTGCAAAGATCCCGTTTGCAACAAGGGAAGTTGCTCGGAGACTAAACTCGCTTCAGCAAGGTGGCCAGCCAGTTGATGTAGCCGAAACCATCGCGTTCTTGGCTTCGCCGGCTTCCGGTGGGATCAGTGGAGAGACTATCCGGGTGTGTGGTCAGAACATGGTTGGCGCATGATGATTACACCAGCATCAGACCGCCCCGCGCAGACGATCGTATTGTCTAGGGTCCCTCCCCTTATGGCACTGTACGGAAAGGCCTTGGCTCCAGACCTTGTGGGCCTGGCCCACCGAGTTGCGAGGCTCCTACCGGTGGGGGCACGCCCTGTGGTGGAGGCGAGCAGCACTGCTCTGCCTTCAGAGACGTACTCCGCCATCTACCGCTCGATCGATGCTGAACATCTAGCCCAGTATCAGAGACTCTTTGGCCTACCCGGCTCTGATGAGCTCCCCGCAGGGTTTCTCCATGTTCTAGCCTTCCCGCTAGCAACTGCGCACATGGTGTCTTCCCAGTTCCCACTGCCGCTTTTGGGAATGGTGCACTTATCTAACACTATTGAAGTTGCTCGCCCAGTCACCATTGATGAGCAGCTAGAAGTGTTTGCATGGTCGCGCAACATGAGACCTCACCACAAGGGCACGGCCGTTGACATTGTCGCTGAGATTCACGTGAGTGGTGAAGTCGTGTGGCGCGGAGTTTCCACCTACCTGGCTAAGGGCAAGTACCTCATTGGCAAGGCTGCTGCCCCGCAGGATAGAAAGGACTTTGTCCCTCCTGCGCCAACTGCACTGTGGAACCTGGAAGCCTCCACCGGCCGCGACTACGCTGCCGTCTCTGGAGATAGAAATCCCATCCACATGTCTGCGCTGACAGCCAAGCCATTTGGGTATAACAGGGCGATTGCCCACGGCATGTACACCGCAGCCAGAGCATTGGAAGAAGCTCGCTCAATCCGCCCCGCCAGTTACGTCTGGACGGTTGAGTTTGCCAAGCCAGTTCTCCTACCCGGCAAAGTCAGCGTTGCGATCACCAAGGACGATGCATCCACCGACGCCCACTCTTCTGTGTCCTATTCAGGCTGGAATGCACGTACCAACCAGGTTCATTTCACCGGAAGAATTGACCCGCTCGTCTGACAAGAATCATTCCTAAACCCAAGCACTAAGGGGCCGCTCCATCCCACGGAGCGGCCCCTTAATGTATTCCAGGCATAGGAGATCCCTTGCGAAAGGCGGCACTCGTTCCCGCGGGTTGCGCGTCAGGCAGGAACGAATAACCAAACCCCCTACTCACAATGTAATTCACAAAAATAAGTGGACGCTGGGAATCGCCCACACTTAGCCTCAAATAAGGGCATCCGCCCTGCAACCGCAGTTCGACTGAATCAGAAAGGGGGACCCATGAATAAGGCACCAAAGATCGTGATTCCTGCCAAGAAGAACGCTGCATACCAGCGCCTTCACCAGTCAATGGCACCCCAGACAGCGAAAAGCTTGCACCCAGTGCGACGAGGCAACCGCTAGGCAATTACGCCTATGGTTTGGTCTTACGCAGGCGGTGCGAATCGACTTTCACGTCACTCAACACACTTCACACCACTGATAAGGACCAACACCATGTCTATCTTCCGTAAGTCACGCACTGTTCCCTCAACTAAGCAGATACTGGCAGCACGCAAAGACGTTCGTGCTCATTTGCTAGAGGAACAATCCGAAGTTGCCCGCATCCAGTGGCTCAAAAGCACTTCGCCACTCGGCCGCGTCTAGCTTCCACCTCAGCAAAGCGACACTTCAGCCCACCATAGATGGCTGGTTGTTCCGCTACTGAATTCTCTGCTAACCGGCATATTCGCAGGTCAGAAAATCATTAGACGCAGCCAAGCGGCAGGGAATAGTCTGACATTGTTCGGGTCAGTTGCTCTACAGCACATGACCGAAGACCGATCGAAAGGAGGCCCTCCATTGGTTCATAGCAATGAACCCCAGGCGTTCTCCTCGGTTCGATTCGCATAAGCATTTCGATCCGCGGAGATCGCAGAAAGGGAGTCAGCGACTGCAGCGCTGGCTCCCTTTTCTATTGCCATGATTCTAGATAGACAACACCCACCGAATACGTTTTTGGGAACGTCCTAGCCGTGAGATGCGGCCCTGCGTGCGGCCGTCACAGCAAAGGCGACCCGGGATGGGAAATCAGGTGGAGTCGCTGCAGGAAGTCCATCCGTTGGCCACCATTGAACATCCTCAGATTCACTGGAAACCACAATCTGAGCATCCTTCGGTGCACGGAAAATGAAACCCACGTCCCAGTGCGTTTTACATGCACCAAAAGCGGACGCCAAGTCGTGCCTGTTGAGATCCGACGGGAATTGACT
Source organism: Jonesiaceae bacterium UBA3555 (assembly GCA_002376595.1). GTDB lineage: Bacteria > Actinomycetota > Actinomycetes > Actinomycetales > Cellulomonadaceae > Timonella. The sequence goes on along the minus strand of DFNY01000214.1, from coordinate 20,477 downwards.
CATCAACGAGAGCGCATCAATCCCGCTCTCTTCCTGAGCTTCACGCAACGCGGAACCGGCCAAATCTGCGTCTCCAAACTCAGTGTGTCCACCAACCTGAACCCAGANNCGTCAGGTGCTGCGGTCCGCCCTCGCGGCGTGCAGAGGCAGCTCCAGCCTCCTCAACAAACGAGTGATACTCATTGCGCAACTGCAGTTGCTGTGCGTCCAACGGAACCCACTCGTCGAAAAGCTGAGCGGCAGCCGCCGCGAACTCAGAAGCGCCAGGATCTAGAGTGCTGAGCAGAGAAGTCACACTCAACCCTAACGCCTTATCCCCCGCCCACCCCACACCATGTCAGAGGCACCATGAAAGCAGATCTGAAAAAGGACCTTCCCGGTTACTCAGCCANNGACCCCAACACCTCACCCCAATACACGAAAGCACTCGAAGCGCTCTACCCGCTGGCGTAAAAACTGCGCACAATACTGCGCCAACCAGTAGCCCCAGCACAATAATGCGGGCTACACGCCAGTGACAGTACCGTCTGCAGCTACCTCAAACGAGGGGTTGTAAACGAAGTCCCAACGGAAACCGTCGGGGTCAGCGATGCAGGCACTCGTACCGCCCCAACTACGAGTTTGAGGCTCAGTAATCGACTGTGCACCAGCCGCGAGCGCACGCTGGTAGAGGTCATGAACGCGCTCAACGCTGTTGGTATTGTGCCCCAGCGAAACCGGTGGCCCAGACGCTCCATGCGCAACATCCCCATACTCGCTTGGCATCTGCTCAACACTCCACAGTGCAAGCATCAAGCCGTGGCCAGCCTGTACGAACAGNNGGCCGTCAACGTAGAAGTCTCGGGAGCGTTCCACATCGCGCACCCCGAGTGTCAGAGCGGTGATGGAAGGGGAAGCAGCGTGGGCTGACTCGGTGATGTCCATGATTCAGTCTACGGTTGGTAGCACCCGCTTCACAGGGACTTGTAGGTGTCTTCTCGCTGTTGAGGGCTTCCCTTGCGAACCCGAGCCTGACTTACGAGCGCGGGCCCGACCTACGGGCGCGGGACTGACCTACGAGTAGAGCGCGCCAGTGCCACACTGCCCAGTCCGCCCGCCACAAGCACAACTGGACCTTGTACTACCGCGCCTATCCGCTGCGCGCCCGTTGCCATACCCGTGGACCGGTCCTCACAGCACGGCTCATAGAGTCTTCCCGTGAAGGCAGTTGCCACAGCCGAGTGGCTCGCCCAATCAGTGGTTAATAAGGGCGTGAAGGCGGTAATGCAGGAAACTGCCACTACGACCACGGCCCACGCAATTCGGATCCCGCTCACTCTTGCGCCTGTAGTTTCCATGAGTACCCCGCTGTTTGATGCCGAAGATCTAAGCCTGCGCCCGTTTCAGCATAGATGCAGGTGGTAGCAGGCGAAATGGGCGTTTCTAGTCCTTCACAAACTTCACTGCACTCGCACTGGCTACGCGCCCTGTGCGGGTTGCACCAATTGTCGAAGCGCCTGCGCCATACCCTGCCAGGTATATACGTGGATCTGCAAACACTCGGGCACCATCGGTGGCGATGCCGCCGTGTGGAGACCGCAGTTTCAGTGGAGTGAGGTGCTTGAGCGCATGCTTGAATCCGGTTGCCCACAGGATGACATCCACCTGTTCATATCCGCCCTCCCAAGCAGGCATGGTGGTGATCGCTTGGTCTTGGGTAACCCCCGTAAACACGATTCCCTGCGGCTCAATACGCTCAAGTGGACCACGGGAAATCAAGATCCCACTATCAATCCCCTGCTGGTATTCAGGCGTGAGCGCCAACCCGGTTGTGCCCACCACGGAAACTGTGGGCAGACCAGCTTCAGTTCTGGCGCGGACTTCGCGTTCCACGTCGATACCCCAGCTACGGTCAAAGATCTTCTCTCCAAAGACTGGTGCACGGCGAGTAGACCACAAGGTGTGGGCCCCCTCTTCTGCGAGCGGAAGTAAGAACTGCACTGCACTGGCTCCCCCGCCTACTACCAGCACGCGCTTCCCAGCGAATTCCTGCGCCGAGGTGTAGTCCTTGGTGTGTAGTTGCCGCCCCTTGAAGGTCTCGATGCCCGGGTAGTAGGGCCAGAACGGCTGATCCCACGTGCCGGTTGCGTTGATGATCGCGCAGGTGGTCCATTCGTGGATCTCTTGGGTAGCTGTATTGCGTGCAGTCACCACTAGGTCAGCGTCAACGTCACGGTCATCCCCAAGGGCACCTGCGCTGGTAACTGCCAAGACCTTATAGGGGCGCAGAACCGGCAGGTCAAAGTNNAAGTGGTCTTCGTACGATCCGTAGTAACGCGAAACTACCGAACTTGCAGGTTCCTTGGGGTCAGGAGTGCCGAGTTCTAGGCCAGGCAGATCATGGATACCGTGGGCTTTCCCTAGCGTCAAGGAAGGCCACCGGTGACGCCACGCGCCGCCGGGCCCCTCATTAGCATCCAACACAATGAAATCCGTAAACGGTTCCATCCGCTTACGCACAAGTGTTTGCGCGGCGCTAAGACCAGCTTGGCCTGCGCCAATCACAATGATCTTGAGTGCACTGGTGCGAGGTTGGGCCACTAACTCCCTCACGTTGCCTTGGGCCTGTTGGGCACGGCTCGTTTGGTTGATGTTTGGTTGGGTATCCACACTCACCAGAACCCGCAGGTGACCTGCTCTATTCCTGCGCTGTACGAGCGTTTGGCAACTAATTAGAGTTTCGCTTCCATGCAGCACGCGAGACAATGAAGTATGAGTGTAGAAATACTGCAGGAAATACCGTCTCAGGATGAAACGTTGGACCTGTACGCGTCTGTGGGGTGGGTGACCTACACCCAAGATCCAGAAACCCTCATGGCCGCACTCGCAGGTTCAAGTTACGTCCTTACCGCTCGCAACGACGCCAACGAACTAGTTGGCCTTGCGCGAGTCATTAGCGACAACCAGACGATCGCCTATGTTCAAGACATCTTGGTTCGCCCTGAAGCCCACAGAACTGGCGTGGGTAGTGCGTTGATGAACGAGATTCTGGAACGATCATTCAACATTCGGCAGGTTGTTCTGCTCACCGATGCAGAACCCGCACAACGTGCCTTCTATGAAGCAAAGGGTCTCACCGAGGCACACGATGTTGAACCTGGTCTACGGTCCTTCGTCCGTCTGCTCTAGGCTGCGCTGAACACAGGTTGTGTTGAGGGGTTAGGCTCCGCTGGTTGTTTGACCGCCAACACGCGACTTCCGCTAGGTTGCGTGCGGTTCTTCCCTGCCTATTTCTAGGGCTCAAGGGAGAACCACAAGTTAGGAAAAAATGACGTCTGATCTTCTTACGCTCAAGTTATCTGCCAATCGCAAGGTGTCCACTTACCCGAGCGGCTCGTCGGAAATAACCATTCGCCCAATGACTCCTACAGATTCGCTGGAACTGGCTCAGATATACCTTGAGGCGTACCCTCCGAACATCGGAGCGTCCACGCTTGAGGAGGCTTCAGGTGAGATTCAGGCGAGCTTCGACGGCGAGTACGGACAACTTCTGCTCGAAGCCAGCCCGATTGCTTTGATTCGCGGAAAAGTTGTTGGTGCACTAATGACTACTACGCGCTCCATCTGGGATGATCACGTGGAGGGCCCGTTCATTATCGACTTCTTTGTGAGTTCTGCAGCTCAAGGACAAGGAGTCGGTGCTCAACTTCTCGAGGCAGCTATTAGCGCTTGCCAGAAGGCTGGTGCGCAATCCTTGAGCTTGCGGTTTGGTGAAGGAACATCTGCGTCTGCTCACGCGCTCTACCGCCGATTTGGTTTCCAGTCGCTGCATTAGCCCTCCGCAAGCGCCCAGTCAGCACATGAACACACGAAGGGGGCCGGATTCCGCCACCCTTCTCATGTCTAGGTCTTAAGCGTGGTGTCAGTCTTCGCAGGCACCGTCAGCTACAAGGTCACCGCGCTTTTGCTCAAAGTTCTTTGGCACGTCCCAGTTAACCTTGCGCATAATGTATTCAGGGTCGATGCGCTCAAGCAGGCCGTGGCGCACGCTTGGCCACTCGTGATCCAGAATCGAAAACGACATTGAGTCACAGCGGGTGCCGTCTGGAGAGATACGGAAGCCGCGCAGGGTGCCTTCGTATGTTGCACCCAAGCGGGTAATCGCTGAGATTGAGCGTGCGTTGCGTGAGTCCACTCGAAGCGCAATACGGTGCATGCCCCAACGATCGAATGCGTATTCCATCAGTAGGTATTTGCAGGCAGGGTTCACCACACGGCCCCACATGCTTCGTGCGTAGAAGGTGCGGCCAATTTCAAGGCGTTCCTGCTCTGGCATGACGCCACAGAACGCGGTGGAACCTACGATTTCGCCGTTCACGGTGTCAATAACCACGAACGGCAATACATCACTAGCACTCAATGCGTCCTCGATGTAGTTGGCCATACCAACTTCCCCAATTGGGGTAGGCGTACTCATGCCGGCCCAGAGCTCTGGGTCGACAATTTCAGCCAGCGCACCGACGTGCGCTTGGGACAATGGCTCCAGACGGAAGCCGTATCCCTCGAGGACAATTTCGTGTTGCATAGCGATATAAAAGCACACGTTTGGCGCCTTGCGAAAGTGGGAAAATGAAGGTTGTTGACAAGCACGCAGCGCGCGCCAGATTCCAACTGAATCGTGTGGGGAAACATTGTCCCAATTTGCAGTGAACAAATTGGCTCTAATCCGCCATTTCTTGCGGATAAGAGCAGGTGGCAGCCACACTCGAACGCGAGCCAAAAACGAGACCGAAAACACGTCCCGTTTGGGTGCTTGAAAACAAGAATTCACCGTCGATTTCTGGTCGCTTCTGGGTCGCGCTCATCGTACGTTGGGGCTGCAGGCGTGAGCACTTGGTTTGGGCGTAGAAACATCGCATCCAAGATCCGGATAACGGTGTCTTAAAATTTGTGGATCTAAGATGGAATCGATGCTCACCTTCACTAACGTCTCCTACCTTGTGGGCGACACTCAGATCCTCTCAGGGGTTTCGCTCAACGTTCCCCGCGGTGCTCGAGTAATGATCACTGGTCCCTCCGGAAGCGGCAAAAGTACCCTGCTGCGCCTAGCAGGCGGGTTCGCTAGCGCAACGGATGGAACCATACGTTTAGAGGACACGGACGTGCTCTCAATCCCGCCCGAGGAACTGCATGCGCGCATTGGAATGTGTTTCCAAACGCCAACTCTGTTTGGCACTACAGTCCGCGACAACCTCGAGTTCCCTTTTCTTGCGCGCGCGCTCTTGGTGGACGAGCCACGGATGTGCGAACTTTTGGGTGCGGTGGGTTTGGATTCTTCCATTCTTCAGCGCGAGCACAAGGCTCTCTCTGGTGGCGAACGCCAGCGCGTTGCGCTTGCTCGCGCGCTAGTTGTGCCGCCGAGTGTTCTCCTTCTCGACGAAGTCACAAGTGCTCTTGATACGGACAGTGCCAGGGTGATTGAGCAGCTAGTACTCCACCTCAACGAGCGTGATGGCTTGACTGTGCTGTGGGTGTCGCACAACGACGAGCAGGTTGCGCGGATGGGGACGCACGAAGCTCGAATTGTTGGCGGCAAGATCGCGTGGGTGCGTGAGGCTAGTCCAACGCAAACCACTAGTGCGGTTCAAACCGCGGAATCCGCAACCGAAGAAGGCCTGACCGATGAACAGCGTGGAGGCTGCAATGACTAACGGTGGCACAGATATCAATACCTCCTCGCTGCTTATTGCTTCCTCACTCATTTTGGTAACGCTGTTCTTTTCCTACTGGCAGAAACTGAAATTAGAGAAAGACACCATCATTGCCGTGGTGCGGGCAGTGGTTCAGCTGATCGCTGTAGGGTTCTTGCTCGAGTACATCTTCGGGCTCGACAACCCGCTGTTTACCGCGCTCATGCTTTTGGTGATGATGTCTGTGGCCGCTGTGAATGCAGCTAAGCGTGGCCGTGCTATCCCTCGCGTGCGCACTATTTCCTTCGTAGCAATATTTGTTGGTGCTGCCTTGACGCTCGCTGTGCTGTTGGCTTCGCGCGCACTGCATTTTGCGCCAGCACAGGTCATTCCGGTGGGCGGCATGGTCATTTCCAACGCCATGATTGCAATCGGGCTGTGCTATCGCGCATTGATCTCCAACTTCACCTCACGCCGTGGTGAAGTGGAGGCACGCGTCGCGCTCGGTGCTACCCGCAAGTTGGCGGCAATGCCGATCATTCGTGATTCGCTGAGAACCGGCATGGTGCCCACAGTCGACTCCGCCAAGACGCTCGGTATTGTGTCGCTCCCAGGCATGATGACGGGCCTCATTCTTGCCGGAGCCTCGCCGCTGTTGGCCATCAAGTACCAGATCATGGTTACCTTCATGCTTCTGTCCACCACATCTATTGCGTCATTCGTGGCCTGCTACATCGCGTACCGCATGTTTTTCAACGAACGCTCGCAATTGATCTCTATCCCAGCCAACTAACAGGCTGTCCCGGGCTTCTTGCATCTACACCACGTCAGCCTCGATGCGGCATATCCGAGGCTGGCCACGCGGGTGGCTGCGCCACTGATACGGTAAACATGTGACTGCACACCCTTATGAACTGATCGAAGACGGCGGCTACATTGAAGGCGTAACTGCCGTTGGAGTGGAGTTCGTAGATTTCACTGAAGATGGCCTTCGCATACTGGACTCAACGTTCGAGAATTGCACATTCGATGGCGCTGTTTTCGATCATTGCCATTTCTCTGATGTCCGCTTTGAGCGTGCCACCGCTCCGGAATGGTCCCTAGTGGATTCGGGACTCCAAGACGTCGCTATTTCTGAGTCACGCTTGGGTGGCGTACAGGCATTCGGGACGTCCTGGATCAGAGGACGCATTGAGAACACCAAGATCGGTTTCATCAATCTGCGCCAAGCCCGCTTTACGTCCACACGGTTTGTGAACTGCACAATCGACGAACTCGATCTTTCCGGTGCCCAACTCAAAGATGTGGTGTTTGAAAACTGCACCATTGAACACTTGGTCATGACCGGCGCCACCTGCACCAAAGTAGACCTTCGAGGGGCACGCATTTCCAAAGTCACAGACGTTGCTGGGCTCAAAGGAAGCATCATGAGCCCTGAACAGTTCTCGGACTTGGCACCCTCGTTTGCGCGGCTATTGGGTATCAGCTTGAAGTAGGCTGCACCACGGAATTTCGAACAACCTCGTAGGTGCTGGCGACCATTCTGCCTTGCGCAGTGATATGGCTTCCTTTCAGCAGCAGTTCTACGTCCTGTTCCACGGCACCAAATACGCATCCTAGCCAGGACCTGCGATCGCTCATTGTGGCTCTCCTTTAGGTGGATCGGTACTCGGTAAGTTCCAGCCTACGGTCGCGTCCGTTCAAGCAGCACAATCACCTCGTAATGCGAGGTGTGCGGGAACATGTCGAGTACACGCGCTTCTACCGGTTTCAGGCTCGGCATAAGCGCCAAGTCTTTGGCCAAGGTGACCGCGTTACAACTCGAATAGATCACCGTGTCGGCGGGGCTCGCTTCCAGCCATTGGGCTAGTTCCGCGCCGATTCCTCTGCGCGGAGGATTCACGACGATAACGTCTGGACCAGCCTCGGCTCCCATCCCAGCGGCACCTGCGCTGGGGTTTGGGGACTCGTCGGGAAGGGAGGGGTGCGGCGCCGTGGAAAAAGCGGTCGCGTCCATCGCACCGAAGGACAGGTTGGTGATTCCAAGGTCGGCGGCGGTCTTTTGTGCGGACGCGATAGCGTCCGGCGCGATCTCGATGCCGACCACTCGCTGCGCGAGTGGCGCGAGGTGCAGCGCGAAGCCGCCGACGCCGCAGAACAAGTCCCAAGCGAGGGCGGGAGCGCGACCTGCCAGCCAGTCGCGGGCCTGCCCGTACAGGGCTTCCGCGATGGGGGTGTTGGTTTGGAAGAAGCTCTGTGGACGCAGGTTGAGCGGGATGTCGTTGACCCGCATGGTCAATGTTTCACGCGTGGTGAGGAAGATTTCCAGGTCGCCCTCGAGCACGGCCTTGTGTTCCGGCTGAATGTTGACGGTGAACACCACAACGTCTGGATGTTCCGCCAGGAACGCCGGCAGGTGCTTGCGCAACCGGGTGACGGGCTCCTGCGAGCGGGACACAAAGCGAACCAGATACTCGCCGTCAGGAGACTGCGTGACCAGCACATACTTGAGCTCGCCGCGCTTGGATTTCAGGTCATACGGTTCAACGCGAGCCTGAGTGATAAACGCGCGTAGTTCCGCAAGCAGCTGGTGCATGTCGTGGTCATACAGCGGGCAATCATGCAGGTCAACACCGTCAAAGTTGCCATCGAGGATGCCGAGCGTCGGATCTTCCCATGTGCCCGTCACCACCATCTTCGCCTTGTTGCGGAAAGCCTGCTCAGCGCTAGCAACAGGTGGCAGCCACGTCACGTCAGGGTGAGCCGCTAGAAGGCTTTGGGCGTGCGCGACCTTATCCGCAAGTTGACGGGCGTATGGGGTCGCAATCAGGGTGCACGAACCACACCGTCCGGCTTCAAAATGGTGGCACTGCATACTGCCATTGTCTCAAGGCCCTAGTACCTGCACGAAATCTTGTGGGCAAAAACATTGTCAAAGTAAGTAAGGGCACGCCAAACACACAATTGGGGTATGAACACACTCATCGCACGCGCGGGACTTGCCATTGCACTGGTGGCCTCTGCTCAACTCGTTGCAGCATGCGGCGCTAATCCAAGCGATCCGGTATCCCAGTCGAACACCGGGCAAACTAACGAGCCACAAGTTGGCCAAGGCTTCCAAGGTACGGTCACTAACTCAGAAGGTGAGCCGCTTGAGGGCTGTTACATCAACAAGGGCGGCGGCACCGAAGAAGGTATCTTCACTGCCGCCGACGGGAAGTATTCAGCGAATCAAGAATCAGGCGTTTGGGATATTGAAGTTGGATGTTGGCTCGATGGCGACCAAACCAAGCCCGCGGTCGTAGAAAAACGCACAATCAGGGTAGAAGAAAACAAGCTCACAACCGTTGACATTCAGTTTGGGAAGTAGCCTTTGACTGGGCGCTCTAGCCTGGAAATGAACAGATAACCAGGTTGTGATCCAAAGCTAGATTCACGCGGTTGGCACGAAGATCATCTTCCAAAGCCAAGTGCTCTCCGTTGTTGTAGGCAACGCGCACTTCCCCACCATCCCGTTCCACTTTCTGGGTGGCTTCAATCAGTGTCAGCCCGTTCAGTTCAGTGCGAAACGTTGGGTCGAACCCTTCCGGGCACTCAGGTGTGGGTGGCTGGTGGGTGGAGCATCCAGCAATGAATAGAACGCTCACGATGATGAGAGCACTGAGTGTCTTGCGCATTGTGCGCCTCCGGTTTCAAACCTGTTGTTGCGGCAATCCGAGCCTGGGGCTCGCATGTTCTCTATATACCGTACCGAATCTGTGGTTAGTCATTGAGATTGCCTGTTCAAGGAGGAACGGAAGCATCTCGATCCGGCCCGCCTCCGTGACTGGCTGCGCGTACAGTGCAACGTCAGGCCTGTTCCCAACTGCCTGCACGGCCTTGGCCCGTAACACTCCAACCAACCGGACTCGACGACCACCCACATGAACGGCGGTGCTCATTGCGGTGGCAGAGCTCGTAGCGATACCACTGCCGCTCAGCACACGTGCAAGAGCGTCGTTTACGCCAGCGAGCGAAACCTCGAACCGACCTCGCGCGGCAACCCCGGCCAGTACAACGCGCAGCACGTCAGCCACGGGAGCATCGGTACCAACCCGGATGAGCACCGGCTCCAAGGTTGGCACGTAACGGAACTCGTTGCGTTCGACCACCAGGCCAGACACATCCCGCATAACCCCGAACTCGCTGGCCCACGCGGCGGCATCGGATGCGGCCGCGCGGTCAAGGAACTCCAGGTCCGCCTTACCCAAACCCAGCCCAGCAGCCTCGGAACGCACGGTGTCCAGCAGGGCCGCCACGTCGTCGGAAATCTGCCCGGCTGCGCCGGACACTCCAGCAGAACCCAACACACCGGCAAATCCAGAACTAGCCGGCTCGCGCACCCAGTCGCACAATCCCACCAGATAGTTGGGGCCGCCCGCTTTGGTACCCGCACCAACGGCCGAGCGCTTCCACCCGCCAAACGGCTGGCGGCGCACAATAGCGCCGGTAATTCCGCGGTTGACGTACATGTTTCCAGCCTCCACTGACGCCGTCCACTGCGCTATTTCGGTGGGTTCAAGCGAGTGCAAGCCAGCGGTCAGACCGTAGTCGGTTGCGTTTTGCGCGGCGATCGCCTGGTCCAGGGTATCCACGGTCATGATGCCGAGGACGGGGCCAAAGTACTCGGTCAGATGGAACTCCGAACCGGGCCTGACGCCCGTTTTCACTCCGGGCGACCACAGCCTGCCGTCCTCGGATAGTTGCTTGGGCTTGATGGCCCAATTCTCGCCGTCGGCAAGGGTAGTGAGCGCGTGTTCCAGTTTGCCCGATGGTCGCTCGATGACCGGTCCCACCTGAGCAGTTGGATCGCTGGGGAACGCCACCTTCAGGCCTGTCACTGCGTCGAGCAACTGGTTGCGNNCCAAAATGACTAGCGACGCCGCCGAGCATTTCTGCCCCGCATGTCCGAACGCGGAGTTCACCACGTCCTTAACCGCCAAGTCGAGGTCCGCGTGCGGGGTCACCACGATCGCGTTCTTGCCCGAGGTCTCCGCAAGAAGTTGCAGGTCCGGGCGGAACGAGTGGAACAGTTCGGCGGTTTCGTAAGCGCCGGTGAGGATAAGTCGGTCCACGCGCGGGTCGGATATCAGCTGGCGACCCAGTTCGTTCTCGCACACATGCACGAGGTGCAGCACGTCGCGCGAGATCCCGCATTCATCGAACGCCGCCCAGATCGCCTCGATCATCACCGAACCACACCGCTGCGCCTGAGTCGCCGGTTTGATCACGACGGCGGAACCCGCCGCGAGCGCCGCCAGGGTCGACCCCGCAGGGATTGCGATGGGGAAGTTCCACGGCGGGGTCACCACAGTTAGGTTCACCGGCACCGCCCGCGCACCATCCACGTGATCGAGCTGTTCGGCCAGGTGGGCGTAGTAGTTGGCAAAGTCGATTGCCTCGGAGATCTCCGGGTCGGACTGGTCCAGCGTCTTACCGCACTCGCTCGCGGCCACCTCCATGAGGTCCGCTCGCGCCTTCTCCAACTGCACGGCAACGGTCCGCAGCACGCGGGCGCGGCCTGCCCCGCCCAAACCAGCCCACGCTGGTGCGGCACCTACAGCGGCGGCGAGGGTTTCGTCGAGAATCTGGGGGTCGGTGATCGTGTGCGCGGCCACCGCGTCCACGCCCAGTGTGGACGTTGGGATCGCCTGGATGATCTGACGGCCCCACTGCCGGTTGCCCGGCAGCGCCGGGTCGGTGTCTGGTGTGTTGGCAAACTCGGTTTGCGCTTCAGGCTTTTCGACGAGCCGGTTCTGCAGGCGGTTGGGCTGCGGAACTATCTCGTCCACGTCCGCTAGGGCAGCCTCGAAGCGTGTGCGCTCGCGCTCAAATAGCTCCTCGTTGCGGGAGAGCTCGAACACGGCGGACATGAAGTTGTCCGTTGACGCACCTTCCTCGAGGCGGCGAATCAGGTAGGCGATGGCCACGTCGAACTCGCCCGGGTGAACCACTGGGGTGTAGAGCAGCAGGTCGCCGACTGTGCGGGAGACGGCCTCGGCTTGGGCCTCCGCCATGCCGAGCAACATCTCGAACTCAAGCGCACCGGGGATTTCGCGCAGGCCGCGCTCCCCCGCTAGCAACCACGCGTAAGCCACATCGAACAGGTTGTGCCCGGCAATACCTAAGCGCACGTTGGCCACGCGCTCGGAGGTCATAGCCCAGTTGAGCACGCGCTTGTAGTTGGTGTCAGACTCCTGCTTGGAGCCCACCACGGCGAGCGGCCATCCGTGCACGGCAGCGTCNNGGAGCGCCGCCGCGGGCACGGCGTTCGGCCGACCACTGCTGCAGGTGCTGCATGGCACCCATCGCGTCGGGCAGGTAGGCCTGCAACACGATGCCGGCTTCGAGTCTCAGCAGTTCTGGGCGGTCGAGCAGCCTGGTGAACACCTCGATGGTCATGTCGAGGTCCCGGTACTCCTCCATATCCAGGTTGATGAACTTCTGGCCCGGGTGCGCTGCCGCGTATTGGTAGAGCGGCAGGAGCTGGTCAATTACGTGGTCCACCGCCTCCGGGTAGGCCCACGGAGAATGCGGCGCCACGGTGGACGAGACCTTGATGGACACGTAGTCCACATCGTCTCGCTCCAAGAGTGCGCGTGTGCCGGTGAGGCGTTTGGCCGCCTCGCGGGGTCNNTTTTTCAGGTTGGCAATGGCCGGGCCAAGTTTGGCATCCGTGGCGTCCACAATCAGGTGGCCCACGAGTTCGCGCAGGACACGTTGGGCGGCGGGCACCACCAGGCGCGGGGCAATCTTGGATGCGGCGGAACCTAACTTGACGGCTCCGCGCAGATACCAGGGCAGGAAGCTCGGGGTATAGCGGGCAAGCGATCGGAAGTTCTCGGCGGCGATGTATGGGTCTTCTGGGCGGATCACGCCATCCACAAAGCCAACGGTGAAGTCGAGCCCGCCCTGCTCACTCAGCACTCCAGACAGCAACGTTGCTGCCGTCGAGGGCTTGATGGAATCGGCGGTTTCTAGCCATTCACGGACCAACTGAGAGGTCTGTTCGGCCAGCGCTGGCTGCGCAGCCAGCGCGCTCTGTTCAGTTAGCACGGTCTGTTCGGCCAGCGCTGACTGGGCGGCTTGCGTTGAGTCGTTGGCGGATTGATTACTGTGAGCGTCTGTGCGGGGGTTGTGCACGATCACTCCTTTACGGAAAAAGGGTCATATTCCAATGTTTTTGAGTGGAACCACACGAAGACCATGCCGGTCATCAGTGCTGCATTCCAGTCTGCCGCCCGCACCCGGAAAGCGCAGGTTCTATATGAAACGTGCGTACCTTGGAGCGCCCCGAGGCCTAGCCGCACTGCAACTCGGTTTATTTGGTTGGGACTGCTAAGAGTTCTCCGGTGATAAAGCTTGCCCGGAATGAACGTACTGCGACTATTGCCCACAGGCACACCAGCAGCAGGTAGATTGCCACGGCACCCACTTTGAAGATTGTGAGGTCGGTGTGGAGTGCTAGCCCTGAGAATCCTGTGGTCACGGTTCCTACCGGGAAGGTAAAGCCCCACCAGGTAAGGCTGAATGGCATGCCGTGTTTGATGGTTCGTATGGTGATTACTGCGGCGATGCCCAGCCACAGCATTGCGAATCCAATTACAGGAACGCCGTAGAGGATTCCAAACATCTCAAGTACTCGGGCTGTTGGCTCGTCAACGGTGATGTGTGCGTGAGTGCCTAGCAGATTAACTGCTGTGACGCTTTGTCCTAGTGGGCCCAGAACCAGCCAGAGGGTGGGAACTTGAGCCGCTGGCCCTACACCCCTTAGTGCAAGTTTGGCCCATAGAACTGGTAGCACGCAGAAGGATGCCAGCAAGCTGATGCCGAACATTGCATAGCAGGAGTACATCAGGGTGATTCGCCATTCGCCAGCAGGCACGTACGGCAGAAGCATGGCGCCTGTAGACGATGACACCATCAGTGAAACCAACGTCAGGAGCCACCCTGGGAAGGCGTCTTCCAAACGGAATGAGTGTCGCATGAACTGCAAGGCTGGGACCGCAACGGTGAAGAAGATTCCCAGCAGAGTGCCCAGCACCCACAACACTGCATGGATCTTGACTGCTAGTGACTCGCCTAGGAGGTCTCGACCCAGTTGAAGTGTCCCAGCGCCAACGGTTAGGAATGCCATGGGCATTGTTCCGTAGAAGTGCGCCATCACTGGGTGGAAGAGGTGTGAGGATGCTGTGGATCGGTGGCCTATCCAGTGAGTAATCGTTGCACCCACCAAACCGAGGAACAGCACGCAGGTAACCGTCCAGATCACCAGTGCGGCGGTGTGCAACCCGGGCACGTGGATAGGTAGAGACACCGCTGCGTTCGCAACGATTCCGGTTCCCATGATGGACGCGAACCAGTTAGGCGTGATGTATGCGAAGGCTTGCGAGGGTTGCTCTAGTTTTGAGAACCACCATTTTTGACCGTGGGTTTCCGGCGCAGATTCGGGGGTGGCCGATGCGTCAGTTGCAGAAGAGTTCGATGCAGAAGCGCTACGTACAGAGTTGGAGGGGTGTTCCTGTGTCTGGGTACGAGCGTGGTGCTGGGGTTCGAGCAGTGGTGTTGCCATGCTCTTAATGTTTCCTTATGTAAAGGAATCTCAGTAGCGGGCATACACTTGTAGGGGTACAAGCAAACCTTGTATCTAAACGCTCGGGTTCATCAAGTTCACGCCTCCCTCAAGGACACCCCTCATGCTCAGCAGTAGGTTTCCGCACATCAGCCAGCTCGAAATGCTGGTAGCCATCCACGATCGCGGCTCTATCTCGGCCGCAGCCTCTCTCCTTGGGGTCACACAGCAAGCCGTCTCCTCACGCATGAAATCACTGGAACAGCACGTAGGTGCCGCGCTGCTAAAACGCACGCCTCGCGGGTCTTCGCTCACCGCAGATGGCGTGCTGGTTGCGGGGTGGGCGGCTGATGTTCTGGCCGCCGCAGAACGACTCGATGCAGGCATTGCTTCACTGCGCTCAGACCATGCCCGCGAACTACGCGTGGCAGCCAGCCAAACCGTTGCCGAACACTTGCTCCCGCTGTGGCTAGTTAGCCTGCGCAAACAGCAAGAGTCCTTGGGGCAAGAGCCCGCTACCGTGTCCATGAGTGTAAACAACTCTGCGGCCACCATTGACCTAGTGCGCGCTGGGAAAGTGACCATCGGTTTCATTGAGACTCCTGCTGTTCCGCACGATGTCCGCTCCTCAACTGTCCTGACGGACAGGCTTGTGGTGGTAGTCCCGCCCACCCACGCGTGGGCTCGCCGCCGCAGTTTGCTCACTGCCCAGGAACTTGCACTCACGCCGTTGGTCACTCGAGAGCAAGGAAGCGGAACTCGCTACGCGCTTGAACACATCTTGCAGGCACACAATCTGCCGGTGCCGGTGGAGCCTGCGCTCGAGTTCAGCACCACGGCTGCGGTGCGTTCGGCTATTGCCTCCGGCACAGCACCTGGGGTGCTGAGCGAGCTCGCCGTGCGCGATGACCTCGCGCTAGGAAGACTCAGCGCAGTGCCCGTTGCTGGACCCGAGCTGGTCCGCCCAATCACGGCCATCTGGAATGGAAGCGATTTGCCGCCCGCGGGCGCGGCCCGCGACTTACTTGCGGTGGCCCTCAAAGCTCAGCACTAGAGGTCCCTATTTCCCGACGACACCGCAGATTTCGCTGGAACGTGCGGTTTCGTCGGGAAGTAGTTGGGGAAGATCCGTGAAGCCGCA
>DFNY01000214.1:429-4992 GCA_002376595.1 Jonesiaceae bacterium UBA3555 | reverse complement strand
ATCAGCGCTCGATGGCACCGGATGGAGTGAACCCGTAACCGGGTGCGCACCAGAGAACATCACCGCATCGATCACATACCTAGATTCTGCTGCTGGGCACCGATTCGGTCGCCTAGAAATTCGCAACGCCTCGGACACTCCCTGCACAGTCCAAGGTTTCCCAGGCTTTGGTGCCCGCGGCGAATGGGGGAAGACCTTCCTGCTCACCGCTGAGCAATCCGATCCCATTGATTACTCCACTGTTCAAGAACTCATCCTGCTTAAGAGCAATGAAACCGCCTACGCGAACATGGAATGGACCGGGGAACTAGCGGGCGCCCAAAGCGAGCCAATCGACGCATTCGTTGTTCAACTCTTTAGGGAATCCGATCCGTATCTGATTGAAGTCACAGGACTCTACTCAGACCGCGAAACACCCGCCCCTGACATCAATGGCATGTCCGCAGCCAACACTGGAATCGATATCTCTATGCTCACAACGGTGCGAGTTGGCCCTTTAAGTTCGCAATCTGGATCTAACTGACAACCCTGCGAAGAAGCCAGCGGGGAGAAACTAGTGCGTGTTTGTACGATCTACGTTGTTGTTACCCCCGCGCACCCATCGGCTCAGAGCGTCGCGCCCTGCAGTGAGGGAGCCGGCCCACAGGCTGCAAGTCCGCCAATTGCGGCAGCAGCCGTTGCAATCAGGCCATGCAATCCAGAGCCCTCGGGGGTTGGACGGGGATCGTTTCGTACCGCCCAGCAGCCGTCAACAACCTCATAGTTAGTGTGCACGCCCTCTTCCACCCAAAGTTTGAGGGCAAATATAAGGCGATCAACTTCCGCGATCGTCGTTCCAACGCCCACCGACGCGCGGATCGCTCCGGCATCAAATCCCAGCCTGTGCAGAAGAGGATGCGCGCAGAATCGTCCGTCGCGCACTCCAATTCCATGCTCCGCAGAAAGGTAGGCGGCCACGAGCCCCGGGTCGCAATTCTTAACCGCAAAAGTAACAACACCTACTGGGTTTTCTGCATCGGCCCAGGCCTTGACTACTCGCACATCCTCAATGGCTTCGAGTCCCGAAACTAGTCGTTCCCGCAGCAGCTGTTCGTGAGCTTCCAAAGCACCTTGCGGCAACGAAGCCAGCGCCTCGCATGCAGAGGCCAGCGCCACTGCACCGATGACGTTTGGTGACCCTGCTTCATGGCGAGCCGGAGCATCTGTCCACACCACTTCGTCGAGACCCACTTGGCGCACCGCGCCTCCGCCAGCCAAGTAGGGCTGTCCGGAATCAAGCCAGTCGCGGGTACCAACCAAGGCGCCTGCGCCAAATGGCGCGTAAGTTTTGTGTCCTGAGAACGCGACGTAGTCCACCCCGGATTCTTCTAGTGAGAACCGACGGTGGGGAATCAGCTGGGCGCCATCTATGACCACTCGCGCGCCGGCTTCGTGGGCAAGCGCAACAACCTGATCAATTGGCAGCGCCTCCCCCGTGACGTTTGAGGCACCGGTGAATGCGAGCAGAGCGAACGGTTCCACGGCGAGTTCTGCCTTGAGGATCTCCAGCGTTTCTCGCACGGATTCCCCGCCGTGCACTACGGTTACACCGCCTGGCGCATTACGCCACGGCAAGAGGTTTGCGTGGTGCTCCACATCCAGCACGAGGACTTTTCCGCCGTTTCCTTCTGGACCCGCAGGGATACATCCGGCAAGAAGGTTCAAAGAGTCTGTGGTGTTCCTAGTGATGATGGTGACGTCGTCGGTTCTCGAGCCTACAAATCTGCCAATTGCCTGGCGGGATTCTTCATACAGGGCGGTGGAAACTTGCGAAAGGTACCCGGCTCCACGGTGGACTGATGCATACAGCGGAAGTACTTGGTTGACTCGGTCCGCAACCACCTGAAGCGCAGGCGCCGAAGCCGCGCAGTCTAGGTTTGCATAAGGAACTTGGCGCCCGTCTACTAGCGGCACCAGTGTTTGTGAGCCAACAACTGGCAGACACGGTTGTGCAAAGTCATTCATGGGGACTCCAAAAACGTGGGGACCCACCGTGTCGTTCCATCTGCATACGCCGCGTGTGC
This sequence comes from Jonesiaceae bacterium UBA3555, assembly GCA_002376595.1. GTDB lineage: Bacteria > Actinomycetota > Actinomycetes > Actinomycetales > Cellulomonadaceae > Timonella. The sequence continues at coordinate 2,929 of DFNY01000214.1, read as the reverse complement.
ACTTCACCCATTTCGCGGCGCAAATGCGCAGATCCGTCTGGACGTGCATGCGTCTTGGGTTGTGGTTATGTGGTGACGTATGGGATGTCTGAGCAACAGATCCCGCGCTTGCTTCGTCATCGGTTGATGCGAAGCCCGGTCTTCACCCGGAGCACCCCACCGCGGTGGAGGGTTGCCGTCCAACTAGCCGGGGCTTGAACGCTGGAACTCGTGACCTTGTAGCAAGACTAATGAGCGGTTGTGGAATGGTTCAACCGATCTCAGAGTTCATCTCAAATACCGAACTACCAGTCTCATAATTGGTACTCATATGGATTATCATGGAAGACGACCATCCAGAGCGGCCGAGTGACTTGGCACGATGAAGCCGCAGCAACCCCCTGTACTACGTAATTCTGCAGGTGAGGGTGCTACCGCCATGACCGATGGAGGAAAAATGAGTTACGCAGGTGACTTGACCCCGCAAGAAGCGTGGGACTTACTAGAATCAAACGACGGCGCAATTCTTGTGGATGTGCGCACCGAAGGCGAATGGAACCAGATTGGTGTTCCAGACTTAATCTCGCTGAACAAAGACGTCCACTTCATTGAGTGGGTGACCGCGTTTGGCCCGAACGCGCACTTCCTATCGCAGCTGGCTCAAACCGGTGTGACCCCAGGCGATGAGCGCCCGATCATCTTCATTTGTAGGTCAGGCAACCGCTCAATCGGTGCGGCAACTGTAGCCACAGAAGAGGGTTACGGCCCGGCATACAACGTACTCGAAGGCTTCGAAGGGGACGCCGATCTTTACGGCCAACGCACCATCAACGGATGGCGCCTGAAGGGTCTGCCAACCACTACCTTCGGCGCCGGGGAATAACCCATGGGATACCCCGAACACCGCGAACTTCGTCCAGCAACTATTGGCGTTCGCGGCGGGCAGTCGCGCTCACAATTTGAAGAAACGTCCGAACCTATCTACCTCACTCAGGGGTATGTCTATTCCAGTGCGGCTGAAGCTGAGGCCGCCTTCAATGGCGATGTGGACAGGTTCATCTACTCCCGTTACGGTAATCCCACCGTCCACACGTTCGAGGAACGCCTGCGCCTCATAGAGGGCGCCGAAGCCTGCTACGCCACGGCAACGGGGATGTCTGCAGTTTTCACGGCTCTGGCTGCTGTAGTGAAGCAGGGTTCACGAATCGTTGCTGCGCGTGCGCTCTTTGGTTCGTCTCTGGTGATCTTTGATGACATCTTTGCGGGCTGGGGTGTCACTACCGAGTACGTAGATGGCCACGTCACCGAGCAATGGGAGCAAGCGCTATCAACTCCTGCCGATGTTGTCTTCTTTGAGACTCCTTCAAACCCCATGCAAGACATCATCGATGTTCGCGCGGTGGCTGAACTCGGCCACGCTGCGGGCGCTCTGGTGATCGTCGATAACGTATTTGCTACCCCCGTCATGCAGAAGCCGTTGGAGCTGGGCGCCGACATCGTGGTCTACTCGGCCACCAAGCACATCGATGGTCAGGGCAGAGTCCTCGGCGGAGCAATCCTGGGCCCTGCGAGTTACATCAACGGTCCAGTTCAGAATCTCATCCGCAACACTGGGCCTTCACTGTCCCCTTTCAACGCATGGGTGCTGCTGAAGGGCCTGGAGACCATGCCCTTGCGGGTTGGCGCACAAACGGCATCAGCGTTGCTCCTCGCTCAGGAACTCGAGAAGCTCGAGGGCATTACTAACGTCCGGTACCCGTTCTTGCCTTCGCACCCTCAGTATGACCTGGCAAAGTCCCAGCAGACCGGTGGCGGCACTGTGGTCACTTTCGATCTGGTCACGCCCGAGGGCGCAACCCCAGAAGATTAGAAGAAAGCTGCATTCAAGTTTGTTGATGCCCTCGAACTCGTGGACATCTCAAACAACCTTGGCGACGCCAAATCCCTGATCACGCACCCAGCCACCACCACTCACCGCCGTTTGGGCTTAGAAGGGCGCGCCGCAGTGGGGATGGCTGAGACTACCTTGCGGCTTTCGGTGGGCCTGGAAGACCCTCAAGACCTTCTCGACGACATCCTAGCCGCGTTGACCCAGTAACGTTGGGTAATTGCTCGGGCTTCTAGATGGGCCTGATAGCACTGTACTTTGGCAACAAAAAAGGCGCTTGCGCGTGTATCGATTACACGAGCAAGCACCCNNGCGGTTCCAAGTGGATAAAGAACCTTCTACCTGTGAACCTTTTTGGTCTTAGTGGCCAAAAAGGTTGAGCAGTTCGGCTTCGTTTTCCAAGAAGCGTCGAGCTGCGCTCTTCGCACCTTCGAGATCATGCAATGTGTAGGTACCGCAACTTTTGGACGATTCCGCACCAGGCACGGATTCGAACTCCAGGAGACGTTGCAGCCCCGGAATAGCGATCTCCTTCATCTTCTCCACGGTGTCTACGTTCCCGGTTGTGATGACGTACATGCCAGTCAGGCATCCCATTGGCGAGACACCGATGATGTCATCAGAGAACTCTCT
>DFNY01000214.1:0-363 GCA_002376595.1 Jonesiaceae bacterium UBA3555 | reverse complement strand
ATTGGAAGGTGCGGCTCGGTGTTGGGTTGTGTGAACCTCAAGTCGTATTTACATACGCGTCCGCCGCCTGGAATTTCCTTGTCGCCGGCCTTACGGATATATGGTGCTACCACTGCATCGTGGTCTAGCTCGAATGATTCGACAACTACTTTTTTGCTCATGAGGGCCCAACTTTGAAAGGTATCCGGGCTTCCAGACTACAAAGTTCTACGAACGAGATGAAGAGCCGTCTCAGTGGGTGCAGTGAAGTTAATAGCGTTCACCTAGTCATTGGCGCACGCGGAAGCGTGTACCGAATCCGGGGATCGCTAGGCTTCGGGTGAGTGAACTGTGTTCGTGGACGTGTGGGCTGGCGACTGCAGG
>DFNY01000155.1:16629-21487 GCA_002376595.1 Jonesiaceae bacterium UBA3555 | reverse complement strand
ACCGAACTTGGCACCAAAGATTCTGATGAAGCTGAATCCCTGACCACCGTGACGCTGAGCTACACAGTGGGTGGCGCGCTTGCAAGTTTCTCTGGACCGCAAGCCCAAAACAACGAATTCTTCTGGGCGCCCCTTGTTTCCGGCGGCTACGCATTTGACCAGGTCGAGTTCACGCTCCACTCAAGCCGAAGTGCCAACAAGGTGAGTTGTGAACTACTCACCGAAAACGATCCGTTGCTCTCGGTTGAAGAAAGCGACTCCCCAACGCCCGCTGAGGAATCAGCGCAGGAGTCAGCCGTCTGTGAACCTCAGCTTGGCGCAACCCCACAAGTCCAGGCCAGCAATATGACCTTGGCCAGTGGCTTAGCACTGAGATATGAGTTTCCCTCAGGCACTTTTGACACCAGTTCCGCAATCTACGTAAGCCAACCTCAGCTTGNNACACGGCGAAGACTTTGACCCCACTTGGTCTGAGAACATCGACTTCGGGCTCGAAGCCGGCGGCAACCTCCTTCTTCCGGTGACCGCCGGTGCCGTGGCGTTGGTATTCGGAACACTTTTGTGGGCTCTAACTCGCAAACGTCCAGACTGGCGGTTCGCCCATCTGGCCAACGGTGAAATTACTGGAGCTCAAGCAGCTACCGCAGCACTGGTTGCGGCTGCTGGCTCCTCCAAACGTGCTGCCTTGCGTAAGGCCTCACGCAAGAACCCAACGGGTGTAGAGAAGACCGTGAAGGTGGCCAAGCACCTACCTGCACACTCCGAGCCAACGCCTCCAACAGACCTTAGCGTAGGTGAGATTGGGGCCTTGTGGTCCTGCGAGCTGCGTTGGGTTGACGCTATGTCCACGCTCGTTTCGCTCGCTATTCGTGGGAAGTTGAGCCTCAGATACTCGGCCAACATTCACGAGTGGGTTCTCACTCCTTCACATTCCTCACAGAGCGGGGAACTTGGAAACTACGAAGCCGCATTGTTGGGCAGCATCTTCCCCGACAACCAGAGTGTCTACCTAAGTACCATTCACTCTCGGTTTGCACCACAAGTTCTCGAGGCACTCTCCGTTCTTGGACAAGAACTACGAACCCGCAACCTGGTTACGTCACACCTTGACCATGAAGCGTCGCGCAAAGCTAACCGCCAACAACGCACACCTCTTGGCCGCGCCTACGCTGAACACATTGCAGGATTCCGTTCTCACCTTGCTCTAGCGTGCGAATCGAACCTTGAACTCCAAGGCGAGCCGATTGATCTAGCTCTGTTTGAGAAGTACTTGCCCGTCGCGATGAGTCTTGGATTGGAACGCGAATGGGCTCGCGCCTTTGACCAACAAGGCGTGCGATTCGTGCAACCTGCATGGTGTTCAATACTTCCAGCCGTTCAGTCCCCGCAGGACCCCACGAAACTCGGTTACACGCAGTTCCTGACTCGTTTGGAATCGTTGTTGCATTAGTTGGACCGTTTGAGTGAACACTTGCGAGAGCGCAGCATAAAGGCGGGTGGACTTCGTTGTCCGCCCGCCTTTGCAGTAAGCGCGTCGAGGTTCGCCATTGAACCTCGAGCACTCTCACCTTAGCCACAAACATCACATTTGCTAAGGCAGTAGAGGTTACAGTTCCGCAACGTTTGCCGGGCTTAACGCAACAAGACGGTTAACGCTTGTTAACAAATCGGACTCTTGGTACGAGTCGAAGAATCCAGGCAGCGGATTTCGAAGACGCGCAGTTCAGTGCAAGAATCCTTGTATGACCATCTATCGTGCACAAGATAACCGCTACGAGACCATGCCCTACCGACGCACCGGCTCAAGTGGTCTTTCCTTGCCGTCGCTTTCACTCGGCCTCTGGCACAACTTTGGTGGAACCACACCGTTTGAAACTCAACGCGCAGTGCTGCGCCGAGCTTTCGACCTCGGTGTGACCCACTTTGACCTCGCAAACAACTACGGGAGTCCCTATGGAAGTGCTGAAGAGAACTTCGGAATCCACATGGCCCGTGACTTTAAGCCGTACCGTGACGAAATGGTCATCTCATCCAAGGCCGGATATGACATGTGGCCTGGCCCCTACGGCGATGGCGGTTCACGCAAGTACCTCCTTGCCTCGCTAGACCAGTCACTGTCCCGAATGGGACTGGACTACGTAGACGTCTTCTACTCGCACCGGTTTGACCCACACACCCCACTGGAAGAAACCATGGGTGCACTGCATACAGCGGTCACCAGCGGACNNGAACTACTCTCCTGCGCAAACCCGCAAAGCCCATGCGATCTTGGCTGAACTAGGCACACCGTTGCTGATTCACCAGCCAAACTACTCCATGTTCTCGCGTCACATTGAGATGCCAGACGCCGGAGCCGTAGACGCGCCAGATGCCACCGGAAAATCGTTGCTAGAAACCGTTGATGAACTCGGCGTCGGACTCATCGCGTTCTCTCCTCTGCAACAAGGACTGCTCACAAACCGGTACCTTGACGGGAATGTCCCCTCCAACTCCCGCGCGGCAGTAGGACACTTCCTCAAACCAGCTCAGATTTCAACAACCTACCTAGAGCGTGCCCGAGCCTTGAACGCAATTGCAGAGTCACGCGGTCAGAGTCTGGCTCAACTGGCCCTCAGCTGGATTTTGCGCGATTCTCGCGTGACTTCGGTACTCGTGGGCGCATCGAGCGTGGCTCAGCTAGAAGATTCCCTCGGAGCGTTGCACGCACCGGTATTGTCAGCCGACGAAATCGCTGCAATTGAACCATATGCGGTGGACGGCACCATCAAGTAGCCCACACCATCAAGTAGTACCCCGCTACCCTCAACTACCTCCCACTGCCTCCAAGTAGAACCAACCAACCTCCGCACGGCAAGAATCCCGTGACCAGGCATCAAAAATGTTGCCCAGTCACGGGATTCTTGCCTAGTTGGGAGATCTGGGTACCTACAAGTGCACGCAAACTCCGCGCGGTGCCAACATGAAGAAATTGCTGCACGCTTAGGTGAAGAACGCACGCCCAGGTGAAGAACGCACACTTAGGTGAAGAACGCAAGACCAAGAGAAGACCGCGTCTAGTACATCAACGCACGCTCGAAAGGTCAGTTCTCCGCGTCCACCNNTCGCGCGACGCTTCGCTTGACGCAAGGAACCAACCGTCAGCCGCGACTTCCAACGAGCGGACCACGGCACTGCACCCGAGAGCCCAACTACGGCTTCGTCGACAAGCGCCCAATATTGGGCCTTCTCAAGATCTGCGTTAACGTCACCAGTGAGACTAGACCCGTCAGCAAAGTGAGCCTTGTCAGCCAAGTCAGCAAGAGGTCTGGCCGCAACCTTGACTGCTCCAGCTTCAATAAATCGGGCCGTTTCACGGCGTGTGAAGTGCTCATCAGGACGAACACCCAAATCCCATGCCTGATCCAAAAACTCCTCCCACCCGTTGACAATGCCGATTAATCCGGGTGCACGCAATCGTTTGCGTCTGCGCCGCAGTTTAAGAACAGCAATGGTGAGAGGCACCGCCAACAACAGCAAAAGAGGAACCGCAACCACGGCAACTTGTCGCACAATTGCCAGCCATTGAGAGCCAGCTGAGTTTGGATCATCGTCCGCAGCAACATCAGTGTCTTCCGTGTTCACAGCTGGCGGAGATACTTGCGGTGCAGGGTCGGGCGGCAACTGAATTGCTTCTGGCTCCGGCTCAGGCTCAACAACCTCTTGCGAAACCGTAGGAGTTTGGTGTGACGGTGGCGTTGGGAAATAGGACACCCACCCAAAATCGTCGTAAAAGACTTCAACCCACGCCGTCATATCAGCGCCAGTGAATACAATCTCCTTGGCTTCTTCCTGCGGAACAAACCCCATCACCACCCGGGCGGGGATCCCCTGTGAACGCGCCAATAGAGCCATCGCAGAGGCATATTGTTCCGCATCACCAACCATGATGTCAGTGGCAAAGAGGTCCGCCATCCGAGTTGCACCGTGGCCAGAAAGCGAAGGATATCCACCCGCCGCCTCACCGTGGCTAAAGAAGCCACCCAAACTCAGGTACTGCTCAAACTTGCGCACCACCAATGGAACAGTTGGAGCTTCCCGCGAAATCGTAACGGCTTCAGATGCCACTGACTCAGGAATGTTGCCTGCAGGCGCCAGTGAGACATGGCCGATTCCAACATCGCCTAAGGTCTCGTCATCGGGTTGCTCTGGAACCACCCCAGTAAGCGTGTAAGAAGTGCCCGAAGACAATCCACCGATCGTTACAGCCGCCCCGGTGGCGTCATTGAAGCGGAAGTCAGTTTTCCCCCACGAACCAGCGAAATCGATCGAGTTGAGGTACCCAATCGTTGGTGTCCACACACCGGCCAGGCCAAGTACATCGATGGTGACCTCAAATGAATCTCCAGTCTTGGTTTGCTCAATCTGCTCGCCAATTCGACGGAACGCACCGGAACCTGACCGAGAACCGTCGGAGGTTACGCTCCAGACCACGCCGTCATAGGCGTCCAGAGTTGCCAGCCGAACAGGGGTGTTTGCGGGCAGCCCCGACACCTTGATAAGTGGCTCGTCGCGTTGATCTTTGACGTAAGAACGGTAGGCAGACAAAGGCGAAACCTGATCGCGGGGATCAAAGGGAGGTACTACCACCGATCGCAGTACAAATCGCGGTTCGTTGGACGTGACCTGTGGAGTAATCACCAAAGTCAACCCAAGTACCACCACCAAAAATACCGAGAAGCTGACCACCCGGCGCATCTTCCACGTTCCCATTCGCCACGAGGCCCAGAGCATCAGAAGGAAGAACAAGCCGATACCCAAGTAGGAACCGAAAACCGTTTCCTGTGTGCCCCACAAGATCGCGACTACCAGTACCCCTGAC
>DFNY01000155.1:10612-16623 GCA_002376595.1 Jonesiaceae bacterium UBA3555 | reverse complement strand
CCGAACGCTTCCAGGTAACGATGAGCGCAACGAGTAGCCCCGCAATGAAGGCGATGAGGAATGGAAGGATAAGTACGCCGTCGGAGGCCCCTAACGGCGGTTCCAACGTCAGAGATTCTTTCCAACTAGTGACAATGCCCGCCAACATGGCTGCCATCGAGGCGCCGGTAGGAACAAAATTGAGCGCTAAGTCTTGACCAAAGACCACCGCGCCACCCACCACCACATACACCGCGAACGCAATGATCAGCAGCAAGGGTAACGGCCAACGTACAAGCTCACGCGCAACCACCAGGCCTACGCCTGAGATGACACCTACGAGAATTGCAAAGAAGGCCTGCTGGGCTGCGTAGGCTGGTAACAGAGGTATGAGCGCGAGCACGACGCAGGCGCCGGCTATAGCTACTTCTAGTACGCTTCGCGCAGCTCGCCAGTCGGTTGCATATGAAGCCTCCGTTCGAAGGCGCTGGGCCAGGGAAGAAACCTTGATCAACTCAGCACCGCCGCTCGCAACACCTTGGGCAGTTGATCTAGCCTGCCTAAATCCACAAACGACACTTGATCGTGCGTCGCAATACGCTCTTCCAGCCCCACACCGCACCGAATAAAGACCGTGCGCACGCCAGCTGGAAGTAGCATCGCGTCGGTTCGCAACTGGGCAATATCCGTGGTGGTCCCGGTAATAACTACCGCTAGAGAGGCACTCGGTGCCCACCGTGAGATGGTTTCAGCGCCGCTCAATAACTCACCGGCAGATGCGCTCCCACCGGTAGTGCCCCCAGATGTAGTGCTGACGTCTCGTCCTAGAAAATTCAGGCCGAAAGACGAACTACCCGCAACCGGATTTCCGCTGGTTTGCTCAATTCCAGAGGTGGCGTTGAGGAACGACACAGGACTCGTAGTACGGACCTGGTGAGGTCCGGCAAACACGGTTCGCTCAAGTCCGCCGCGAATAGTGTTCAAGCCCAACGAGGCCAGAACCGACACACCTAGTTCGAACGACTGCGGGTCACCAAACTGCCGCACGTCAGTTTCCAAGGCCAGCGCGATATGAGTACGACGAGTGTCTTCGAATTGCCGAACCATAAGTTTCTGGTTTCGAGCACTCGACTTCCAGTGGATAGACCGACGATCATCACCGGGAACATACTCCCTCAGAGCGTGGAAATTCATGTCGTTGTCTGTCACCGTGCGCAGCGTTTGACCATCCAAATCACGCACCACGCCCGCCGCGGGCCCTTCCAAGTTTACAGTGTTCGGGTGCACAAACAGCTGCTCAACTTCAGTCCACACTACTTCCCTACGAATCATGCCCAAAGGGTCAGACCGCACAGATTTCACGGGCCCCACGTTGATGACCGCACGCTTCCTGGTGGGGATTGCAAAAAGCTCCTCATGCTGCGCGCTTGGCGCCAACAAGGGCACCGAAANNCATCCTGCGCCAACGAAAGCTCCACCTGGAAACTTGAGCGTCCCGCCGTCAGCAGTAGCGCCACCACGAGGCACACGATTCCGAAGATTCCAGCAGCTTTGATTTCCATCCAGTTGTACGTGTGTCCGGCAATCATCGCGGCAATGCCGCCGATGCCCGCGGTAAAGGCAACTGGAGAAAACGCCATAGTGCGCACACCAATGCGAGCGCCTGCGCTCGCAGACGCTTTTGTGCGGGCCGCGCTGGCGGCCCGCACAACAAAGCGCGGAAATCTCATGGTTACTGCTTTTTCGACGAAGGGGGCGCGATAGACGAGAGAACTTGCGCAATAACGTCTCGGTTTTGGACTCCTGAGAACTCGGCGTCCACATCTAACACCAAGCGGTGCGAGAGGACCGGTTCCGCTAGGTACTTGATGTCATCGGGGATGACGTAGTTACGCCCTTGGGCCGCAGCCCAAACTTTGGCACTTCGAACCAGCGCTAGGCTTCCTCGAACCGAGACGCCCACACGGGTGTGAGGGCTGGTTCTGGTGGCATCCGCTATGCGAGCAACGTACTGGGCAATGGCGTCATCCATGTAGATACGAGACGCCACTCGTGCCAGGATTACCACTTCAGCCGAGTCCAAAACGGGCGTCAAGGACGCAGTCCGGTCCCGCTGAGCCGCGCCTTGCAAGATCGCTACAACATCTTGTTCGGCCGGGTATCCAAGCGAAGTCCTGATGAGGAAGCGGTCTAGTTGGGCTTCTGGGAGCTTGTACGTACCGGCTTGTTCAATTGGGTTCTGGGTGGCAATAACCATGAACGGACGGCCAGCATCGTAGGTTACGCCGTCCACCGTGACCCGTGCTTCCTCCATTACCTCAAGCAACGCGGATTGTGTTTTGGGGGACGCTCGGTTGATTTCGTCGGCCAGAACAACCGAAGCGAACACTGGTCCGCGGTGGAACTCAAATTCTCCGGACTTTTGGTCATAGATGGTTACACCAGTGACATCCGAAGGTAGAAGGTCCGGCGTGAACTGGATACGGCTGTGGCTACCTGCAATTGAAGCAGCTATTGAGCGGGCCAGAATGGTTTTTCCTGTGCCAGGCGCATCTTCTAGCAGAAGGTGCCCCTCTGCAAACAGCGCTGTCAGCGCGAGTCGCACAACCGAGGTCTTGCCCAGCACCGCGATTTCCACGTTCTCTACAAGTGCATCAAAACGTTGCGCAAACTCCATTGCGTCCTGTGCACTGACCACGCCAGTGGCAGTCCACGCATCGTTCAGGTCTGGGAAGTGTGCACGAGAATCGGACCCTAGTGGCGGCTGTGGAGCCGAATCAAACGACATTGCTGCACCCATCTTGTTGAAGTTTCACTAACTGCTCCCATACCCGTTCTCTCACCCGGTACCTCCAATGTCAGGTTCGGTACTCGGGTCAGGTTCAGGGTCTGGTGTTGGATCGGGTTCGTTTGGAACCACGAATGAAGTGGTGCCAGTTGCGCCGTTACTTCGTACGCCTTGGCTATCTTCCACTACCGCCCATACCCGCAGTGTGTAATCAGCCCCTGGTGGAACCGTGAACTGATCAAAGCTGCGAACATCGCTGCCCGCAGTGTAGAAAATCTTACCTACCTGCTGGTTGCCCTGTGAGTCCGAACACGGAGCGTTCGAGTTACTGGACACAACACAGTATCCGTACTTGAGAATTGCAAGTCCTCGTTCCGAAGGCGCCTGCCACGTTGCACTTAACGTGTACGGGGTTTGCATGCTCACTGAGGCCGAAATTCCGGTAGGCGCCAGTGGAGCCTGCGGCTTCACAATGGTGGTCATGGTTTGGGCGCTTGAGCTTTCACCCATCGCATTGACTGCACGCGCGTCAAACACAACGTCCTTTGACGGTGCTGAACCAAATTCAGTAACAGAACCTGAAACAGTTTTTGACGCCGGCAGGGCAATCCACTCGCCTCCATTGATCCGGTATTGGTACGCGACATCTGCAAGGCCACCGTTGTTTCGAGGCAACACAGTGAACTTGTAGTCTCGGTAAGAGACGCTCTGTTGGCGGGACACTTCTGGCGTTTGAGGTCTGGTGTGTGGAGTGGAGCCGGGGATAGTCATCCAACTCGACGCAACTCCTCGCTCGTTCCAAGCACGTACTTGGAAGTCACCGGAGAATTGTCCCGCACTCAGTCCCTCAACTACCAAACTCGTTCCAGAGACTGTGGCACTTTGGTCTTTGACCTCATAGTGACTGATACGGATTCCGCGCCCACCCGTTGATTCTGGCGGAGCCCAAGACAATTTCAGTGCTCCACCTTGCGCGTAGTCGCGGCCATCAACGTTGGAACTGGAAACACCTTGAGGTACCGAAGGTTTTGTGAACGAGGAAATAGGTTCCGAAATTCCTGGCGCCGACTCCCCGGCCTTGTTGCGTGCGGTGACTTGGAACCGGTAGTCGATTCCGTTTTCAGCCTCAGTGAAGGTCCACGTGGTGGTGGCTATGTCAAACGTTTTGGTACTCACCACAGTCGAACCGTTGAGCACGGTGACGGTGTATCCAGCTATCGGGTCACCGTTAGATTTACCGGGCTTCCAGTTCACCGCGATCTGTCTGCCAAGAGGTGTATCTTCAGGCAAGCGAGCGGTGACGGTTGGCGANNCTCTGGTGGAGCGGCAGGAATCATTGGATCGGATAGCTGACTCCATGGCCCCTTACCGTCCTCCACTAGAGCGGAGTTCACGGCTCTGACCCGAACGGTGTAGGCGGTTCCGTTTTTCAAGCGACTAAATGTTGTTGAAGTGCCCGTTTCTTCTTTGATCGTGGTTCCAACACCATCCACGCCCGGTGCAATCTCAACCAAGTAGTGCTTGATGCCCGTTCCCTCGTTGGTTGGCTCGGTCCACGTTGCTTTGACCGTCGAATCTGAGTACTCCAAAACGGGGCGGCCAGGCGCTGCAGGTAGCACGTCCGGGGTGATCTCATTGCTCGGAGCAGATTCGGCCGAATAACCAACCTCGTTGGTGGCAGCGACGGTGAAACGGTACGCGGTGCCATTCGTAAGGCCAGAGAACACACACGTGGTGGTTTGGCAGTTCTTGGTTTGTCCGCCTGGCGAGGCTGTGACCCGGTAGTTCGTGATTGGAGCACCATTCGAAGCAGGGGGCTCCCAAGAGACTGTCACAGACTTGTTCGCAGGTTCCGACACTCGCGGTACCAGCGGGGCGTCCGGAACCTTACGGACAGTCACGTTGATGGTGCCGTCAACGTTACGGTTTGGATCATCTAGGGCGTCTTTGACGGTGTACGCAATTTTCATGGTTCCGGCAAAATCGTCTGCTGGAGTCACTTCCACCGTGCTGCCAGTGAAATGCACGCTTCCGGTGTTCGCAGTGAGAACCTGCGCGTCGATGATGGTGAGCCCTGCGCCAACCGGATCTACAGCACCTTGCAGCGCAGAGATCCTGGTTGTTTCACCAGCATTGGCTAAAACTGAGTGATCGTTTACTACCGGCAACTGTTTAGTGGATGCGATGACCTCAAATGGCACCACAACATTCATTTGCCTAGTCAGACCATATTGCAAGGACAAACTTATTTCGCCCCGAGTGCCTCGTGCAACGGAGACCGGAGCTCGCAGTGTCAATGTTGATTGGGCAAGGTTCACAGACAGACCGTGAGTTGGGGCGCCCGCTAGGTTGAACTGCAAATCTTGAAGTGTTGTGCCCGGTGCCATCTTGGCGAACTGGGCCAAATCAACTGCTACTGGTTCATTACCCTGAGGGACTTGGATGATGGACGGAACGAAGCTCGGCGGATAGTTTTCTTCCGCGTACACCGATATTGGTAGCGTCAGGATTGACGAGTTTCCAGCACCAGTCTCGCTATCCCACACTTCAAAGGTAATAGATGCCGTGCCCACGAAGCCTTGCTTGGATATGAAACGCAGTTCTTTGTTGTTCTTCACCAACACACTTTGATCGGCTTGCTGGGACCGAACTGTTGATGCGTCCTGGATGAATGGTTCTTTTCCGGAGCCCACTTGGACAAACTCTGCCAACGGAATGATGAGTTCGCCGCCGCTGGCTACTTCGAGGGCTCGTGGCTTGGGCAGCAGCACTGGTGGGAAGTCACCGAGCGCTGGCACGGAAATGAATGCGTATGTGTATGCGTTATCTGGTTTGCGGGGGTTGGTGAGTTTGAATGGCACAGTGGCGGCAGTGGTACCCAATTGAACGGTTACTTTTCCAGTACCAGATACGGATGCCACATGCGAGTGGGATGAAGGTATTGTCAGTTCCAGTTCGCTGACCGGCCCGGATGGGTTTTCTGCTACCGCAAAGACGTCTACTTCGGCTGAGGTCTTGTTGATGACTTCGGTTGGAGCCACCACAATGTCGTTGGCTGTGGGCGGAGCGATGATCGCTTCTTCGGAAACGTCCACGCGTAGCACCGCGTGTGCAATCGCTCCTGCGACGTTTCGCACTGTGTATGGAATGACGAGTGGCTCGCGCGCTTCTTTAGGTACCCGCACTACGATTCGGTTTGATTCGACCTTCGCATCGATTCCGTCCATCTCAGTCAACTCATCAA
>DFNY01000155.1:10209-10518 GCA_002376595.1 Jonesiaceae bacterium UBA3555 | reverse complement strand
GAGCCAGTCCGCGCCCACCGTGAACACTGCGCCTTGGGTTGGCAATTGGTCTGCCAAGCCGAGCAATGAAACGCCATCTCCGTCTTGGTCGATACCAGTCAGCGGGATGGGGATTCGGATAGTTTCGCCGGCATAGGCGCGTGCGGTGATTCGTTTCGGCTTTGGTGGGGCTTTGGACTCTGCGTTGCTCTGGTGCACATTGACGGTGAGCGTGCCCACCGCAGTGTTTCCTGCCGGGTCAGTGACCTCGAAAGTTGTGATTGTGGTTCGCGGTTCCAAAGGCGCTTGGTATCGCAAGATGTCGCCTGA
>DFNY01000155.1:9772-10053 GCA_002376595.1 Jonesiaceae bacterium UBA3555 | reverse complement strand
CTGTTCTGTAGAGGGCTCAACAGGTTGCACCAGGATGGTTCCACTTGCTGTGGAGACTCCATTGTCTACCACGTATCGAATGACTTCTGGGGTAGTGAGGGCAACACGCGATCCGATTTTCACGTACCGGTGCTCAATCACTCCCACTGAGAGCTTCGAATTATCTTGCAGTTCAATGCCGGTGAGCACCATTACCCCGCCGTTGGGGTCGTAGTCGTTGCTGAGTGGTGCTACGGCGACTTCTCCGCCTATTGGCAGGAGTGCAACATCTGATACGGCTA
>DFNY01000155.1:3648-9660 GCA_002376595.1 Jonesiaceae bacterium UBA3555 | reverse complement strand
ACCAATCGCACTGATTCTGTGGAGAAGTTCTTGACGGCTTCAAGTACGTTGACTTCCACAGGTGAAGACACGTACGCAACACGGTGGATTGGTCGGATGGTTGGGGCAATCGATCCAACGCTTCGGACATCAACGAGTAGTTGGGTCTCAACGCTTTCAGTTCCGTCTGAGACGGTCAACCCAACTTTTTGCACTCCGAGCGCCTGGGAGTCAGCCACGTAAGTGACCATTCCGTCTTTGCGGAATCGTACTGTTCCGGTGCCTTCGCTCAGGGTGGCGCCAGTGAGCACTAGTTGGTCGCCGTCAGGGTCGGTGAAGTTAGCTAGCGCGTTGTAGTTCAGGGTTGCACCTTGTTCAACTTCGGCTCTAGCTACTCTGTCTTCGTGGGGTGCAGAGTTGGTGGATTCTGGGTGTGCTCGCAATGTCACGGTTGCGGAGGACGGAGCGTTTTGGCCTCGTCCGTCTGTGATGGTGTAGGTAAAAGTTACGGTTCCGGTGGCGCTGGGGCGTACCTCTGTTTGCAGGGCTCGGCCGTTGTCAATTAGTTGTACCGTGCCGAACTCTGAAGGGATTTCAGTAATTTCGGTAATTGCAATGATCCCGCATTGTCCGGCCGAATCGTTGGTCAGGGTGTTGAGGATTGTGCTGCGCCCTGCACGTACTCCGTACTCGTCATCACNNTTCATTGCGAAGTGTCTGACAGTTCTGCGTCTTGCTCGTTGCTGGAGTCGGTGTCTGTGTCTTGCTTGTCTGGGGCTTGGACGTCTTTCCAGTTCGGCTCTTCACTTTGAGGCATGTTCTCCGGGACCCAGACTCGTCCCGCTTTTGCGTCATTGAGTAGAACCACGTCTCGGTTCACCCGGAATACAAGCACTGATGTGCTTGAAACGTCCTCGATGCTCTGCACGTCTTGTGTTGTTTTGGATTGCTCTGATGAGCGTGGACCGCAGAGTTGCGCATAGTTTTCGGTGGTAGATGCCCACGCTCCGTAGACGCATCCGTCTAGGTAGACGGGCCGGGCTGGCGCGCCGTTGAGTTCCCCCGCTAGTTGCTCGACGTGGCCAGAGGACAGGTTGACTGCGATCAGGGAGCGGTCTGTGGCAACGATGACTTCGCCTCTGGTGGTGCCCGCGTTTTGCAGGGCAGGCTGGTTACCGTACGCGGTGAGGTCGGTGGTGAAGTGTTCGCCGTAGAGGGTGTTGTTGGCAAGCATGACTGGTTGAGTACCAACTGCAGTCAGTGTTGGCCGTTTTGCTTCTTCTGGGCTCAAAGCCAAGTTGGCCGCGCCCTTGAGCTTAACTGTGGTGGCGTTTGTGGGGTCTTGGGCATTGAATGTGAGGACTTCACCGGTGCCTGGATCAAACGCATGGACTTCTCCATTGCGGCCCACTGTTGATACAGCACCATCACTAAGGTCGTAGGCAACGGGTGTGGCGTCAGTGATGTTGTCGAGAGCCTGGGTGGTAGTTACCCAGATTCGTCCATCAGGTGCGGTGATCGCAATGGTTCCTTGTGCCATGGCGACCTGAGACTGTGCAGGTATTTGCGCGATTACGGCGTATGAGGTGGTAGCCGGATCCACTTTGGAGATTGTGGTGGAGTCCACTACAAGAGTGTCTTGTTCGTCTTGGAGCACATCAAAGCGTGAGGTGGGAGCTACTACTCCGCCGTTGAGTTCCTTGACGGAGGCGTTGTATCGTCCGGCCTTCAGTTCTTGGGTGTTGGTGATCCAGACGGTGCCGTCATTGAGTTCCAGCTCAGAGATGGTTATTCCGGGGTTAACAAAAGCTAGGGTTGCTAGGACTGCTGGGACAGCGAGACCTGCAATCCAAGAAGGTAGTTTGTCTCTCAGTTGTTTTGGTGGCGCGCTGGAGTCCGGCTTCCGTGTGGGCACGGCGCCGGTGCGGTCGTTCGCTCTCCAGAATTTCACCTAGTTGCATCCTTTTTCTGCGGTATGCGACATGGTGCCGTTGGCGCGGACCAGTGACACTTCAATGCATACTGGCTCGTCTTTGGATGTTTTCGGAACCGTTACTTGTGGGTCAGTGATTCGGTTTTGGGCACCTTGGTTGGTGGCGTCGGTGGTACGCCACAGGTAGGCGTCGCCGCTGAGCGGATCGGGGTTTTTCCACCCGAAGGTTACTGAATCATCGGTTTGTGCGATCACTTCGAGTTCTTGAACTGGTGGGACCGTTACTACACCGGGTGCACTAGGCGATGTGTGGCTTGGTTCATTGGTGGGGTCTGCCGCGTTGGATCCTAGCCCTTTGAGGCCTATGTAAACCAACACTCCAACCAGGATCAGGATGCTTGCCAGCGAAACCAAGAACGTGATGCGTTTGCCTGCTGCTTTCGCTTGGGCGTCTGCCTGGATGCGCTTTTTGTAGAAATACCCCGTTGAGCCAGTGGTCTCGTCGAATTGCTTTGGTTCGAAGATGGCTGGGGCATGCTGTAGCTCAGGGTCCAGTAGTTCGAGGGGTGACCAGTTGTGTTCTGGTTTTGTGGGTTGGTTGGCCGCTTGCACGTCCGAGCCTTTGAAAACACCGCGCTTCCCGCTTTCAGGCGAGTAGCTATCTGGTTCGGGTTGTACGGCAGGCTTTTCAGAGCTAATGGTGGTGACTGGCCGTAGTCGGGTTTCCACTTCGGCTTGTCCGCTGTCTGCATGCGAGTGTGCGCTGACGGAGCGTGCTTGGTCTGGGTGTGTTTGGTTTCCCGACGATACCCGCTCCCCCATATCTGCCTGCGCTGGCAGTGGGGCCGGTTTACCTAGGTTCTTTGGCGAGGCGCTGTGCGACTCCAAACCGCTTTGGGCGTCCACCGTCACGATTGAACGGAGCCTAGTAGCCTCGTCATCGTCTGGGTTACGCGGCGCGTTAGATGCGAGAACGGTTCCTTCCTGTACGCCGTCCCAACCGCCATGCGGGGTTGAGGCGTGCGGAAGCGCTGGGGCTTCCGCCGCGCTGCTGGCAGGGCGGTGCGACCCGATCTCGGTTACGTCGATTCCAGTGACAGGAAGCTGCATTTCACGCTCTATGTTTTGGAGTGCGTGAGCGAACGCAAGTGCACTGCTATAGCGCTGTTCAGGATTCTTTGCCATGGCTCGGGCGAGCACTGAGTTGAGATCCGTGGGAACGTCTACCCGGTCCACTGCGCGTACAGGGTCACGTTCGATCCGAGCCATGAGGTCAAGCGGGGAGTTCGGCTTCCCCGCGTATTCGAATGGACTCTTGCCTGCCAAAAGTGAGTAGAGCGTCGCGGCCAACGAATATACATCCGAACGTGCGTCTCCGGTGGGGTGGTCTGTNNAGCCCAAGGAATAGACATGCCCGCAGCAGCCAGTTTGTCACCGACTGTTCCGGCGATCCCAAAGTCCGTTAATGCTGGCCAGCCAAAGTCCGTGGCAAGAATGTTGGCAGGTTTGATGTCGCGGTGTAGCACGCCAAGTCGGTGCGCTGTTTCCACGGCTGAAGCTACGCGAATCCCGGTGCGCAGGGTTTCAGCGACCGAAATACGTTCGTTCCGGAATCGCGCGCCAAGGCTCGGTTTTGAACAATATTCCATGACGAAGTAGGGGCGGCCGTCGGACGCAATTGTGGCTTGGTGGATGGTCACAATAGACGGGTGTTGAGAGAGCCCAGCCATGATGTTTGCTTCGGTGAAGAATCCATCACGTGCACCTTGGTCAACCGAGCTCGCTAGCAGCACTTTCACCGCAACTGAGCGTCTGGGGAAGTCTTGCCGGTACTCGAAAACATCAGCGAACCCACCCATGCCAAGTAGACCAACGTATTCGAATCCGGTGATCTTTGGTGGGAGGGAAGGCTGTCGTTGTCCAGTCACGGTGTGGCCTCAAGTTCGAACGTCACACCATCACCTAGGTCAACGATGACTCCGGGTTGCAGCTGTGCTGGTTCGTCAGGGTGGAGCCTACGTGGCGGTTGGCCTGGTTCGGTGAGCAAAACTCCATTTGTGGAGTTCAAGTCGGTGACAAGAACGAAGTCGCCCTCCACACGAACTTGAGCGTGGGTCCTAGAGACGTCGTTGTTGGGGGAAACCACATTCACCAGACGCGGCAGTTCTCGCAACGACACACGTGAAGCTTCTGGTGCGCGTCCCAACAAGATAGTGCGGTCAAGTGGAATGGTCACGCCATTGGACATCCGAATGACCGGTACGGGCGCCGCGGGCAGTACTGGTTCCGTTGGTGACGGCGCGTCAGGGTTGCCTGCCATTTCGGCGCGCATCTTCACCAAGTTGCTGGTGAGCAAGGTGGAGTGGGTGTCGGAGTCCTCACCTACAGGCGGTGCAACTGCTGCCGGCATATAGGTTTGGCTGTCCATCAATGGCTGTAGGACTCTGCGGGCCCTAGACGGTACCTGAGCTTCCGAATCAATGAGGTCAGCGTCTACCTCTGGTAGCGGCGGAGCCGGAACCGGAGCAATAGAAGGGGGAAGACTCTCTTGTTCGCCGAGGTCAGCTGCAGGGGATTCAACCAGCGGCATGGTTGGCGGAACCTGGAATTTCTCAGTCAAAGTGTGATCCGACGAGTTGCGTGCCTCAGAATTGGTACGTGTCTCTAAGCCAAACTGTGGCTCTTCAACATCACCTGCATCTAGTTGCGAGGCGCCCTGCGCAAACGCTTCGAGCGCGTCTTTATCAATGACCTGCGTTACCGCGGGATCCCCACTGACGGATTCGTCGGAAAATTCACTGAGTTCTCGATCCAGGTTCTCTGCTTCAGTGTCTGCATCGAGTTCAGTGTCCTCAAAGAATTCAGTGTCTACATCGACTTCAGATTCCACACTAGCCAACGGCGCGACCGCGAACTGTGGAGCCCCGTCAGGAATCTCGGCGACAATGTCCACTTCATCCGGGCTCTGCGGAGTAAACGGGACAGCATCTCCCAACTCAACTGGAGCAATACCACCAGTTTCGCGTTCCTCAACCAAACTCATCGGATGCTCCGGGTCGTCCCAGCCCAGAGAACAAATCGTGGCTACCCGGGTAACACCAGACGCAAGATAAAACTCCTCAGTCCCCCGGATGGTAAGACCCGGAACACCGCGAATACAGAACTCGGCGGCCGGCAACTGGGTGTACTCACGCCAGGTAGCAGCCCCATCCGAACCAACCGACGAGTACCTTCCATCATGATTCAGGGTCAGCACAGTGAAACTNNGGAATCCGGAGCTGACCGGAGCACAATGAACACGTCATCGCGCGCAACCGTCACAAGATTTCCGTGACCAATACGGCACATCATCATGTGTCAGCTCCTTACATTTCGAGGGCGAGTACGTTCCGCCGCACGTGCGTTAGCCAAGACAGCGGAGTCTTGAACTGGGTCAAGGTCTGGTTCTAATTGGGGGATCGCCAACAACGGTGCAGTACGCTGCGCGGCTGTATTTGCCGCATACCCAACCACATCGGATGTGACCACCACAGTAGTGATGTTGTCCCTGCCGCCAGCTTCAAGCGCACTATGCACCAAAGCCAGTGCCGTGGCTTGCGGGCCATCACTATTCATCCAAATGTCGAGGATATCGGAGTCGGTCAATTCATCAGTCAAACCGTCAGAACACAACAGTATTTGATCTCCACCCTCAACCGGAATCATCCAATAGTCGGGTTCCGGGTCAGTTACTGTTTCCAGCGCCCGCGTAATGACATGACGTTCGGCATGTTGGGCAGCGTCCTGCGGCGTGACAATTCCCGCATCCATAAGTTCTTGGACTACCGAGTGGTCAACACTAATCTGCGCCATGGAACCACGCACAGAGTTGTAGCGGTACGCGCGAGAATCTCCAATGTTAAACACCAGCCAGTATGGGGCTCCGTCTTGCAGGGCCAAAGCAACACCGCACACGGTGGTTCCGCCTACCCCATCACGCAATGTCTCCTTGATTCGGGTGGACGCTCTGCGGAAGCACGCATCAATAAGTTCAGGAACAACCTCGGTGTATTGGCATAGTGCGGAGAACTCGTCCACAGCGATCGCGCTAGCGAGGTCAC
>DFNY01000155.1:0-3597 GCA_002376595.1 Jonesiaceae bacterium UBA3555 | reverse complement strand
ACCGTCCCATTGGTTGAGTTTCGGTCCACCACATATGGCCCAGCCGAATCTGCACCAAGGAGCAGATGAGTCTTAGATAAGGTCCGTTGCGGATCCGCCACAATCACAATGTTGTAGTCCCCCTCACCAGGCTCAGGTTCCGGGTTTCTCCCTACGAGCGTGGGCGCAGTCAGCGCATATCGATTCCCGTTACTGACGGACATGATGTATCGCATTGGTTGCGTTGATTCGGTATCAAGGAACCGTGCGGAGTGTGGTGTCATGATCCATCCTGTGTTTGGTGCAAGGTGGGCGCCCATCAAGTGTAGTGAATAAGTAAGCCTTTGACGCTTACCGGAAGGGCAACGCTGCCCCCTCTCGACCTATTCAGTCTGGGGCGTTGTTGGGCTGGGGCTTAGTTTGCCCCGATCTTAGCTAAACAGCGCGGTGCGGTAGAACCCTTCAATATGGTCATGGATGAGTTGCTGCGCGAGGGAGGCGTTGCCTAGAGCAAGGGTTTCGATGATTTTGGTGTGTTGCTGATGTAGTTCCAGAAGAAGTTGGCGGGGGTCTTCCAATTTTCCCATTCCTTGTCGCACGTATTCTTCAATGGATTTGCGTAGTCCAAGCATGGTCGCTTCTATAAGCGGGTTGCCCGCGATTGATACAAGTTCGACGTGAAATGCGGCGTCGAGCTGTTGAAACTCTTCTACGTCTATGACTGGATTAGCCATGAGGTCGAGTAGTTCTTTGGCTCGGTCCAAGCAGTTTGGGGAGTGTCGTTTGGTAGCTGCACTCTCGGCGTGTAACTGTTCTGCAGCGCAGCGCATTGCGACGGCCGGTAGCGTGCACTTTTCTATGAGTAGACGCATCTCTACAACGTCACGCACCGAGGTTGCGCCGGAGGCAATGTGCAGGCGCATTGCGGATCCGAGTCCCGCGGCAGGTTTATCTATGAGGATGGCGCCGGATTCTGGTCCGGAGCCGGTGGACCTGCGCACTATTCCCATGGCTTCGAGCACCCGCAGAGCTTCTCGCACCGAGGCTCTAGAGACTTCGAACTCGTCACTGAACGCTCGTTCCGAAGGGAGTCGATCTCCCATCTTCCAACGTCCTTGGGCGAGGCCTTGTTCTATGCGAGCAAGGACTGACTCGTAGGTTTGCATGCCTTAAGCCTAGTTGGGGTGAGCGTGGATGGGGGAATAATCGCGCACGAGGCTTTGGTAAGGGGAAATGCGGGGACTTCTTTAGCCGAAATTCGAACCCGATGTGTGGTCTGACCACATGGTGTATTCTGACACAATGTCAGGCAAGAACCTCAGAGCTGCCCTAGGCTGGTACCACCTAAACACCGAGAGCTTGGGAACAACTCAGCCAACACTTCCTAGATAATCAAACCACTGGGGATCACCATGCGAATCGCGATTGCAGCCACATGCGTAGCAGATACTCTTTTTCCACAAGCACCAATCGCAACAGTCAAACTTCTCGAGCGCCTTGGACATCAGGTCTTCTTCCCTCCCACTCAAACCTGCTGTGGCCAAATGCATGTCAACACTGGATATCTAGACAAAGCAGTCCCCGTTGTGGAGAACCACGTCAACACCTTTGCGCCAGTTCTGGATAACGAGTGGGATGCCATAGTCATCCCTTCAGGTTCGTGCGCGGGTTCCATCAAGCACCAACAAGCGATGGTCTGCGAGCGCGCAGGAATGCCGCAACTGGCTCGCACGGCGGCTGCAGTAGCTGAGCGCACCTTCGAACTCAGCGAGCTGCTGGTGGACGTACTTGGCCTACAGGACGTAGGCGCTCACTTTCCTTACCGGGTTACCTACCACCCCACCTGTCACTCCAAGCGCCTTCTAGGGGTGGGAGACAAGCCTTACCAGCTACTTAGAGCAGTAGCTGATATTGATCTCGTTCCGCTCCCTCAAGAAGACCAGTGTTGCGGCTTTGGCGGGACGTTCGCAGTGAAGAATTCAGATACATCAACGGCCATGTTGAATGACAAAATTGAATCTATTGAGTCCACCGACGCGGTTGTAGTTAGTGCAGGCGATTACTCCTGCCTCATGCACATAGGCGGGGGCCTCAACCGTCGAGGGTCGCACACAACCACCATGCACTTGGCTGAGATTTTGGCATCCACCAGAGAAGACCCGGCACACCCACCAAAGCCTGCACGCTCTTCCGCAGCACCACTAAAGCAGAGCTTGGGAGGGGCACAGCGATGAAGACCTTCCTAGGGCTCCCCCTCCCACTTACACGCGGCGAAGAAGAAGGAGAGGCAGCCACGCACNNCATGCCTTCCACCTTGGGGGATCAAGCTAGCGCGCCCCTCGAGCCACTCCGGTGGGGTCCCAGTTTCCCAGCCGCCGCCAAGGAAGCACTCGCCAATGAGCAACTCCGACGCAATTTGGGGTTCGCAACGTCCACTATCAGAGCGAAGCGTGCCGCAGTGGTTGCCGAGGCGCCCGACTGGGAAGCTTTGCGTGAAGCCGGCAGCCAAATAAAGGTCAATGTTTCTGTTCAACTACCCTCGCTGCTAGAGCAATTTGAGAAGAACTTCACGGCCCGGGGTGGAACCGTCCACTGGGCACGGGATGCGCAAGAAGCCAATTCCATAGTTACTTCACTCATCATGGCGACAGGGACTACTGAGGTAGTCAAAGTGAAGTCCATGGCCACCCAAGAGATCGGCCTCAATGAGCACCTAGCCGCGCATGGGATTGACGCGTTCGAAACGGATTTGGCAGAACTGATCGTCCAGTTGGGAGATGACCTTCCTTCACATATCTTGGTGCCTGCAATTCACCGCAACCGAGCGGAAATCAAGGAGATCTTTGAACGCCGAATGGAGTCACTTCCAGATGGCATGACAGACGNNCCATGGCCGCACGCGAGCACCTACGCAGAAAATTCCTCCGCGCCAAAGTCGCGGTCTCTGGTGCAAACTTCGCGGTCGCAGACACCGGCACACTAACGGTGGTGGAGTCTGAGGGTAACGGTCGCATGTGCGTGACGCTTCCACATACCCTGATCACCGTGGTGGGAATTGAGAAAGTCATACCGACTTTTTCGGACTATGAAGTCTTCATGCAACTCCTCCCACGGTCTTCAACCGGTGAACGGATGAACCCTTACACATCCATGTGGACAGGAGTCACCCCTGGCGATGGCCCGCAAGATGTCCANNGGTCGGTCCCGAGCGCTCGCAGATGATGTGGGGCGCGCCGCCCTCAAATGCATCCGCTGTTCTGCGTGCCTCAACGTGTGCCCTGTGTATGAGCGAGTAGGTGGCCATGCCTATGGGTCTGTTTACCCCGGGCCAATAGGGGCTATTTTGACTCCGCAGCTTACTGGCGCCCAAGGCAGCAACGACCCAAACAATTCGCTGCCGTACGCATCTTCGTTGTGCGGTGCCTGCTACGAAGCGTGCCCGGTAAAAATCGATATCCCCACGCTCTTGGTGCATTTACGTGCGCGGGCAGTGGAACAGGACAAGGAATGGCGTAAGCCCACCGCGTGGGGCGCAGCAATGTCTGCAGCCACATTCGTCATGTCAGATGCACAGAGGTTTGCGCACGCTGAGAAGGCGGCGGGCGCTTTGCGGCTATT
>DFNY01000209.1:3287-4130 GCA_002376595.1 Jonesiaceae bacterium UBA3555 | reverse complement strand
GCCAATCTGCGAAAACTATCCTTCATACACGGTGGCCGGGGCGTTGGTGGAAACTGCTGACAGGCTAGTTGCCGCGGAGCATGAACCAAGCACGCAACAATACTGGTTGTTGGCGGGGGCGCTGCGCACACTCGCGCAGGGACAGAAGCCTGCAGAACTTGTACTCGATTCGTACCTGTTGCGGGCCTTTGCCGTGGCTGGGTACGCACCTACATTCGATGACTGCGCACGCTGTGGGAAACCTGGTCCGCACAGGGCCTATTCTCTGGCTCAAGGAGGTGCAGTCTGCCAGGACTGCCGCGCTCCGGGTTCGGCCTCTCCAGCACCGGAAACGTTTATGCTTTTGTCCGCGTTATTGAGCGGGGATTNNGACTCGTGGCTGCATACAGCCAGTTTCACCTTGAGCGCACTATCCGCTCATTGCGACTCATTGACCGGATAGGACAGTAAAGAATGACTAACAAAACTCAAAGTCACCTTCCGGTGCCGCCTCCGCCGCACCCATCAGGCGAGCGTGCTCCTGCCATTCCAAAGGAGTTCGTGCCCAAGCACGTTGCCATAGTTATGGACGGCAATGGTCGGTGGGCAAATCAGCGCGGACTACCTCGAACTGAGGGACACAAAGCCGGTGAAGCAGCACTCTTGGACGTAATGGCTGGAGCCATTGAAATTGGCATCGAGCACGTGTCGGTGTACGCATTTTCAACTGAGAACAGGAAGCGTTCACCAGAGGAAGTTCGTTTCTTGATGGGCTTCAATAAGGATGTGCTGCGTCGTCGACGTGACGTGATGAATGAGTGGGGGATCAGAGTTCGTTGGTCTGGACGTCGACCAAAGTTATGA
>DFNY01000209.1:450-3252 GCA_002376595.1 Jonesiaceae bacterium UBA3555 | reverse complement strand
GTTACAGATGCCGTCAGCGCAATTGCTCAGCGTGTTGCGGCTGGCGAGTTGGATCCTCGGAAAATCACTGAGAAGACTATTACCCAGTACTTGGATGAGCCAGATCTTCCTGACGTAGACCTGTTTTTGCGGTCATCGGGAGAGCAACGGATCTCGAACTTCATGCTGTGGCAGTCGGCGTATGCGGAAATGGTCTTTATGGACGAACCGTGGCCGGAATTCGACCGTCGCAAACTGTGGCGTGCGGTTGAGGAGTATGCCTCGAGGGACCGTCGCTATGGTGGAGCTATCGACAAGCCCGCAGCGCTTTAGGCCCTGCTCTGCTTTAGAGGCCCGGCTACGCTTTAGAGGCCNNGAATCACGAGTGCGCAGATCAGGAGAATTAGTCCAGCTCCTAGTGGGGAACCGGCGGCTGCCTTGAGTGCAGCGGTCCACGCTGCCCAGCCAATCGTCGCGTAAATGCAGGCGTGGGCGATGCTTCCCAGCACCATGGGGCCTAGCCACACCCAGAATCGCATTTGGGTGAGCCCGTCTGCCGCGTTGACTACTGTTTTGGTGCCTGTCATGAAAAATGAGAAGAACNNTTGATGGTCGCAGCAACTTTTTCAAGCCATGTCCAACGGTACGAACTTTTGGTGAGGGTTTTGTAGCCCACAAATCGCGCAATCCAGTAGGTGGCTTGGGTGCGCAGAAACACGATGGCAAAGAAGAACCCAAACAGTTCGTAGAACTGGGTGAGCTGCGGGGATGGAGTGAATGCGATCATCGAGNCTTCTGTGCGGCGGTTCCGGTTGGATTCGAACTAGTTGCTGCTGTGTGGGATTTCAAAGGCCTCGGGTCCGAACGATGCGTTGAACTGACGTGTTAGGCGTGTGCGTCGAGGCAGGACTGGCAGGTACCAAACAATTCTATGGTGTGTTCTATCTGCGTGAAGCCGAAGGATGTTCCAACCTTGTGTGCCCAGTCTTCTACTGTTGGACCGTCAATCTCTATGGTCTTGCCGCAGGAGCGGCACACCAGGTGATGGTGGTGTTCGGTGCGTTCGCATTCCCTGAAGAGCATTTCTCCGTCTGCGGTTCGCAGTACGTCTAGTTCTCCTGCGTCAGCGAGGTTTTGCAGGGTTCGGTAAACGGTAGCTAGCCCGGTGGTGTGACCTGCTGCTTTGAGCAGATCATGTAGTTGCTGAGCTGATTTGAAGTCCTCAGTGTTGGTGAGGAGTTCGGCGATGGCCGCGCGCTGTTTGGTCATTCGTTGCATGTGGTGATCTCCTTTGGTGCTGACGTGGCTACCTCCACGTCATCGGGGACATCGGGGTGTGGATCGTGTGCGTGTTGACGCGATTTCATAAAAATAGGGCGTGTTATCGCCACGATGATGTATGCGATCACTGCGATGATTACTATCGTTGCTCCGGGGGAGAGCGGCAACCAGTAGGTAACGGCTAGTCCGCTCACGGTCACGAGCACTCCCACTACCATAGCTACTCGCATGGTCCACTTAAAGGATGCTGTGGTGAGTTGAGCTACTGCTACCGGCATGATCATGAGGGCGGACACCAACAGTAAGCCGACTACTCGCATGGAGACGGTGACGGTGAGTGCTGCGATTACTGCAATAACGATGTTTGCGGTGCGCACCGGTAAACCAGATGCCTTTGCAAACTCTTCGTCGTGGGAGACTGCAAAGAATAGTGATCGCAGTCCAACTCCCACTACCAAGATGATTGCGCCCAAAATTGCCGTCAGCACCAGGTCCAGTTCGGTGACCGTGGAGATGGATCCAAACAGGTATCCCATGAGGTTCGCTTGGGTTCCGCCGGCGAGTTCGATGATTACTACGCCGCCGGCAATCCCTGAGTAGAAAAGGATCGCGAGTGCTACGTCGCCGGAGGTTTTGCCTTTTTCGCGCACCAGTTCGATGGCCACGGAGCCGATCACTGCGGCGACTACGGCTCCCGGGATTGCGAGGGCATCACGTTGGACAAATCCCATGGCGGCGCCTACTAGCCATCCGAGGGCTACACCTGTGAGCGCTACGTGTCCCAGACCGTCTCCAAGCAGGGATAGCTTGCGTTGAACGAGGTAGGTTCCCATGACGGGAGCTGCGAGACCCACGATTACCGCGGCGATGAGCGACCGCTGCATCATGGGGTCTTGGAAGAATGCCGTGATTTCGTTGATGATCATGAGTCGAATCCAATTTCGGCAATCAGTGGGGAGCCTTCAGGGGTGAAGCCTTCGTGGGGGTGTACGTGATCGTGGTCGTNNTCGCCGTCGTGCACGATTTTTCCGTGTCGTAGAACAACGGTACGAGTGATTAGTGGTTGGAATTCGCCGAGTTCGTGTAGCACTACCACGATGGTTTTGCCTTGCTGCACCAATGATTCGAGGGTTTGGGCGAATGCGATTTGGCTGGGGCGATCGACTCCGGCCACTGGTTCGTCTAGGACGAGGAGATCTGGCTGGCGTACGAGTGCGCGCGCAATGAGTACGCGCTGCTGCTGGCCGCCGGAGAGGTTTCCTAGTGGTGTATTGAAGCGTTTTTCGAGTCCCACTTGGGCGAGCGCTTCACGGGCGATTGTCTTGTGGTGGCGTGGCAAGCGAAGCTGACCACCAAAGAGCAAGCCCGAAGTAACTACTTCGGACGCTGTTGATCCTAGGCCTGTAGCTGCTGCGACTCGTTGTGGAACGTAACCAACTCGTTTCCAAGGTACTTCTTTGCCCAGCTGCGATCCGAAGAGTTCTACGGTGCCTTCGGTGGGCGGCAAGATTCCCGTGAGCGTGCGCACTAGGGTTGATTTGC
>DFNY01000209.1:0-236 GCA_002376595.1 Jonesiaceae bacterium UBA3555 | reverse complement strand
TCTCAAAGAAGATGGTGCTGATGTTGGCTTCTGCGATCTGCTCACGTACCTTGCGGATCTGGGCTGGGCTTGGTTCTGCTTCGGGGTCGATTCCGGAAATGCCCAGTTGGTCAAAGTGGTAGCGCGATGCGAGGTATCCGAATGCTTCGTGGGTGACCACAATGGTTCGGTTGGTGCACTGGGCGCCAAGAGCTTGGGTGTAGTTGGTGTCGAGTTCGGTTAGTTTTTCGACGAGT
>DFNY01000004.1:9531-14697 GCA_002376595.1 Jonesiaceae bacterium UBA3555 | reverse complement strand
ATTGCCGCGGTGTAGTTCTTGTGGGTGCGTGACCCCTTGACTGGTCCACCTGGTTTTCCTACTCGTGAGAAGCCCATGCGTTTGAATGCGCCGGAGGCATGCCAGACCTGCAAGAGTTGGGTGCCCTCGCGTAGTTTTAGCTGGTAGATCATGGGGAAATAGTCGTCAACGATGATGACTGGTGCCTTGGCCAGATCTATACACAACCCAATTTGTTGGGCCCGGGTGCGGCGGGCTGCTAGGCCGCCCTTGAGGGAAGTGCGCACGGTGTAGCCGCGTTCGGGGAGTTCNNTTCCGGCTTGTGCGTCGCACACGCGAGTGCGTAGCCGGCAAGGTAGGTAATCTGCCGAAGGCGTTGGAGCAAAGACTTGGGGAGCCACGAAGGAAGCATAGACAAGAGTTTACGGTGTCGCCTTTTGGCTTCGGGGGAGGGCTAGTACGACACTCCAGCTGTTGTGATGATTGCGATTGCCGACGATTCCCTTGGCAGGGCGATTCGGGCCGCGGTGTGCAAGCGCTTGGGTACGATAAAGGGTCTCGCAGTGTGTACTGCGAGACCCTTTGTGCTTGGTGCCCTCGATAGGATTCGAACCTACGGCCTTCTGCTCCGGAGGCAGACGCTCTATCCCCTGAGCTACGAGGGCAAGCGCCAGTAATATTACCAGCACTACATCGATGCGAAGGAACTGGAACGCTCGGTTGTGGTCCTCGTCTCAATGTAGTGAGTGAGGTAGACGCCCATTTCTTCCATTGCCAGGAACTGGTCTCCCAAGATGATGGCTTCAATGAGGTCGTCGTGGTCGTCATTGATGTGAGACCGCACGATGCTCTCAACGTTGCGTCGGATGGTTGCTCCAACTGCCTCGGTCAACGATTGATAGAGCTGAACCAGCACGGGGTTCTTCGAAATCTCAGCAATTTTGTTGTGCAGTGTCATATCTGCCGCAACCATCAAATCCACGTCGCCGGATTCAAATGCCTGTTGTCTGCGAGAGTTCGCATCTCGCAAGATTCGGATGTCCTCGTCCGTCCTGTTGCATGCGGCCAATCTGGCGGCTTCGACTTCTAAGGATCGTCGGACCTCAAGGATGTGCATGTAATGGGCGTCTTCGAACTGGCGGCCAATTGCCAACGACACTTCCGACGTTGATCTGACGTAGGTGCCCGAGCCTTGCCGGCGGGTGAGGAGCCCGGCGTGGACAAGAGATTGCACTGCCTCTCGAACAGTGTTGCGTCCTACTCCCAACAGTTCGACGAGCAGAGGCTCGGGGGGAATTCTTTCGCCTACTTTCCACTGGCCCGATCGGATGCGCGAGCGCAACTGGGCTGTGGTCTGTTCGATCAGGTTGGATCGATCCGACATTGTTTGAGTCACTACCTTTTTTCAACTGTGTGCAGCGCACCTTTGAGCCGTACATGCGTGAGGGGTTCGCCTCTGTTGTCTAACTATAGGACGAATACCTAGTGATAAGGAGTTGCGTGAACCAGATATTATTGTCAAGTGACTCCTGTAGAGCTTTCTGAAGCAATCCGTAACGCACTTATTTCCACCATTGAAGGCTGTGCGTTGTCTCTTTCCGTCGACGACCTTCCGCAAGAGGTCCACGTTGAGCGTCCTCGTTCGCGAGAGCACGGCGACTGGGCTACGAACATTGCGCTTCAGTTGGCAAAGAAGGGTGCCACTAACCCACGCGCGTTGGCTCAGAGCTTAGCCGATTCGTTGAGCTCCACCGCTGGTATTTCGAAGGTTGAAGTTGCTGGACCGGGCTTTTTGAACATCACTTTGGATGCCGCTGCGGCTGGTGAATTGGCCAAGACCATCGTTGAGGCAGGCCAGGCCTATGGCCGCACCGATACTGGCGCCGGCAAGAAGATCAACCTTGAGTTTGTTTCCGCCAACCCAACCGGGCCAATCCACATTGGTGGAACGCGGTGGGCAGCTGTGGGTGACTCGCTTGCCCGCGTCATGGAGGCAACGGGCGCGCAAGTATGCCGTGAGTACTACTTCAACGATCACGNNGCTAGGCCAGGAAGCCCCTGAAGGCGGCTACGGTGGCCAGTACATCCAGGACATTGCAGATGCCGTTATCGCTGGTGCTCAAGCTGCTGGGGACCCAGACCCGCTGACTCTAGATGAAGATGCACGCCAAGAGTACTTCCGCGCTCAAGGCGTTGACCTCATGTTCGGGGAAATCCGCAAGTCGCTGCACGAATTCGGTGTCGACTTTGACGTGTACTTCCACGAGAACGACCTCTACACCTCTGGCGCTGTTGATCGTGCGATCGCACGCTTGGAAGAAGCCGGTCACATGTTCGAGCAGGACGGCGCTAAGTGGTTGCGGACCACTGACTTCGGCGATGATAAAGACCGCGTGGTCATCAAATCAGACGGTGACGCTGCGTACATCGCCGGTGACATCNNTGGCTACATCGGCCGACTTCAGGCGGTTGCTGCCGCGTTCGGCGACACCCCACACAGAAACCTTCAAATCCTCATTGGCCAGATGGTTAACCTGGTCAAAGACGGTCAGCCGATGCGTATGTCCAAGCGCGCCGGAACAGTGGTAACGCTAGAGGACCTCGTCGAGGCAGTGGGCGTAGACGCTGCGCGTTACTCGCTTGTGCGTTCATCGGTCGACTCTTCAATCGACATCGACCTTGACCTCTTGGCCCAGCAAAGCAACGAAAACCCTGTGTTCTACGTGCAGTACGCCCACGCGCGCACCGCAAACGTGGCACGCAATGCAGAAGCCGCAGGCGTACGCCGCGAAGACGCTTTTGCGCCAGAAACTCTTACTCACGCGACTGAGTCGGCGCTGATCGGTCAATT
Organism: Jonesiaceae bacterium UBA3555; assembly: GCA_002376595.1. Taxonomy (GTDB): domain Bacteria; phylum Actinomycetota; class Actinomycetes; order Actinomycetales; family Cellulomonadaceae; genus Timonella. Next base: position 11,867 of record DFNY01000004.1, on the reverse strand, counting down.
GACTGAGTTCCCACGCGTTGTTGCTCAAGCCGCAGAACTGCGCGAGCCCCACCGTGTGGCTCGGTATGTAGAGGCGCTCGCGGGCAGCTACCACAAGTGGTACTCCGAATGCCGTGTCACCCCAATTGGTGACGGTGAAGTTACAGACACACACCGCACTCGTCTGTGGCTGAACGATGCCACCCGCCAAGTTTTGGCCAATGCACTGAACATGCTTGGTGTTTCTGCTCCGGAGCGTATGTAAATTATGGGATCTTCGTCCCCGCAGGTAGACCCTGCTGTTGTATTGAAAGATGGCNNGCAGACTGCTGCCCTGAACGAGGGTTCGCTATCTGTTGGAAGTATCGACGTAGCCGAGCTGGCTGCCCAGCATGGGACTCCGTCGTTCATCATCGACGAATCACATTTCCGGTCCCGTGCGCGACTGTTTGTCGATTCATTCACTGATGCATTTGAAGCAATCGGTACTGGCGTCGATGTCTACTACGCCGGGAAGTCGTTTCTTAGTGTGGCCGTAGCAAAGTGGGCCGTCGAAGAAGGCCTACGTTTGGACACGTGCACCGGTGGCGAGATGGCCGTGGCCGAGCGCGCTGGGGTGCGTGGCGAAGACATGGGGTTGCATGGCAACAACAAGTCTGAGGCTGAGATCGTGCGTGCAATCCTNNTGATTGAACAGATCGCGCAGCTGGCTCAAGCACAGGGTCGTACTGCTAAGAACCCGGTTCCAGTGATGGTGCGCGTCACCACAGGTATTCACGCCGGTGGTCATGAGTTCATCTCGACCGCGCGTGAAGACCAGAAATTTGGTCTTTCGCTAGTTGGAGGACAGGCGCTTGAAGCTCTAGAGCTCGTGCTGAAGTTCCCGCAACTGCATCTCTTGGGGGCTCATGCCCACATTGGATCCCAGATTCAGGATTCCACCGCGTTTGAGCTTAATGCTCGCAAGATGCTGGAACTGCGTAAGTCGCTCGAGGAATCTAGCGGTTACCTCATGCCTGAACTGGACCTCGGCGGAGGATACGGAATCGCTTACGTGCCAGAAGATCAGCCAATCGATGTACCTGCATTGGCCAAGACACTGGCCCAAACAATGGACGCTGTGGCAAAAGAGCTGGGAACTACCGTTCCTCGCATCTCAATTGAGCCGGGTCGCTCGATTGTTGGACCAACAACGGTGACTCTATACACCGTGGGCACAATCAAGAACGTGACCACCGATGAGGGCATCGTGCGTACGTACGTGTCGGTTGATGGGGGAATGTCTGACAACATTCGCCCAGCGCTCTACGGTGCGATCTACACTGCCCGCTTGGCCAACCGCGATGGTGCCGCTGAGCCGGTGCTGGCCCGTATCGTCGGAAAGCACTGCGAATCGGGAGACATAGTGATCCCGGACATTGCCCTACCTGCTGATGTGCAGCGCGGCGATATTATCGCCGTGGCAGCGACCGGAGCATACGGACGTTCGATGGCATCGAACTACAACAACATCCTCAAGCCTCCAGTCATTGCGGTGAAGGATGGGGAATCACGCGTCATTGTGCGCAGGGAAACGGAAGACGACCTTCTGGCCCTCGACGTGGGCTGATTGGCTCTGATCGCACGCTCAAGACATCNNGGGCCGCTCACCTTACGGTGGGTGGCCCGCCATCGTTGACTTCGATGATGCGTCGTGGCATCGGATTGGGTGACATGAGCAACAGGCATTTTCGCAACTGATGCGTTGTTTTAATCCTGAAACCCGAATAAATTAGGGTAGGCAAACCTTGTTGAGCGTTCGAGGTCTGCCAGCGTTGCCTGACATCGCCCGTCACGTAGCAGACGCAAACCAAGTGAGCTGCCCCAACAGATAGCGAAACCACGTGCGTACACCACATCGAGCAAAGACCGCGCCACGACTGAGCGCACTGATCACATGTGGCATTGCCGTAGTTCTAGCGCTCACAGCATGCAGTCCAATCGAAGCGCCCGCAACTGCTCAAAAGGCCGAACAATTCGGAGTTGCACTTGCGCAGGCACCGATTGTTGAAAACCCCAAGGACTATCAAGGACCTTCCACGGCACTGCTGGCCGAAAGCTCAACCGGGTCACCGGCAAAAGCCCCCACACCGAAGCTTCCAGTTACGGTCACAGATTTTCAAGACACCCAAGTCACTGTCACCGATACATCGCGCATCCTCGCGTTGGACATGTATGGAACAACCTCCAGAATTGTTTACCAGTTGGGCTTAGGTGCGAACCTAGTTGGGCGTGACACGTCCACGAACTTCCCAGAAGTAAGCCACCTCCCGCTGGTCACTCCAGCAGGGCACGACCTTTCGGCTGAAGCCATCTTG
>DFNY01000004.1:5276-9503 GCA_002376595.1 Jonesiaceae bacterium UBA3555 | reverse complement strand
GCAACACCGCACAACTCATCACCCAAGTGGCCGATGCGTTAGGTGTCCACGATCATGGTACCGAGTTGGCATCACAAATCGAGCAAGATATCGATGAAAAAGTAGCCCAAATAGCTAAAGTGGCTCCGACCAGCCCAGAGGAAAAGCTCAGGATCGCTTTCCTATACATTCGCGGCGGCTCCGGCGTCTACTACATGTTTGGTTCCGATTCCGGCGCAGACTCGCTCATAGACGCCTTAGGCGGTGTGGATGTGGCCGGAGAGATTGGCTGGAGTGGCATGAAACCAGTCAACGCCGAAGGCATCATTCAAGCAGCGCCAGATGTCATCCNNGAAGCACTCCCGGAACTTGCACAAACCCCAGCTGGAATCAACAAACGGATAGTGGACATGGATGACACCACGATCTTGAGTTATGGTCCAGCCACTGCACAGGTTTTGGATGCCCTCGCGGTAGCGCTCTACGCGCCAACTGCGAACATCACCCCCACCCAATAGAACTGCAAGGTCCCAACATATGCCACCGACGTTGCGCTCACCAGCGCCAACAGACCTCATAGCGTCGTCGAGGAAAAGACATCTCACCCTCGCGATCCTCACGCTCTGTTTGCTAAGTGCACTGTGTCTACTTTTGATTGTGAGCGCCGCGAGCGGGCAACTGAAGTTGCCTGCCGGTGAGGTATTCAGTTCATTGCTGCACAAGATTGGGCTTGGTGGCGGGCCTGTAACCGCCCACCCACAAGGCGAATCTGCACTGTGGACAATTCGTTTTCCTCGGGTGCTCCTTGCCGCGCTCGTAGGAGCCGCCCTCGCAGTGGGTGGAGCGATCATGCAGGGTGTTTTTGGCAACCCGCTCGCAGNNCGTGGTAGGTGTGTCATCGGGCGCTGCAGCTGCAGCATGCACCGCGATGGTGTTCAACATTGCGATCTTCGGCGCCTGGACCACACCAATATTAGCTTTCATTGGAGGGCTCGCGGTCACCCTAATTGTGTACGCAATGTCGCGCTCCAATGGACGTACCGAAGTGGTCACTTTGGTTCTAACCGGTGTCGCAATTAATGCCGTTGCGGGCGCTGTGATCGCATTCCTAACTTTCATCGGTGATCAACAATCGCGAGAGCAGATCATCTTTTGGCAGCTAGGGTCACTCAACGGGACCAGATGGCAGTACGTCGCAGTAGTAGCCCCATTAGTGCTCATTGGGATTGTGGCGGCAATGCTGATTTCCCGGAAACTGGACTTACTCTCGCTAGGCGAGCGGTCGGCGCGTCACTTAGGTATCAACGTTGAACGTCTGCGAATCGTGTCAGTTGTGATCGTGGCAATTTTGACCGCTGCGGCAGTAGCTTTCTGCGGAATTATCTCGTTTGTTGGACTGGTTGTGCCGCACATCGTGCGCATGCTCATTGGTCCCGGGCACCGCGCATTGATCCCAATTTCAGCACTCGGAGGAGCAGTTCTGCTCTCAGGTGCTGACCTCGTAGCTCGCACAGCTGTGCTCTACGCTGATTTGCCTATCGGAATGCTGACCTCGCTGGTGGGCGGACCGTTCTTCTTCTACCTCATTCGAAAAACCCGCAAGAGCGCCGGAGGATGGGCATGATGAAGCAGCCTCTCACACTAAGCGTTGAAGGCCTCACCTATGAGGTGCCTGGGAAACGGATCCTAGACAACGTGAACCTAGAATTCACCGGCGGGAAAATAGTCGCCTTGGTAGGGCCCAATGGCGCGGGAAAGTCNNGCTGCCCTCCAACGTCGGGCCGGATCTGCATCAATGGGCAAGACATTGCCTCCATCAAGTTAGTGGACTTGGCTCGGTTGCGAGCTGTACTGGTGCAAGAAAACAAACTCTCATTCCCGTTTACAGTCAACGATGTTGTTGAGATGGGCCGCGCTCCATGGATCGGCACACCTGAAGAAGACCATGACGAACGCATAGTGAACCATGCGATCGACATCGCCGACGTGGGACACCTGCGAACCCGGAATTTCCAGTCGTTGTCTGGTGGAGAGAAAGCGCGAGTTGCATTCGCTCGCACGCTTTCCCAGAAAACTGCGATTCTGATGCTTGACGAGCCCACTGCGGCATTGGATATCAAACACCAGGAAGCAGTACTTAAACAGGCGCGAGCAGAGGCGCTCTCCGGAAAAATCGTTGTGGTCGTCTTGCATGACCTCACGCTTGCTGCGTCGTACGCGGATGAAGTGATCGTGCTGTCACAGGGATCGGTCTGTGCCCAGGGAGCCCCAAGCGACGTTATGACCTCTGAGAGGCTGACCGAAATCTATTCGTATCCCATCTCGGTCTTCGGCCACCCGCAGACCGGCGAACTTATTGTTCTCCCGCAGCGTGGCTGCCCTCCGTTGCCTTCTCGTACTCTCAATCTTGGTAAGGAAGTCTCATGAAGAAGCTGATCACCTCCGTTCTGGTTGCTGCCGGTGTCCTTGTTGCGCCAATTGCAGCGGCAGACGAGCCGTCCGTAACGGTTTCATCGAGTGGTGCGAGGGTAGTTGCAGTCAATGAGTTTGGTCAAAGCACTGCTGCCATTGCGGGTGGCACGGCTTTGAGCCTGAAGGCTTCGGGTTTTCAAGCAATCAACAAGGGGCGCGGCGGCGTTTACGTAGTCTTTGGTTGGGTAGATTCGCCAATCTCAGTGGATTGGGCGCCATCGAACGGTGGCAAGACTGGTGCTACCTACTTGTATGCGCCAGACTCCGAAGACAAAGACAACAAGGGCATGAGTAAGTATGTTGCTTTTGAGGGATCGTCAACGGCGAGTGCGGCCAACGGGGGCCTCATTGCTGCCGACGGCACCTGGGCTACTGAACTTGTTGTCCCAGCAGCTCAGTTTGAAGCAATGGACCGCGAAGGTAATGCCACCACAATTGACTGTCTGAAGGTGACGTGCGGGGTAATCACCATCGGCGCCCACAATGTCACGAACCCAAACAACGAGACTTTCACGCCTATCAGTTTCGTCGACGATATTGCCGTGGCTGAGGCAGAAGTTGCACCGCAGGAAACCGAGACTCCTGAGCCCTCGCAGTCAACGTCTGCGACTGAGACCACTCCTTCGCCTTCAGCGGATCAGACCGAATCGGCGAAGCCTGTTGAGGACGAACCTGAAGACGGTTCGAACCTCCTTGTTACCTCCGTTGCGTTCTTGGCTGTTGCCGCGGTCCTGGCCGGCATGGTGCTTGCGGTACGCAAAAAGAAGTAAGTCAATGAGTGTTGGCAATCTGGGCTGTGGCCAGCGCAGATGCCTAAACGTTCCGGTTCGTGAACGCTGCTGTGTCCATAGTGAGAAACACAGTATTGTTCTATACAGATTCACTACCGTGGNNGCCACTTGCATCTTCGCCGCTAAAAGTTGCCCTGTTGGGTTGCGGAGTCGTGGGCACCGAAGTTGCTCGGATTCTGCTTGCTGATGCGTCGGATTTGGCTGCGCGTGTTGGTACCCCATTGGAACTTGTGGGAATTGCCGTCCGTGATGGCTCGGTTCCTCGTGCGCCGTTTATTGATCCTGCGTTGCTCCCCACAGATGCAACAGGCTTGGTGGAATCTGCAGACGTTGTGGTGGAAGTTATGGGCGGGATCGAACCTGCCCGTTCGCTGATCCTGCACGCGATTGCGCATGGTGCGAGTGTGGTAACCGCTAACAAGGCGCTACTCGCAAAAGACGGTCCAACTATTTTTGACGCAGCACATGCTGCGTCGGTCGACGTTTCGTACGAAGCCGCGGTTGCTGGCGCGATTCCAATTATTAGGCCCATCCGTGAGTCGTTGGCCGGAGACCGCATCAACCGAGTTTTGGGAATCTGCAACGGAACCACCAACTATGTACTAGACCAGATGACCAAATTTGGTTTGGGCTTTGAGCAGGCTGTCTCTGATGCGCAGCGTCTTGGCTATGCAGAAGCTGATCCGACCGCTGACGTTGAGGGTCATGATGCAGCTGCTAAGGCAGCTTTGCTGGCGTCGTTGGCTTTCCATTCGCGGGTTTCGTTGGAACAGGTGTCGTGCGAGGGAATCTCTAGGGTCACTGCCGACGACGTCGCCTGGGCTAAGAAGTCGGGTCACGTTATCAAGTTGCTTGCGATTTGTGAGCGTTCCGACGAGGGCATTGGTGTGCGCGTGCACCCAGCGTTGGTCCCCACTTCGCACCCGCTTGCAGCAGTTGCCGATGCCTTTAATGCGGTCTTCGTTGAAGCTGAGAATGCTGGCCG
>DFNY01000004.1:0-5167 GCA_002376595.1 Jonesiaceae bacterium UBA3555 | reverse complement strand
GAGGGATCCTGATGGCCCACGTATGGCAAGGCATCATCAAGGAATACGCAGAATTCCTGCCTGAGCACCTAAAAACCAACATTGTTACCCTGGGAGAGGGCGGCACGCCGCTGGTCCCAGCTCCGTACCTCAATGAGCTTACTGGAGCCAACGTGTACCTCAAGGTTGAGGGTATGAACCCAACGGGTTCGTTCAAGGACCGTGGCATGACCACAGCGATTTCAGCCGCTGCGGCAAAGGGTGCCAAGGCCGTTGTGTGTGCCTCAACCGGTAATACTTCGGCATCTGCTGCAGCGTATGCAACCCATGCCGGAATGGTGTGCGCAGTGTTGGTTCCAGACGGAAAAATTGCCATGGGCAAACTGTCACAGGCAATCGCGCACGGCGCCAAACTGCTCCAGGTGGATGGCAACTTTGACGACTGCTTGGTAGCTGCTCGGAAGTTGGCTGAGTCCTACCCAGTGGAACTGGTTAACTCAGTTAATCCTGATCGCATCGAGGGCCAGAAGACTGGCTCATTTGAAGTGATCGATGTTCTTGGTGACGCACCAGATATTCACGCACTGCCAGTGGGAAATGCCGGAAACATCACCGGATACTGGAAGGGCTACCGCGAATACGAAGCTGCCGGGAAGGCTACCAAGCTTCCAGCGATGTGGGGTTTCCAAGCCGAAGGTGCATCGCCAATCGTGGCGGGCCACCCATTTGATGAACCAGAGACGATTGCTACCGCAATCCGGATCGGTAACCCGGCTTCGTGGGACAAAGCGCTTGAGGCCCGTGACACCTCCGGTGGTGTCATCGAAGCTGTAACTGACGAAGAGATTCTTGAAGCTCACCGCATCTTGTCTTCAAAGGTTGGGGTGTTCGTTGAACCAGCATCGGCAGCGGGCGTTGCCGGAATTTTAAAGCGCGCAAAGGCAGGTCTCGTACCTGCGGGAGCAACCATTGTTGTGACCGTTACTGGGCATGGTTTGAAAGACCCAGCGTGGGCGTTGCGCACACCAGACGGCTCCGATGTGCAGCCTCAGAAGGTCACCGCAGACGTGGTGTCAATTGCCCAAGCACTCGGTTTGGCATAACTGACACCATGAAACTTGCATCCTACCACGTGGTGGTGAAAGTCCCAGCCACTAGCGCCAATCTCGGACCTGGTTTTGATTCACTGGGTCTAGCGCTCGAGTACCACGACGAACTTGAAGTGCGCGCGTTGGGCAGCACTGACGTCATTGTGGAAATCGACGGAGAAGGTCACGGCGAAGTTCCTGGCGACGAACGCCACCTCGTGGTGAAGACTATCCGCAGGGCACTTGACCACGTCGGTGCCCCGCAAGTCGGGTTGCATCTCAAAGCCAAGAATGCGATTCCACACGGCCGAGGCATGGGATCTTCAGCAGCGGCCGTGGTCGCAGGGCTGATGGCAGCTAAAGGCATGATTAATGAACCCGAGGCATTGAGCCCAAGCGTCTTGCTCAACCTAGCAACTCAGCTAGAAGGCCACCCAGATAATGCTGCACCAGCACTTCTGGGAGGAGCTACCGTAGCATGGATGGACTCACACGAGACCCCTAAAGCCGCTAATCTTCAACTCCATGACGATGTAGTTCCAACGGTGATTGTGCCAACAGTTCGCNNGGCCAGAGGTGTCCTTCCGCTTGCAGTCCCGCACGCGAATGCATCGTTCAATGCCGGTCGCGCTGCGCTACTAGTGCACGCTTTGGCCAATGATCCAGATTTGTTGCTGGAAGGAACGGTAGACAAGCTCCACCAGGAGTACCGTGCACCTGTCATGCCTCAGACGTGGGCATTGGTCACTGGTCTTCGTGAACGTGGATTTGCAGCAACCGTTTCCGGAGCAGGACCAACAGTGTTGGTGTTGAGTCGCTCAGCTCAACAGGATGACATCAAAGCTGCAGTCAACGAACTCGTGGCTACTCAGGAACTGATCAGCACGATGACGGACGAAGGCGGCAAAACTGCGGTTGTAAGCTGGCGCGTTCTTACGCCAGGTTTTGACCTCGTGGGCGCTCGGGTAGAGCGCAGGTAGTTAGTTTTGTACCAACAGAAGGAAGAGGCCGCACCAACGTGTGGGCCTCTTCCTTTTTTATGACCAACATCGCGTAATTCGTTATGGATAATTAATCTCAAATCCGACTTGTGCGGCAAAGCGAGGTGTTATAGTGAATTTAGTTTCTTGGCGCAGGGGATTCCCGCCAATCGAAATTCCTTCCGTACTTTGATTCCAACTAGCCTGCTTGGCAAGCCGAAACCAAAGTCACGCGAACGTGGACTAGTTACTTAGTTCTAGATAACTCGATTGGTCAGCGTCTCTTACATAGTCCATATGACGGTTCGTCCGCATAAGACAACGCCACGCATGTGTATGTGTTCCTCTGATTCCCACCGATGTTCCTGACTGTGATGACAGGTGCTACGCGTGAGGAGAAGGTCAAGATACTTTCGTTCAGATTCTTGCCACTATCTACGGTAAGAAACCACCCTGAGACCGGATCACACCCGGTCTACTACGAGGGGGAAGGGTCCTTCGTGTCACAATCCACCCCAGCTGGTTCCGCTACCTCCGGCGCACTTTCTGCACTTCGCATTCCAGAACTGCAGGCTCTTGCCGGACAACTAGGAATCAAGGGCACCTCCAAAATGCGCAAGAGTGACCTCGTCACAGCTATCTCCGCTGCCCAAGGCGGTTCAGGAGCAAAGCGCACCGAGCGTAAGACTGTCGCTCGCAAGGAAACGCAGCCCAAAGAAACTGCCTCAACCGAAAAGGCATCCGCGCCAACTCAGGACGCTCCAAGCGCAGCTCAAGAGGCTCCAACGGAGGGTGCTTCGAACCGCTCCGGCAACACGCAATCGCGTTCCCGCAGAGCACAGCGTCCACAGCGCACCGAAAACTCCCAGAATCCAGAAGAGAAGTCATCATCTGTTTCGGGTGCACGCACAGAATCTTCTGAGCGCGCTGGCTCCACAGAAGAGAACGCGGTTGTGGTGGGCGATTTCAAGATTGAACTGCCAACCGCCGAGGGAAACGAGCGCCGTCGCAACGACCGCAACCGCGACCGCAACCGTAATCGCAACCGCGACAACTCGTCGGAAAATGGCGAAGCTCAGGACGGCGAAGGCCGTTCCCAGCGCAACCGCAATGATCGCAATGCGAACCAAGACCGCAACGGTAACCAAGACCGCAACGGTAACCAGGATCGCAACAACGATCGCACCGCGAACCAAGACCGCAATAACGACCGCAGCCAAGATGGCGACGACGACGACCGTAACGGTCGCCGCCGGCGCGGACGTGACCGCTACCGCGATCGCGACGACCGCAATAACCGCAAGCGCAACAACCGTCGTGACCGCAANNTCCTTCGATGAATCAGAACTGACTGAAGATGACGTCCTGATCCCAGTTGCCGGTGTGTTGGACATTTTGGACAACTATGCATTCGTACGTACCTCCGGCTACCTGCCTGGACCAAACGACGTATACGTTGCTCTAGGCCAAGTAAAGAAGGCCGGACTACGCCGAGGTGACGCCATCACCGGTGCAGTTCGTCAGCCACGCGAAGGCGACAACTCCAACTCACGCCAAAAGTTCAACGCTTTGGTTCGCCTAGACTCCGTCAACGGAATGGCTCCAGAAGAAGCTCGTCAGCGCCCAGACTTCACCAAGCTCACCCCGCTGTACCCACAAGAACGCTTGCGTTTGGAAAACCCAGAGTCCAAGAAGATTGCGCCACGTCTCATCGACATCTTGGCGCCAATTGGTAAGGGACAACGTGGTCTGATCGTGGCTCCGCCAAAGGCCGGTAAGACGATCATCATGCAGCAGATCGCCAACGCAATCACCGCAAACAACCCAGAGGTTCACCTCATGGTTGTGCTTGTTGACGAACGCCCAGAAGAAGTCACCGACATGGAGCGCACGGTTCAAGGAGAGGTCATCGCCTCAACCTTCGACCGCCCAGCATCCGATCACACCATCGTTGCTGAACTCGCCATCGAACGCGCAAAGCGCCTTGTAGAACTCGGCCAAGATGTAGTGGTTTTGCTCGACTCGATCACCCGTTTGGGCCGCGCATACAACCTCGCCGCGCCAGCATCCGGACGCATCCTCTCAGGTGGTGTGGACGCTGCTGCACTCTACCCACCAAAGAAGTTCTTCGGTGCTGCCCGCAACATCGAAAACGGCGGCTCGCTGACAATCTTGGCTTCAGCTCTGGTGGAGACCGGATCCAAGATGGACGAGGTCATCTTCGAAGAATTCAAGGGAACCGGAAACATGGAGCTGCGCCTCTCGCGTCAGCTTGCTGACCGCCGCGTATTCCCAGCCGTGGACGTTAATGCTTCGGGTACCCGACGCGAAGAGTTCCTGATCTCACCTGAAGAACTCAAGATCACATACAAGTTGCGTCGCGTTCTCTCTGGCCTTGAAACCGGTCAGGCTCTTGAACTGATGATCAAGAAACTCAAGGACTCCGGCTCCAACGTGGAGTTCTTGCTCGGAATTCAAAAGACCACACCAGACTCGTTCGCTGACGCTGACTGAATAGGCGTGTGAGGTGAGGGCCGGGTAGCGAGGAAACTCGCTACCCTGCCCTCACCATTTCCTCTGTTCTGCATGTCACAGGTGTACCTCACGCATCGAGGTGTTGGGACGCACGACTTTCTGGCACAATTAAGTGTTGCCCAAGTGCCCTGTGTGCTTGGGGGCAGATGCTGGTTCACAGACAGGTTTAGTGTCTGACCCAGATCATTTCTGACAAGGAGAAAAGCTGTGAAGGCTAACATTCACCCGGAATACGTTGAGACCACGGTCAAGTGCACCTGTGGCAACGAATTCGTAACCCGTAGCACCGAAACCGTTGGACAGATCAACGTTGAAGTTTGCTNNCGGCAAGCAGAAGCTCCTCGACACGGGTGGCCGTGTTGCACGCTTCCAGGCTCGCTACGGTAAGAAGAACTAGCGACTTCTCAGCGCCGGCCGGTTCACAGGTACCAACCTCTCCAGGGGCAGGTACCAGTGAATCTGGCCGGCGCTGTTGCTATATCCCCGTGGCGTACCGCTGGTGAGGCCACGTTAGGAAGTACTCAATCGGATCACCGATTGAGTTTGATGAAGTGAACGAAGTGGAATATGTCTAACTCTTTTGCC
>DFNY01000021.1:13568-30723 GCA_002376595.1 Jonesiaceae bacterium UBA3555 | reverse complement strand
CCCTGAGGTCAAGCGAATTGTTGTGGGTGTCGATGGCTCATCGTCAGCTCAGGGCGCGCTACACAAGGCGGTTGACTTTGCCAAACTCTGGAACGCAGAGCTCGTAGCGGTTGCTGGTGTACCAGTCACCAACGGCGCTGGGGTGCTAGCTTGGTTGCCTGCCACCGTGGATCATGAGCAAGTGCTCAGGGACATCGCAACAGGACTGGACATGATCATCGATGCAGTCGAAGACGAAAACCCTGGAATGAAGATCAGGAGAATCGTTCTGGACGGCACTGGCGCTGAGCTCCTGACAGAGTTCTCCCAAGCCGCGGACATGCTCGTAGTGGGCTCCCGAGGCCGCGGTGGCTTTGCGGGACTCCTGCTGGGATCCACAAGCCAGACCATTCTTCACCACTCGAAGTGCCCAGTACTCGTTGTGAACAAGAAGTGCGAGCCCACACACGACCTGCTCGGAGTTGAATAGAAGCACGTCAATCCGAGTATTACTCACATTCAAAGCTCGGGGCCCCGAGCCTACTGGCGCGGGGAACCACACTTTTCGAACAAGAGAAAGGCCGTTACAGAATTACCGGTTCGAGGTCGCGTGCGAACTGAGTTGGAGCAGGCCCAAAAGCTCTCTTTGCCTGGTGGATTACTGTGTGTGCCAAAGCGCGGCCACCAGCAATGCCAACCGCGGCACCAATTCCAAACGGGGCAACTCGTCCTAAAGCATAACCAGAATGGGTAGCTAGTTTCCTCTTAATGAAGCGTGACGTCAAAACCTTGTTGACCTGCTTGATGGAAGATTTCGGCATACTTGTCATAAGTGCGGTTCCCCATCTGGCCAGCGGCACANNCCCAAAACTGTGGCCAAAAGCAGGGCCTTTCGGCGGTCGGGATCGTCCGTGTCGATTCCATGCACTTCCGCTACCGCAAGTGAGTACATTGACGCAGCAGCGAAGAACGCGCTGAGGTCTGCCGCAGTCAACACAAGGGCAGTAGTTGTTCCGACTGCAGGTATCGCTGCTGAAGCACCTACGGCGCCACCAGTGCTCTGAAGGAGCTTCTTAAAGGTTGAGGACAGAATCGCAATGACCTGTTCCGGGGAAGCGTGAGGGTTCTTTCTGCGGATACCGTCAACATAGCGCTTGACCTTGTCAGCAGAGAACGAAGTTGCACTGAGTAGTGCACGGTCCAAAACATTCGCTCCGTACTTCCCACTCATGGGATGGGCCGCAGCTGTCTGGGTGACTTTGAGCATCTCGTTCTGCGTCTCAGGTGAGATGACAACTGAGGTGTGCTCGCGTGGGGTGTTCGCCTCGTGCTTCTTGTTCTTCCAAGCCATGATTCAGATCCTTCCTCGAACCCACCAAGCGCGCGTGCGCGCTGAGCCATAGATCCGAGCGTACCTTTTGTGGCCCAACAGCGCCTGATTTTTCTTGTCAGGCAGAACTGCGACAGAAATAGACTAGTCAAACGCATAACTTTGGAATATAGTTACCGTCTACGTTGTTGGAACAATAGTGCGCAAGAGATTCATGCGAAAATCTCTGGCATCGATACCGTTTCTGATCTCAACCGCCGAGGTACAGAAATGCGGCCGGGCAACCGGCTCATGTATCAGCCACCAACGGAATCGCGGTGACGCGAATGTGTGACACATAGAGTCTTCTAACTTGTCCGCTTTCGTTCACCAAGGGTTCACCAGGCGATTGCATGGATTACGTACTGTGCTATCAGGGACACCGCGTAGGAGCGGATCGCCAAAGTCCTTGAAAAGCTGACTGTCAGGCAATCGCACCCCCATGAACCACCATGGGAAACCGTAGAGCGCGCCAACCGCGGCCCGCAGCTCTCGGAAATACAAACACTTCGGTAACTGATGTTTTCAACTTCAGTGACCGCTCGTAGAAAGGCAAGAACAGATGAGTGTATTGCTGCAGCGTCCAGTTCTCCTCGACGCCTTTGGAGTCGAGCACCGTTACGGTTGCTCGATGTCTGACAGCTCGTTGGAGTTCGGACGAAACGCTGGCTTCATGATTCGCCGTTGCGCTGATTGCGGTGCAACTCGAATTAGCAAGCACTGATCGATGAGAGCTCAACGCTCACATCGACGGAACATATAAGGTCCGTGACGACGAATCGTCACGGACCTTCTCTATTTGTTTGAGCCACGCACTGTGCGTTTACGCGGCTTGCGCCACGCCAAATCTGTAGAGCTCATTCTGCAGGAGTGACGAGCTTGATAGGTGCCCCCGCTTCAATTGTCCGACCCACGGTGCACTGGGTTTCAACGGTACNNAGGCTCAAGCGCAGACAAATCTACTACGATCTTCTCTTCGAGAGATTCATAGCGGTTTTCTTCATCATTCTTCACGCCGGAAACGTGGACTTGGCCCTGGTAGTCATCACCAATTCGGCGTGCGAGTGCGCGGTCTGTTACAAGACCAGTGCAGGCTGCAGCAGCCAACTTGAGAATTTCACCAGGGGTAAAAGCCCCCTCTACGCCGCCGCCGGCAAAGCGAACAGTTGCACCGCGGTCATTGTGCCCGATGTACTCTCGCGATCCCACACGTTCTACCCACAAGCCGTTTGCGGGAACGTTTTCTGGAGTCAGGAATTCTTGAGTCATGCATCCATTGTTGCACTGGAATCACGCCGCAAACATGCATGTTCGTCATACGAGTAAATGCAAAATCTGGTGCTGTTAGCAACTAGGTATGTACTGCGGATATGCCCTAATCCACCTGTGGGTTGACGCTTTTTGCAGTCTGCCTCTGCGATCTTGGAAAAGTGAAGAATGCTCGTCTTGATAAATGGAAGCTCCTAACAGCCGCAGTGGTCTGGCTGGCTATTGGAGTGGCTGGGTTTGTGTATTTTTACGATCTCAACCCGGAACGCAGAATCTCGGATATCGTTCCGTTGAAAGCGGCGTATCAGTTGAGCGACGAAGCTGCGGCTCAAGTGGTCACTGACCTCAATGCAGTGGCGGCTTCATCGGACGCAGTGGTGGACTTCCCCGCAGAGTTGGCGGGAATAAAGACCAGCGAAGCCGCACTCGGTTCCTACCTAAGTGACATCAGCCGTCAACTCACCGCTGCGCACACCATGGCAATCGACTACTCCACTGTTTACAACGAAAACGGTGAACCAGTTGAAGATCAAACCAAGTTTGAGAAAAAGAACCTGACATTCAGTGTTTCGCCATCAAACGTGGGTGAACCCGAAATCACCTTCGGAAGCGGAAACGACATTCTCATTCGTCTACCCATCCTGGTTTCCTGGAAGGGCGCCGATAATTTGGCCGAAGACATGGCAAGCACCGACGTGTATACGCACTTGGTAATAGACGGCGACACCGGTGAAATCAAGCAGGTTGTAGGCGGATAGGGCTGCTCGAGCAGCATCGAAGTGCCGAATCACATGGGTTGCATTTTGGGTCTTGGTCACCAGACCGGTAACCTTGAGTCTGATGCAGCGTAGGAGAGTTCCTCGCGCATCAAGGCGTTCGTAGCTCAGGGGATAGAGCACCGCTCTCCTAAAGCGGGTGTCGTAGGTTCGAATCCTATCGGGCGCACAGCGCAAGCAAAGGGTCGTTGGCAGTCTGCCAGCGGCCCTTGTGCGTTGTGTGACAGGGTGCTCCTGCGCAAGCGCGTTCCTGCGCGGGCGCGTTCTAGATGCCGGTGCACATCCAGATCTGAAGGCCTCATGAATCCACATGGTGGACCATTCTCATACCTTTGGGGGAGAGTTCCTGTTCGCAGCGGGCCCGACCAAGTTGGCCCCACTAACCCGTCAATAGCTCATGTGGGAGAGCCTCTAGAACTCACCAAGGAGTCAATTCTCCTTTGCAATGTCAGTGATCAAGCCGAAATTCGACAATGCCGGCCTATGGATAGAACTGCCCATGACAATGTGGCATTGAACACGCGAAATGCTCCAATTCCGACATCTTGGCTGGTCAAAGGTTTCTTTGTGGGTGAAATTGATCTGCGACTTTTGTTTGATGGTTGACGGATAACCACCGGTCAGGCAGTATTTTGAGTGTCAGTGCGAGCCGCCTGCCCCCTGCGCGGCTCGCACTGANNTGATCTTGTATGTAGCACAGATGCTCACAACTCAAGGCCACACCGGATGCGCACAGCGGTCCGGTTTTTTTGTGCCCAAAGCACTTCCAGCTGTGGCGAAAAACGCGGAAAATTCGCCAAATCTACGGCGCGGCACATGAATTACACGGGCGTAACACTATAACGTGAATTTGAAGTATGCCTTGATCGCTCATGCAACGGGTGGAGCACGGCGTCACAGGCCAGCACGTAGACAGGGAGACGAAGCATGGCGAACGATTCCCACATCAACAATACGTCCTCTACCTCGCATAACACGCAAGGTGGTAACGCATTGAGCGCACAGACCCAGCCCGGGGGCTCGGTACCTAAGGCAGCCGAGGGCACCACTGTGCCTCCAACCCCACCACAGGTAGCGAAGCCGAAATCAACGACGCAGTACGTTTCTGAAGCCGTGTCCATCTGGCGGCGTGCACTCGTGACCTTGGCCGGAGACTCCTCGCTGGCAAACGTGTCGCTACTGGGTGACGCCATGTTGGATCTGACTGCCGCGCACCCGTCTGGCATTGCGCAATTGTTCGCAGGACGCCCAACCCGGCTGACCAACATCTTCCGTGAGCCGGCCTCTTTGCCCGTGGCTCGTCGGAAAACTAGGGCGGTAGCCCAGCGTTCCCAAGACCAGTCCGAGCGCTACGGAATTGCGCCAACCTACCTTGCTATTGGTGTGGCCACGTGGACCGAGCATGAGATCCCTGAGCCAGAAAACGACGTTGCAGCATTGGCGCGCGTCGCCGGTGCTGCTCGTACTACCGCATCAGACGAGTCCATTGCCTCTAAGATTCCTGCAGCCAAAAAAACTGTGGTCAAGGCACCTGTATTGTTGCGCCCAATCTCCATTGCTTCGCGCGGACAAGACACCGACTTTGAACTAAGCCTTGAGCCTTCGGCCGAGGTCAACCCAGTCCTTTCCAGAGCGTTGCGGTCACGCGGAGCGCTGCTGGACCCAGTAGCACTAGCGCGCGGCGCGTTCACCGGCGCCGGATTCGATCCATCCACTGCTCTGGACCGCATCAACTCCCTGGGCCAAGCGGTACTGCCAGACTTCGAAATGACAGACAAACTGCTGGTGGGCACGTTTGTGCACCCAGGGCAGGCACTAGTTGATGACCTCGACGATCTCACCGTCGGCCTAGAACGCCACGAAATCATTGCGGCGCTAGCTGGCGACGAAGGCGCCAAAGCCGTCCTCGATGTGGAACTCCCAGCCGCCCGATTCGGCGACTACGACCCCAACCTCGAACGCGGAGTTGGAGACCTCGACGTCACCGGACGCTATGCACTCGATGCCCTAGCCACCGGATCGCACCTCTTCATCGATGCCCCTATCGGCGCCGACTCCACCGGCGTAGCAGCAGCGATCATCGCAGAAGCCGCAGCTATTGGCCGCAACATCCTGTACGTTCCAGGACACCGCCGCGCCGCACACGACCTCAATTCGCGTCTGCGCACCATGGGCTTGGATGACCTCCTGCTCGACGTTATCCCTAGCCCAAACTGGCGAACCATCGCGTCTCGCAGACTGCTAGGCGCCATGACGCTGGAAACNNTCGACACACGAGCGATCGCCGATAACCGCGCAGCACTTAAAGACACGCGCGAACACCTGTCCAAGATGGTGGACGGCATGCACGTTAAGCGTGAGCCGTGGGGGATCTCCGCATATGACGCACTCCAAGCCCTTGCCAGGTTGACCTCGCAGCGTCCAGCACCAAGCACCTCGGTGCGGTTCGACCAAAACACTCTGCTAGGAATCGCCTCCGGCAAGCGTGAACAAATCAGCGCCAATCTGCAAGAAATCGCAGACCTCAACGGCTTCACAATCCGCCCAGCCTCCACGCCTTGGTTCGGCGCGGACTTGGTCACCAACGAATCTGCGACCATCGCGCTAGAGCACGTCCAATCGCTACTCAAGTCGGCGTTTGCGCAGCTCAAGTCCCATGTTGAACGCGTTGGCGAAGAAACCGGGCTGTCCGCTCCAGCAACGCTCAACCAATGGCGCGAGCAACTGGACATGCTGTCTGGAATGCGCGAAACCCTAGACCAGTTCCAGCCCATGGTTTTTGAACGCGCAGCCGACGACTTGGTTGCCGCAACTGCGTCACGTCAGTGGCGCAACGAAAACAACACGGACATGGGATCGGTTCAGCGCCGCCGCCTAGTCAAGCGTGCCAAAGACATGGTGCGCCCTGGCGAGCGCGTGACAGATCTGCATGAGTCGCTCAAGAAGATTCCAGCCCAGCGCTCGGTGTGGGCCCAACACTGCCCTGCGGGTGGATGGCCTCGCCTTCCAGAACGATTCCGTGAAGTGGAACTCAACTTCGCTGAAGTGGTCACCCACGTAGAAGCGTTGGAGCCGGTATTGCGGACCACGCCGCTAGGCGGCGATCTCCTCAACGCGCCGTTGGACCAGTTGGAAGAGCGTCTCAAGAAGCTTGACGACGATTCCGCTGCGTTGGTTTCGTTGCCTCGCCGAACAGCGTTGTTGCGTGAGCTGATTTCCTTCGGCCTGACTGACCTTCTCAAGGATTTCACCTCGCGCCGAATTGACCCAANNTCGGAATTGGATCTAGCCTGGTGGGCATCGGTATTTGAGCAGCTCTTAGCGGCAGACCCCTACCTAGCCGGAATTGATGGTGAGAGTTTCGAAACTCTTGCACAACGATTCCGTATGCAAGACCGCGTGCACGTTGATTCTTTGGCGTTGCCAATCAAGGTGGCGACCGTCAACCAGACCCAGAGCGCATTGCGAAACTACGCGCAACAAGGTGAGGGTCTGTTTGGCATGCTCATCGAGGAACGCATGTCCTCGGTACGTGCAGCGTTCGAAGAATACGGCGATGTCATGCGCAAGCTCCGCCCGTGCATTTTGGCTACTCCAACAATGATTCCGCACCTTCTACCAGCGCACCGCACAGTAGACCTGGTAGTCCTCGATGCGGTTCAGCACCTGCCAGTGGAATCACTACTCTCTGCCATCGCACGCNNCCCACGCTGCGCCGCAGGTGGCGCTGTCGCACAACTGTCCGAAGTTCTGCCAACAGTTTCACTTGCAGGAGACGCACTCCGCCGTGACGCCAACCTCACCAGATTCTTGATGAAGCACGGCTACGCCGATGTCCTTGCACCAATTCCACTGCCAAAGGCCGTCAATTCGGTGACCTTTGAGCAGGTCTATGGAACCGGCATGCCAGACCAAGAAACCGGCGCAGTGCTCTCCACAGAAGCTGAAGTTCAACGGGTTGTTGATCTAGCAATCAACCACGCCCTAGACCACTCAGATGAATCGTTGGCCATCATTGCCGGCTCTGCAATCCACGCAGACTGAATTAGAGAAGCCATCGTTGCGCAGGTTCGAAACAACCCAGCACTCGGAGCGTTCTTCGACCCACGCCGCATCGAGCCAACAGTTATCTCCGACCTACGCGGCGTTGCCGGCCTCAACCGTGACGCCGTAATCCTCACACTCGGATTCGGTAGAACTCCGCACGGACGCACCCTGCACCAATTCGCAGAGATCTCACAGCCGCACGGCGGAGCATTGCTGCTGAACGCGCTGGGTGTCACACGCAACCGCCTAACCGTAGTGGCATGCTTTGGTGCGCAAGACCTTGACGTATCGAGGCTTCGCTCTAAGGGTGCGCGCATGCTCGGATCGCTGCTGGACTTTGCGCAAGGCGGCTCAGGTGATCCAATCGAGCCACCTCAAGAGAAGACGCCGGCTCAGGCGGCCCTTGCGCTGGCTGCGATGGTTCCAGGTATACGAACGGCGCCAGAGCCCGCTGTTGAATCACACAGTTCAGTTGCAGAGACTCAAGCAGAGCAGGCAGGAGGCGATAACGTTTCCGCCGACACAACGACGGGAGGCACAGCCTCAGCCCCAGCCTCAGCTTCGACCGTGGCGGAGACAGAGACAGATGCCGCTGGCAACAATGCGGAACTTGATAACGAGAACACCGAATTAGGCGCCTCCAAGCGTGAAGATGCAGACGAGCTCAACCTCGAAAGCGAACAGCAAGACCACCACACCGACGAATCTGGCCCAGATGCAACCGAACCAGATCGCCTTTTNNAAGACCTCGCTGACCGTCTGTGGCAGTTCGGGCTCACCGTGGAAACGAACTTCGGATTCGACGGTTCCGAACGAATCCCAATGGTTGCCGGACATCCAGATTTCCCTGGCGAATACTTCGTTGCTGTTCTCACCGATGACATGGCATACGTTGAGCAGCCTTCGCTGCGCGCACGTGACCGACACCGAGCAGAGCGGCTGGAAAAACTTGGCTGGCAAGTCATCACTCTCTGGTCAGTGGCGCTATTCCTTGACCCAGAAGGACAAGCCAACAAAGTACGCGAGGCAGTGCTGCGCGAGGAATCCAAGCGCAGAGCAGCTGAAGTGCTGGCCACAGGTGCTCTACCAGTGATCACCGCTGACGTACTAGACGAAGTAATGCTTGAAGAGTTGCAGTCTGCCGAAGTTGGAGACATCGATTCACTTCTCCACGAAGATGCGGCCATCACTCTCGCAGGCGGGGCAACACAGCCTTCACTGTTCTCAGTGCAGGGACGAGGACCACGCCCAGACGTTCCATTCGGCCTACCGATGAGCGCATACGGTGACGACCAGCTCGACGAGTTAGTCGCCTGGATTACTTCCGATGGTGAAGACCGCGATGAGGAAGAAATCGCCGCAGTGGTACGCGAAGAGCTTGGAATCCGCAGGCGTTCACACCGCGTTGATACCGCAATCGCGAACGCGATTCGCCGATTCCATGACTGACACTCCGCAAGCACTCGACCCGGCGCTACTGCCGAAGACACCAGAACCGCTGGAAGCTTCAGAACCATCGGAGTCTGAGCCACAACTGGAGNNAGTATTAGAGGCCTCAGGGCCGCTTGGAACCTCGCAACCTGCCGCGAAGCGTCGCAAAAGCCACCGCCGTGTGGTGCGCCAAGGCGGCGAAAAAATGATGGAATCAGAGGCTGTTGCTTCCTTCAACTTGGTTGATGAAGAACCTTTGGCCGAGCCTCAACCACAGGGAGGAAATGATGCGCGGCTTATCGCGGATGTCCCTCCGCACTGGGGTAAACGCTGAGAGCTGGGGTAAGCACCAAGGTCCTGGGGCAAGAGCCAAGGGCTAGGCCAACGCTGGGAGTATTGCCAACGCTGGGAGAATCGCCAGCGTCGGGAGTGTGGGTCTCAGCTGTACCGGGTTTCGAATACGAGCAGAGTTTTGAATATACGCAGTGGGGCCCAGTTCGATACAT
Source organism: Jonesiaceae bacterium UBA3555 (assembly GCA_002376595.1). Lineage (GTDB taxonomy): Bacteria > Actinomycetota > Actinomycetes > Actinomycetales > Cellulomonadaceae > Timonella. Next base: position 21,346 of record DFNY01000021.1, on the reverse strand, counting down.
CGAACTGGGCCCCACTGCTCGAGCTTGTGCCTAGAATCAGGCGTTCTTCTTCAGAAGGTCGCGGATTTCCTGAAGCAGCAGTACGTCTTCTGCTGGAGCTTCTGGTTCGGTGACTTCGCCCTTCTTACGGCGTTCGTGCAACTTGTTCAGTGGAAGCACGATGCAGAAGTACAGTGCCGCAGCAACTGCCANNAGATCAGAGCTGACGAGAAGTCTGGCTTTCCAAAGAACATGGCAACAAGTGGGCTGACAAAGTTGTCAACGAGACTGTTTACAATCTGGCCGAAGGCAGCACCGATGACAACACCGATTGCCAGGTCAAGTGCGTTTCCGCGGAGGATGAACTCCTTAAAACCAGCAAGAATATCTTTCACGAATGTGCTCCCAATGTGTGTGCTGAGCAAGCTCAGTTTAAGAAACGATTGCGGCCATGAGTGTCGAATCCCATGAGAGCGTCTGCGCTAGACGCTCAGCTTCCTTGGGAAGCACTGCAACTAAAACGGTACTCGATTGCATGTCGTTTTTCCCGCTATTGGAGCCTCCTAGGAAAGATTTTCCTGAATCTGCGCGGGTGGACAGCGTCTCGTGGGGACTAATCACCACGGCTTGGGGGACTAGAACTTCGGTTCCGTCCTCGGTGTATGCAATGAGCGAGATCCGGGAGCCCGAGTGTGTCAGAACCAAGACCTCTGGGTTCGCAATGTTCACCGATGTAATGAGTTTGCCATCCTTGGCAAACGCCGTGCTGAGGGTTGGTGCCACCATCGCTGAAACTATGGGGGTTCCTTGGGGGATGTCTACTAAGGCTGTATCTCCAGCAAATGGGTGTTCTTCGGTTCCTGCGGTGTCGTTTGGAATGCCGTTTTCTTGCAAGTTTAGGTCCGCAGGCTTGATCACTTGGCCCGTCGCAATGTCTACTGCGGCATGTACCTCATTTGCAGCAAGCGGTTGAACGGTGTGTTTGCCGGTTAGCGTGAGCGCAAAACTACATGCGAGTGCGGCAATAATCCAGCGCAGTTTCCAAATGTAGAAGCGGACTTGCAACGCAACGGGGAGATCGGAACGTAGTGATGGGTTCAGCATGCAGTTATCGTCGGCGATGTAGATTGCCGAGGAAAGCGCAGAAACACAGAATCAATGAGATGGTGCACGACATCATGACAAATGGGATGTTGATACCAGCTATGGGCTTAGCGCCCGAGTATGGCTACGGCACCTGAACGCGCAAGAGGGTGAGCATTNNTTGGACGAAGACTTTGAATCAGTTCGGTAAAAACCAGAACCTTTGAACGTTACGCTCGGCGTGGAAAATACCTTCCGCAGCAGACCCGCGCACTCAGGGCAAGTGGTCAACGCACTGTCCGAAAATGACTGGTGAATGTCGAAAGTGTGGCCACACACCGTGCAACGGTATGAATACGTGGGCACGTTCTCTCCTTGAAACTTGTGTCAGTCGAGTGCTTGGCACTCGATCCCTCTGAGTGCCAATTATAGACCGTTTGAGGGGAGCGGTTGCCACGATGTGGTGGTTGCCACTGCGTGGACCGGCAAGTCGTGTTCCTCGCGGGGGAGGGCCGTGATTGTGTGGTCGTAGAGTTCTTCAGGGTAGACCATTGCAATAACCTGGGCGTCGGCTGCTGCGTGGAGTAGCGCTCTGTCATACCAGCCGCCTCCTTGGCCAAGCCTAGTGCCGCTGGTATCCACTCCGAGTGCTGGGCAGATGATGACCTGGGCGTCTTCGAGAGCTTGAGCTCCCAGAGTTGGAGTGGATGGCTCCGGAGGGCGGCCTGGAGCGCGTTGGAGCAAATCATCTTCTCCCGCGAAAGTTGCCCAATCTCGCTGAAGGCCGGCGCCCAATACCGGCAGGAGGATTCGCTTCCCCAGTGCGGACAGGTAGTTCATGAGCGGAAGGGTGGAAGGTTCTCCAGCGCGTGAGGTGTAGAGCGCGATGGTTGATGCCTCTTTCACCGCGGGGATGGAGAGTATTGTGGTGGCAAAATCTTGCCCAGCTTCCTTGCGAAGTCGTTCACTTCTGTTTGCCCTCTGTTCGCGTATAGCGGTGCGGAGTGCGGATTTGAAATCCTCGATTTCTGTGAACTCTTCTGTGGGATACGGCTGTTTTAGACCACTCATAGTCAAAGTATCTCAAAGAAACTGCCATGATGGGGTACAAAACACGTTGGGAAATGCCAAATGGCCTAAAAATCGCTGACCCGTGGATTAGCCTATGGAACAGCGCCACACCGCGCCCGCAGTACAACAAAGGTAGTTATGAGAACAGTTCAGGAGCAGCTTTCACAGGTGCTCTCTATGGTCAAGCAGATCGCTCCTATTGATGTTGCCCTTAAGGACGCCGCTGGCACAATCCTGGCTGCTGACATTGTGGTGACCGAAGATGTTCCAGCTAAGAATCTTGCTGGCTGCGATGGATATGCCGTGCGCGCAAGCGACGTTGAAGGAACCAAGCAAGGTGCGGAAGCCGTGCTTCCCGTGGCTCACACGTTTTCAGATCCTGCTGCTGATCCCGTGCGGCTGGTGGAATTCCAAGCCATCAAGGTGTCGTCGGGTGTTGCACTTCCTCTTGGAGCGGACGCGGTTGTTCCTTTGGCGTGGACTGACCGCGGTGATGTGCGCGTTTCGGTGCGCAGCGCTGTGCGCCCTGGTGACCAGGTGAGGGCGGTGGGCAGCGAAGTTCCACAAGGCGCAGTTGCTTTGTCAGCGGGCATTCGGCTGGGGGCGAGGCAAATCGCATTCGCTGCGTCACTTGGATTCCAGAGAATAAAGGTGCACCCGGCGCCNNGCGGTTCAAGACGTGGGTGGGGTGCCAATTAACGTGCAGCCGGTAACCGACGCAAACGCGGCTCTGAGAGAAGCTCTCGAAGACCAACTCGTTCGTGCAGATTTCTTGATTACCACCGGTGGCTTGTCGGAGGGAGAGAACGATACTGTCCGCGATGTGTTGAGTCCGCTCGGCCAGGTGCGCTTTGATCACGTGGCAATGCACCCAGGAATGAATCAAGGTTTTGGCACCCTAACTGTGCGCACATTCTTAGATGATGACGAACGCAGCATTCCGATGTACGCACTTCCTGGGCATCCAGCAGCCGCGCAGATTGGATTTGAGGTTTTCGTTCGACCAGCGCTTCGAGCAATGGCGGGGTACTCAGACCTCTATCGTCCTTCTATTCCTGCTAGGTCAACTACGCGATGGGTGAGTCCTGCGGGTGTCCGTCAGTTCGTCCCCGCAACGGTTACTGGTTCGCCTGAAGAGGGCTATCAGCTGTTCCCAGTGGGTGACCCAACTCGGGCGGCTAGCCTGACTATGGGTGCGTTATCGCAGGCCAATGCGTTGGCAGTGGTGCCCGAATCAGCAACGGAAGTCGCGATTGGCCAACCCTTGCACTGCTTGATTCTGGACGACTAGATTCGAAGGTGGGCTTGTTCGCCAGTTCTGGCTAATGACGTCTCAGTATGCGATTTCGTTGTGCCCCTACGTCAATGTGGTGAGGAGTGCGTGTGTTTCCTATGCCTTTCCGGCAGGTGGTTTTGCGTGAAGATGCGTGGAACCAGCCTCCTCACGGAACCTTGCTTCTGCGTGCTTTGAGGCGTAGTGACAAGACACAGTGGTATGAGGTTCGTAGGGAGAACCGGGAGTGGTTGCAGCCATGGGAAGCAACTATTCCACTTGGCTTGGATGACGCTTCTGGTCTTGCTCAGACGTATGAAGACTACGTTCGTTCACTGAGTAAGTCTGCGCGTTCGGGTGATTCCTACATGTGGGGAATGTTCTTGGACGGCGCATTTGTGGGACAGATTTCCTTGGGAAGCGTGTCACTTGGTTCGCTGCGCGGGGCCACAATCGGTTATTGGGTTTCTTCGGCGGTGGCTGGTAGAGGGGTAACTCCAACTGCGGTGGCAATGGTGATGGATTATGCGTTCTTGGAAATGCGATTACATCGCATTGAAATCAATATCCGTCCGGAAAACAGCGCGAGTTTGCGTGTGGCTGAGAAGCTTGGCTTGCGTCGGGAGGGCCTGCGTAAGCAGTATCTTCACATCAATGGCCATTGGGCTGACCATGTGTCGTTCGCAATTACCGAAGACGAGGTGGGGGCGGGAATCATGAACAGGTGGCGTGATTCGTTGTAGAGCAGCTTTCGCTTGCACTCTGCTTCCCGACGAATCCATCTGTGGGCGGGCTGAGTCAAGTTGGGTAGAGGGCTGAGTTACATCAGTGTCATTTACTCCTCGACACACCGAACCCAATACCGTAGCGCACGCGCACACTACAATAACGTCATATCTGTGGACTCTCCAGTAAGCCTCGGACTTTTAGTTGTGTTCGGGCTGTGGGTTGCCTACTTGGTCCCTACTTCTTTGCGCCGCCGACAGCACATGAAAGACTCACGTGCCGAGGACCGGTTCTCAGAGAACCTTCGGGTTTTAGCGGTATGTACCGATGAATCAACGAAAGCGTCCGCACAATCACCGGCAACGGCAAGTTCATCCACGATCTTGACACCACCATTGGGGCAAGATGTTCGTCCCCGCCGGAACCTGCAAGGAGGAGTCATGTCAGCACCACAGCTCAGCCCAGCACGACGAGCCGTGTTAGAACGCCGTGCGGCTGCCGCGCGCCGTCGTGCACTTTTGGCATTCTCTCTCTTGTTGGCAACGGTGGATATTGGAATAATCGGTGCAACAACTTCTCTGAGCCTCTGGTTTGCGGTAATTCCTGCCGCCCTTTTGGCTTCGGTTCTGGTGCTTGGCCGCAGAGCAGTTTTGGCTAACCAAAGAAATGATGTTGCTTGGGCTCAGCGCTCTGCGCGTACCAAGTACCGCCCTCGTGAAATGAGCGAGACAGAACGGCGCCTTGCGGGCCGTCCTGCTCCGGCAGTACGTACTGCTCAAACTGGTGCGCAGCGCGAAGACGTATCTACTACCGTTATTTCTCGTGTTGAGTCCTCACTGTTTGCTAAGAAGCATGTGACCGGTCGACCCGTTTCGACTCCAGTTGCTAGTTCTGGGACTCCGGCAAGGTCTAACCTGCCCAAAGCACAGTCAGCACCCAGCGCCCGGTCTGCTTCTGGCGCGCATACTGCTGTTCGCCCGGTTGCCAAGCAACACGGGTCTGCTCAATCGCCCGCCCAGTCCGGTAGGTCGGCTGGTTCCGCTTGGCGTGCAGTGCCGGTTCCACCACCTGTTTACGCGGCTAAAACTGCTGCGCCAAAGTGGGAGGCCCCAGGCATTACCACTCACTTACAGCAGGTGACAAAGGATCGAATCGCTGAAATCGAGCGTGAGGCCTCTTTGCGCGATGCTCCCCGCGAGGTTCCTGATTCTGCTGAGGTTTCCCAACCAAGCGCAACAGACGAACACGCCGCAGGTACGGGTTCTCCAGATTCATTGGGAGTTTCTCTCAACGCCGTGTTGGCGCGTCGCAGGGCTATCTAATTTTGCGTCGTCACATGTGAGTGAGACGTGCCTTTCACTGCACGTATGTGTACTTGGGCGAGCGTGAGGCAGAATCAAGAGTTGTGCGTCTAGTAGTCTCAATACACCAAGCCGCTACTCGTTTTCCAAAGTTGGGAGCACAAAGTGTCAGCTATTGAGCAATCTGTGGCGCAGGTTCGTAGCGCTTTTCAAGCAGGAATTACCAAACCCCTAGATTGGCGCATTCACCAACTACGAGCCTTGGACGCTCTGGTGGCCGAAAATACTGCGGTGCTCGATGAAGCCCTGCGCAAAGACCTTGGAAAACACGAGATCGAATCGTACCTAACTGAGACGTCGATGATTCGTGGGGAAATCGCACACACACTCAAGAACCTTAAGAAGTGGCTCAAGCCCAAGCCCGTGGCACCATCATTGGCAGTGCTGCCTGCGAACGCATACACACTTTTAGAGCCGCTCGGAGTCGCGCTAATTATTGCTCCATGGAACTATCCGGTGCAGTTGCTCCTTGCCCCTCTGGTTGGTGCTCTGGGTGCCGGAAACAGCGTGATCCTCAAGCCAAGTGAGCTGGCGCCGCACACGGCCCGGGCGTTGGCGTCGCTCGTTCCACAGTACCTGGATACGCGAGCAGTTCAAGTAATCGAAGGAGCAGTACCTGAGACTACGCAACTGTTGGAGCAGAAGTTTGACCACATCTTCTACACCGGCAATGGTCGTGTTGGTCGGATTGTGAAGGCGGCTGCGGCAAAGCACCTCACGCCGGTCACTCTTGAACTCGGCGGCAAGTCTCCAACATATGTGGATGACTCCGAAGACCTTGAGGCAGTGGCCGCGCGGCTGGCTTGGGGGAAATTTATCAATGCGGGTCAAACCTGTGTAGCACCCGATTATGTGCTTGCCCAAGCACATATTGCACATGAGCTTGCGTACCAACTCAAGTTGGCGCTCGAGCGGTTGTACGGTGATGTTAGTTCCAATACTCAGTTCGGGCGGATCATTAATGAATCCCAGTTCGACCGACTCACTGGACTTTTGGAACAACCATGCGGAACGGTAGTTGTCGGTGGGGAATCACGGAAGGAAGATCGCTTTATTGCCCCAACAGTTCTCGTGGACACTCCGCGCGACTCGGCGGTGATGGAGCAAGAGATCTTTGGTCCAATACTTCCCATTNNATCAACCAAGGTGATAAGCCTTTGGCACTCTATGTGTTCTCCAACAAGCGTGAGGTCAGACAGCAGTTTCTACGGAACACCTCATCGGGTGCCATCACGTTCGGGCTGCCGGTGGCGCATCTTGCAATCTCGGACCTTCCATTCGGAGGCGTCGGCGAATCAGGTATGGGGACATATCACGGCAAAAGATCTGTTGAGATGTTCAGCCACGAAAAGTCCGTTGTTTCTAAGCCATTGAAACCAGACACGATGGCGTTGGTGTACCCACCCTTCGGTCCAAAGAAGATCTCGTTGTTACGTAAACTCTTGGGGTAGAGAACCTCTGGCTAGATTTGGTCGTTCGAATCATCGAGTGCGTGAACCTGAGTAGACTGTCGAGGCAATCCCTTCTCGCAGAATTTTGTACTAATCGTTGTGAATACCGAGCAATCTCTTGTTGCCACCCAACCTGCTGAACCACTTGAGGTGGGATTAGCAAGTGGGGCATGTGAACCTTCTATCCCCACCCTTCAAGTGGATGACGGTCCACCAATCACTTGCAAAGGGGTTCTGACAGCAGCGCTCTTGGTGCTCATCGGGTCGGTTGCGATTCAGTTCTCATCGTTTGCCGCATCTCAGACGTTCACAGACTTAGGGTCTCCCGCTGCTAGTTCTGGCCGAATGCTCATTGCTGCCCTGGTACTTCTACTGGTATTTCGTCCAAAAATCAGAGGCCTGAGTGTCTCGGATCGCTGGGGAATCGTTATCTATGGCTGTTCAATGGCACTGATGAATCTGTGCTTGTTTGCCGCTGTCGAACGTATTCCTCTAGGAATCGCAGTCACCATCGAGTTCCTCGGTCCATGTGCGGTGGCGCTCTTCGATTCTCGTCGGCTGTGGGAAGGCGTGTGTGCGGTACTCGCGCTAGGCGGTGTTGTGCTTATTGCTGGGCCTAGCGGGCATGCTCCCATCATTGGGGTGCTGTTTGCGTTGGGGGCCGCGGGCTCATTTGCTATCTACACTGTTTTCGCAGAAAAAGTAGGGAAATCATCGGATGGCATGGGAAACCTAGCGCTAGCTGTCTCCTTCGCAGCATTGCTGCTACTGCCATTCGGAGTTGCAAAATCATCTGAGGTGACTGGGAACCATCTCATGTGGTTAGCAGTCTCG
>DFNY01000021.1:13204-13484 GCA_002376595.1 Jonesiaceae bacterium UBA3555 | reverse complement strand
TGGTGGCCGGTCACCGCGTGGTGAGGTCAAAGCCGTAACTTGAGAAGTGCCCACATTCTTGGCTTGTGATAGCGGCGAACTTTGCAAGTGTCTACAGTAATGGCATGGCAGAAACTGACTCACATGCACCTATCACGCGAGCAACAGGTATTCCCTGGGAACAGTGGGTGTCGGTGCTTGACGCGCAGCAAGCCCGCACAATGGATCACACAGCGATTGCCGCGCTAGTGGTTGAACGCATGCCTGAGATTCCAAGCAAGCACTGGTGGGCCCAATCAGT
>DFNY01000021.1:7470-13199 GCA_002376595.1 Jonesiaceae bacterium UBA3555 | reverse complement strand
GAATGCCTCGAAGACCGTTGAGGGATCGCTTGATGAAGTGATTGTGCGATGGCAGGAATTCGTTGGAAGCCCAGAAGAATTGGATGGAGTACCAACCACATCTACGCCCTCAGTTTCTAGTACTGAAAAATGGCGGTATTGGAGAGTGACTCTCGCAGACGGGTCCAAAGTCAACGTAAATATCTCCGCAAAATCTCCTGAGAAGGCAGTATTGGGACTTCAGCATGCTCAGCTCAACACCGAAGATGATCGAGAACGGTGGAGAGCATTTTGGAAGCGACTCCTGACCACTTTTAAGTAGCCCAAAAAGAAACTCGAAGGGATGCACAGTGCATCACTTCGAGTTTCTTTCTTGGCTCAGCTACCGCCACGATGTAAGCCACATGTGGCTTTGCCAGAACCAATACGGTACTTGGATTCCAGTCCAAATTGGGTAGAAGAATACCGAGATGAGGACTACGAGAAGTCCTAGACCAAGAAGTACCCCTCGGATGTTCTTGACTTGGGCCGGATCTTTGGCTCGATAGTTCCACAGCAGATAGGCAACGTAGGCCAATCCCATACACATGAACGGCGCAAAGACGATTGTGTAGAACGTGAAGATGGTGCGTTCAGGGAAGAACAGCCATGGAACCCATCCAGCGATGATGCCAGTGACTATCGCTCCGGCAATCCAGTCTGAGCACCGTACGAGTCGGTAGATGAGGTAAACAAATGCAGCTGTGGCTAGCCACCATAGAATTGGGTTTCCTATGGAAGTTATTGCCACCGCACAGTGTTCTGATCCGCAGCCATTCTCTCCCCTGGAGTATTTCTCCCAGAAGAAAGATGTTGGTCGGTACTGGATGAGCCAGCCTATTGCAGGCCCATCGTATGAGTGATCTGAGGTTAGTCCCGTGTGGAACTTCATCATGGTTGCGTGGTAGTGCCCAAAGGAACGCAAGACATCTANNGCCATAGGCGGCCATATGCCTTCTCATTGGTGAACCACGTTGTCCATGCAAGCAAGTAGCCCATGAGCGCAGTGGGAAGCATTACCAGTGCTGCTGGCACTGCGTCTCGCCAGAATCCACCCCAGAACCAGCTCTTCACACCAATCGCGTATCTGGCACCCCAGTCCCAGAACACGGCGAGCAGACAGAATGCGGCTACAAAGTACAGGCCTGACCACTTGATTCCGCAGGACAACCCCAGAGCGAATGCGCCAGCGAAGCGGTACCAACTAAATCCGAGGCGCGGGCCCCAATCTCCGAGAGAGAGCCCATGATCTAGGCGAGCGGCGGCCATTCGAGCCAGTCGCGTCCTGCGCCATTGTCTGTCTTTGACCAGCAGCACAAAGGCAACGAGCACCCAGAACATCAAGAATGAATCCAGCAGGCCGGTACGTGCGTGGACTATTCCGGTCCCATCAATGGCGAACAAGGATCCAGCCACCACTCCAACGAGGGTGGAGCCTGTCATCATCCGCACTACAACCGCAATAAGGAAGATAGCGATCACTGAAACCACAGCAGTGGAGATTCTCCAGGATGCTGCGTTCTCGGGCCCGCCTAACCACATTCCCAACGAAATCATCCACTTACCCAAAGGCGGGTGGACTACGTAGTCAGCTTTATCTAGGTACGAATCGAGGTTGCCGGCATTCCAGGTTTCGTCGATTTTGTCTGGCCAGTCATTCTCGTACCCGTTTTTGAGTAACGTGTATGCGCCCTTGACATAGTAGGTCTCATCAAAAACAAGTTTGGGAGGGTACCCCAGCCTGACAAAGCGGGCTACTCCGCCGAGCACGGCCACAATGAGTGGTGCGAGCCACCCCCACATGCGTGCCTTGGCAGTCAGTCCCCACGTCAGTTGCCTTGCAGAAAACAACTTGGCCATCAGTTGTTCGTAAGTGCTCAGCGTGGACTGATCTAGCCCTTCGTCTTGTGCAGCTTCGGCGCTGTCCTCACTGGTAACCGCTGGTGAATTACCTGCATCGACGTCAAGTTTTGAGTCAGCAAATGGGGGCGGTGTGACAAAGTTATCGGAATTTGGTGTATCTCCCACGCCTGCAATCCTAGGGGACGTGGCAAGGTTATGTGTATGACTGGACGACTGATTCTTGCGGCAACACCAATCGGCAACGTGGATGACGCTTCGTTACGCCTACGCACGTTGCTGGAACAAGCCCCGATTATCGCGGCGGAAGATACCCGCAGGTTGTATGCATTGGCTGCACGTATGGGCATAACAATTGGCGGAAAAGTCATCAGCTTCCATGAACATAATGAAGTGGATAAGGCCGATGCATTGTTGGACAACGTGGAAGCTGGAAGCGACGTTGTGATGGTCACCGATGCTGGAATGCCATCGGTTTCTGATCCTGGTTATCGAGTCGTGGAACGAGCTATTGAGCGCGATCTCGTGGTCACTTCGGCCCCTGGACCCAGTGCGGTCCTGACTGCGTTAGCGCTCTCAGGTCTTCCCACTGACCGATTCACTTTTGAGGGGTTTCCTCCACGTAAGGCTGGCGAACTCGCTAGGGCCATCGCGGCGCTCTCGGTGGAACCGCGCACCATGGTGTTCTTTGAATCTCCGCACCGAATCGCGGCCACGCTCGAGGCAATGGCTCAAGGTTTTGGACAAGAGCGCAAAGCGGCCGTGTGCCGTGAGCTAACCAAAACGTATGAGCAGGTGTTGCGTGGGACTCTTGCACAGCTGTCGCTCGCAGCTTCTCAAGAGCAGTTGAGAGGCGAGATTGCAATTGTGGTCTCGGGTGCACCCCACAGCGTAGAAGTGTCGGTGGATGCGCTGGTAGCTGAGGTATTGGCACGCGTGGAGGGCGGCGAACGACTGAAGAACGCAGTTTCAGAGGTTGCCCAAGCGACCGGATTTTCAAAGCGGGATCTCTATGCGGCCGCGCTTGCAGCGAAATAGCAGATCGCTTGCAGTGAAGTGCCAAATAGCTTGGCATAAAGAGTAGGCACTGCGTGAACTCGCTTGCAGGTAATTCAGCAAAGCAGTCGAATCGATTCGAGTTTTGCGGAATAATAATCCCTATGGCTCGATCCTCCCGCCCCGCCCCCACCTACAGTGCGCCAATTGAAGAGTGGTATGACCCTCAACGGCCGCTCAAAACAGTCATAGGCCTTTACGCGCCACAGAAGCAACGCCTGATAGTAGCGGCGGTGGCATACGCAGTGAAGCACTCCCCGGTGTGGGTTATGCCGGTACTGACTGCAATGGTGATTGACATTGTGGTGGAGCAGAAGTCGTTGCACGAACTATGGATCATCGCTGGCTGCATGATCGCGGTGATCGCGCAGAACCTGCCTGTGTCCGTGTTCTACATCCGCCTACTTTCGCATTCTGTGCGTGAAGTCGAGTCACATCTGCGAATGACGCTGGCTCGTCGACTCCAGGAACTCTCTATTGGCTACCACCGGCGTATGAGTGCTGGAGTGCTACAAGCCAAAATCGTGCGTGACGTGGAGAACGTTGTAGAGACTTCCAGGCAAACACTTGACTCAGGGTTAGGTGCAGTGACCACTTTGGTTGGTGCACTTGCCATTACCGCATGGCGCACACCGCAATTCCTGCCTGTGTTTCTACTAGCCGTTCCGGCATCAGCGTTCCTTGTGGTTGCCATGCGTAAACGTATGAGCAAGCGCAACGCAGAGTTCCGCAAGAAAATCGAGGCGATGAGCGCACGGGTTTCCGAAATGACCCACTTGATCCCCATCACCCGAGCGCATGCACTTGAGCGTCGAGAACTGGACCGATTGGACTCCACTCTGGAGAACGTCCGTGACGCTGGTATTCGACTTGATATTGTGAACGGCCGGTTTGGTGCTCTCTCTTGGATTACTTTCCAGTTGCTGTCCGTGGTGTGTTTGGTAGGTGCAGCATTTGTGGCTCATCAGGGCATCTTCGGGCTGACTGCGGGAGATGTAGTCATGCTGTCTACCTACTTTATGCAGCTCACTGGGTCTGTCACCGTTTTGCTTACGTTGGCTCCGATGATTTCCAAGGGCTTGGAATCGGTGAAATCCATGGGCGAAGTGCTTGCCGCTGATGATCTAGAACGCAACGCAGGCAAAGTGGCGATGAATGAAGTTGCTGGATCAGTTCGCTTTGAGAACACTGGATTCCAATACGATGATGCTCAGGCTCCAGCGCTCATGAACATCAACCTGGATGTGCACGCAGGCGAAACCATCGCCTTTGTAGGCCCTTCGGGGTCTGGAAAATCCACAATACTTAACATGGTCATCGGGTTCTTGACCCCAACCTCGGGCCGTCTACTGATAGATGACCTCGATATATCGCAGGNNACCGTGCGCGACAACGTCACGTATGGGGCTAGCGATCTGACAGATGCTGAAGTAAACCAAGCTCTCACGGCGGCGAATGCGCTGGACTTCGTCCAAGAGATGGGCGGTCTGGATGCAGTGATTGGGGAGCGCGGCTCGCGCTTGTCTGGTGGGCAACGCCAGAGGCTGGCAATTGCTCGCGCACTTATCCGCAACCCCAAGGTGCTGATTCTGGACGAAGCTACTTCTGCGCTTGACTCCACGTCAGAGAAACTAGTGCAACAAGCTTTGGAGCGCCTCATGAAAGGCCGAACTACGTTCGTGGTGGCACACCGGCTATCGACCATTCGCAGCGCGGATCGAATCGCTGTCATGCGTCACGGCGAGATCCTAGAAATTGGTACGCACCAGGAGCTTCTTGCTAACGATGCCCACTATGCTGCGATGGCGCGCGCGTAACTGTGAAGATAGACATGTGGCCGCACCCTGGTTGCAAAGTGCGGCCACAGTCAAAGCGTTCAGCGCTCTTGATTACTGTTGGTCTAGATGTGCGAGCTGGGTGCCAAGCCTACGCCTGCGTTGAGGAGTTCAACGCGGGCAGCCTCACCCTGCTCTTCGGTCACTGGCACTGTGAGGTCGGTGAACACTCTGACTTCAAGGCCCAGTTCGAGTGCGTCTAGGGCGGTGGCCTTGACACAGTGGGACTCTGCAATTCCCACCACGTCTACATGAGTAATTGCGGCATCGTGGAGGATATCTGCCAGTGATTGGCCTTCGCCTGTGGTGCCTTCGAATCCGGAATAGGCGGCCGCATACTGTCCCTTCTTCACACTGACGTCGGGGTCAAGATCGGCCAGAGCTGGATGGAGTTCTGCTTCTTCGGTACCAGCTACGCCGTGTGGCGGCCAGGTGTCAATGAAATCCGGATTTTGGGAGAAGTGGTCTCCAGGCTCAATGTGCCAATCTTGTGTGGTTGCAATCAGGGTGTAGTTGTCCCGGTGCTGGGCTGCAAATTCTGCAATTCGCTCTGCAACAGCGTTTCCGCCGGCAACTCCAAGGGCTCCACCCTCACAGAAAGTCGGTTGGACATCTACAACGATCAAAGCGTTGCGGTCTACAGATTGAGTCATGTCCACCAATCTATCGCCATTGCTTGGGTAAAGACACTGTAAAGGGCGGCGTGGTTAACCGTGGGGTAGGAATCCTTCAACACACTATGCTCGAAACTATGGGAAAGGTATTCGGGCACNNCCCGCCGATACAAGAAGCGGACGAATCGAGCAGAGCGCACTCAATGTGCGAATCCTAGGTTCGTCTTCGCGCCACCGCGCGTCTCGCGCGATTATTGTCGCCTGCGTGCTCACGCTTATCGGCACTACAGCTGTTGCGCTTCCACATCCTGACCACGAAGGTTCGCACGCTTCGAAAGAAACGTCG
>DFNY01000021.1:1386-7403 GCA_002376595.1 Jonesiaceae bacterium UBA3555 | reverse complement strand
AGCAGTACTGCTGTTTGCCGCACTAGACGGCCGCGCCTATGAAGTCACCCAGCACGGTGCCGACGCGCTAAGTGGACCTGGCATTGCAGCCTTGAAATCAAGCCGTCTGTTCTCGGTAGTTGCATCACCGCTATTTGAACAGGATTCCACTCTCTACGCACACGTCGGTTTTGGGTCAGAACAATCCGTAGTGTCCATGACGGTCAAAGACAACGAGGTATCCGCACTCACTACCGTTTACGGACCGATTCCTCTGGAGGTTGGCTCAAACGACGAAGAGGACACTTCGCAGCAAAGCGGGGATCTTGNNCGCAGCAAAGCGGGGATCTTGGCGCTCCGCCGCCAAGCGGGGATCTTGGCGCTCCGCAGCAAAGCGGGGATCTTGGCGCTCGCAGTATTGCAGGTGAGTCATTTGGCGCTCTTGCAGTTTCACCGCAGGGTGAGCTTTTCATCGGAGTTCCAGACATTCTGACTCCGGAATCAGAGTTCCCAACCTCCAACGGTTTGCAGGACGCTGCGTCCGCAGCGCCTTCCGCTGCCCAGCAATTCGAAAGCCGCAGCGGGAAGGTCTTACGTGTGGACTCGTCGGGAAAGGTGCCAGCAAGTAACCCGCTGACCAAATCGCCGTTATGGACTGCCGGACACAAAACTCCTGTCGCATTTTCTTGGTTCAACAACAGCACCCTGCTCGAACTTGAACAAAGCGACCAGGGAACCGAACTGAACGTAATTGTGGGGGGCCGAAATTATGGTTGGCCGGATGCTGTTGGGGTCATCGAAGATCCAAACGGACTCCACGGCTACACCAACTCGGCTGGCAGCTGGCCGCGAGTAGCCGAGAGCCTGATCGGCAACAGCGATTCCTTGCCCCAAGATGGCGCCGGTGAACAAGCGAGCATTCCAGCATCGCAGCCAACGCTGCTCGCTGCTAACGCAAGCAACATTTTCGTTGGGTACCAGGGGACAAACCAAGTAGACAAGCTTGTGTATAACGGAACGACGCTGTTTTCTCAGAAGCTCACCGTTGAAGGCGTCGCTGAGATCGACGCACTTGCTACAACTCACCAAACACTCATAGTTGTAGGCCCAAATACAGTCGCATTCATTCCAGCACAGTAGATCCCGCAGCTGCCCCAAGGGGGCAGCGTGAGTGACCAGACCTCACTCACAACAAATTGTGGGGGATACATCATGGACAGCGTGCCAAAACTGGTTGCCATCCGCTTTAGAATGGACTCATGGCCACTGCACAGAACTCCTTCTACCTGACCACGCCCATCTACTACGTGAACGACGCCCCGCACATCGGGCACGCGTACACCACGGTTGCGGCAGATGTCATCACCCGTTGGCACCGCCAACGCCAGGAGAACGTTTGGTTCCTTACAGGAACCGACGAGCACGGACAAAAAGTCATGCGCACCGCCGAATCCAACGGCGTTACCCCACAGCAGTGGGCAGACAAACTCGTTGAAGAGGCTTGGAAGCCAGTTCTGGACACCCTCAACGTCAAAAACGACGACTTCATCCGCACCACCCAGCCGCGCCACGAAAAGGCCGTCCAGGAATTCATTCTGCGCCTTAAGGAGCAGGGTGACATCTACGAAGGCTCCTACGAGGGTCCGTACTGCGTGGGTTGTGAGGAATACAAGGCAGACGGCGACCTTCACGACGGCGAAGGTGACCTTGAAGGTCAGAAGATCTGCAACATCCACAACTACGCGGTAGAGATGCTCTCTGAGCAGAACTACTTCTTTGCCATGAGCAAATACCAAGACCGCCTGCTTGCTTTTTACGACGAGCACCCTGAGTTTATCCAGCCGGCATCAGCTCGCAATGAGGTGCTTGGGTTTGTGAAGCAGGGACTACAGGACCTGTCCATCTCACGTTCCACCTTTGACTGGGGAATCCCACTGCCGTTGGTCTCCGAGCACGTACTGTACGTGTGGTTTGACGCCCTGTTGAACTACATGACTGCTCTGCAGAAGAACACCGATGGTGAAGACACACCAGAGCTGTTTGAACAGTTCTGGCCCGCAGATGTTCACCTGGTTGGTAAGGACATTCTGCGTTTCCACGCAGTCATCTGGCCGGCAATGCTGATGGCGCACGGCTCCACACTTCCTAAGACCGTGTTTGCCCACGGTTGGTTGCTGGTAGGCGGCGAGAAGATGAGCAAAACCAAGCTCACAGGCATCGCTCCGTCGCAGATCATTGACGTGTTCGGTTCCGATGCCTTCCGCTACTACTTCATGCGGGCAATTGCGTTCGGCCAAGATGGCTCATTCTCTTGGGAGGACATGGCCGCGCAGTACAACGCAGCACTTGCCAATGGCTGGGGAAACCTCGCATCACGTCTGGCTGCAATGGTGAACAAGTACTTCGATGGTGCATTGCCATCGGCTGGTGAACTCAACGAANNCTGATGCAGAAGCTGCAATCGACCAGATTTCGCCTAACCACGCAATCGACGCAGTGTGGACCCTGGTTGACGCTCTGAACCTCTACATCACCGAGCAAGAGCCTTGGAAGGTTGCAAAAGATCCAGAGTTGGCCGGTGACGGTCAGCGACTAGCCACGATTCTGGTTACTGCAGCTGAAGGCCTGCGCGCGTTGGCTATTCTGCTCAACCCGGTCATGCCAATCGCTGCTTCAAAGCTTTGGGACTCGCTCGGAGCCGAAGAATACTTGGGTAGCCTCGACTCGCAACCTGTCTCAAGCGCTGCAGCATTCGGTCAACTCAAGCCAGGCACCACGGTGACAAAGGGTGAAGCACTCTTCCCACGTTTGGAAGACACCACCAACTAATCAAGTTGTTGCCGGTGGTCGGCTCGCACGCGCGAGTCGGCCACCGGCTTTTTCGTAAGGACTTTCCATGGCACGCACTCGTGACTACTCGTGGCCACCAGCTCCGCAGGCACTGCCCGTTTCCGTCACCGACAACCACACTCACTTGGAATCACTCGCTGACGTGTTGCATGACGGAGTGGAACTACCAGGAATTGACCAAGTCATCGCGCTGGCCGTTTCTTGTGGCGTAACTAAGATGATCCAAGTGGGCTGCGACCTAGACTCCGCGCGTGCAACCATCCCAATGCTGGAAGCCCACCAAGAGCTCGCCGGTGCAATTGCGATCCATCCAAATGAGGCGCCGCTGCACTCTCGCACCGCGGATTTGGGTCCGGACGGGCTTGAGCCCACCTATGCGCAGCGCCACGATGTCTCGCTGGACGACGCACTGGCTGAGATAGGTGAACTTGCTCAGCATCCAAAGATCGTGGCAATAGGTGAAACCGGATTGGACTTTTTCCGCGCTGGACCAGCCGGCCAACGGACGCAGCGAGAAGCGTTCCGTGCGCACATTGCATTGGCCAAGGAAATGAACTTGGCACTGCAGATCCATGACCGCGACGCGCATGATGCTGTGGTGGAGATTCTTCGCGCAGATGGCGCGCCGGAACGAACCGTCTTTCACTGTTTCTCTGGCGAGGAGGAACTAGCCCGGATTTGCAATGAGGAAGGCTGGTACATGTCCTTTGCTGGACCGCTTACCTTCGGTGCAAACGAAGGGCTGCGATCCGCACTGGGTGTGGCCGACCCTAGTCTGATTCTGTTGGAGACGGACGCACCCTACCTGACTCCGCACCCATACCGGGGAAGACCAAACGCACCGTACCTAGCAGTCCACACAATGGAGAAGATTGCGCAGGTCAGAGGCTTGGAATTGGTTGAGGCCTGTTCTCTAGTTCAGCGCAATACACAGGCCGTGTACGGTACCTGGTAAAGACCTAAACCAAGCATGGTCTTTAAGGTGTTGGTGAACAAAGAACTAGTGACCAANNGCTGAGCCAACCTGGACCGCTCACAGCAGCCAAGATTTCCTGGAGACAACGTGAAAACTGATAGGTTCGCTATGCCCTTGCAGTGGGCGGCGCGCTTAACAGTTTTGGCAACCCTTGCGGCAGGAACGCTTGCGTACGTTGACCTCAACAAAACCTTGTTTGTTGACGTCGACGGAGTCGTCCGAAGCGTATCCATCATGGGAAACACTGTGGACGATGTTCTGTCACAGTCAGATATTGCAGTCACCGAAGCCGACGAGATATTCCCTTCAGCAGCAGACAAAATCGAAGAGGGTGACACCGTCACCGTTCGCACTGCCAAGCAGATCCCGGTCACGATTGACGGCGAGATCCAAACTCTTTCAACCACCGCAGTCACAGTCGGTGACATCCTGGATGAGTTGGGCACTCGTGCCACCGGCGCCACAGTTTCGGCATCTCGAAGCGACCTCGTGGGCCGGCAATCACTGCACATCAATACTTTGAAGAAGATATCGGTATCGATTGACGGGGCCAGCATGTCCTCGGTAACGGCATTGTCCACGGTTCGCGATTTGCTGCTGGATTTGGATGTATTCCTCGAAGAGGGTGACACCGTCAGTGTAGACCTTGATGAGCAACTCACCGATGGTCAAAACATTGTAGTGAAGCGTGCGGGAACCGACTCGGATACTGTCACCGAAACCCTCGCGTTCAAAACAGTCGAGCGCAAAGACCCCTCCCTGGTGAAGGGGCAAAAACTGGTGATTCAGAAAGGTAAGGCAGGCAAGGCTGTCACCACCTACGGAATTACTACGCATGACGGTGCGGAGTCGGAACGAGTGGTAATCGCCCGTTCTGTGCTAAGTGAACCAGTCGATGAAATCATCGGGATTGGCACCCTAGTGGTAGCAGATCCTGCAGCGAGCGTGCTCTCACCTTCCGAAGCTCGGGCCCTTGCAAAGTCAATGGTTCTGGCCCGGGGCTGGGATGAGGCTCAGTACACGTGCCTAGATAAGTTGTGGACCAAAGAAAGCAACTGGCGTGTGCAAGCGCAGAACCGTAGTTCTGGAGCATACGGAATTCCGCAGTCATTGCCGGGCTCAAAAATGGGAAGTGTAGCCTCAGATTGGCGCACCAACGCAAAGACTCAAATNNTACATTTCCGGCCGCTACGGAACTCCGTGTGATGCTTGGGGTCACTCGCAGCGCAAAAACTGGTACTAACCAGAGCCGCAAAAACGCTCAGAGAGCCTGTTTTCACCCTGTGGAAATTGCGCAGTGATCGAACTGACATTTGCGGTATTTTCGGCGTTTACGCATTGTTTTTGACTAGTTCTTGACGTGCTTTGCCCACGTAAAACCTAGCGTTCACGGGTAAATTCCGCTACCGTCAAACATTGGAAAGCCGGATCAAAATGGCTATTCCTCCACTCGGTATCACAGCCAGCAGCAAGTTCAGGAGCGCAAACGCCTTGAGCTTTCAGACTGATATGCGGGATCGAGGCGTGCTTGTAAGACCGCTACCGCGATGTTAGCCAAGTGCGCTGGAGGATGATGACTGGATCATCAGCGTTTTGTGCCCGGGGAGCACCACGTCTGGAATAACGTGAAAAAACCAATCTTGTACCTCGTATCAGGTGCGTTCGCAGTCAGTGCAGCAGCAGGAGCTGGAATTTACTCCGCAGCGCACAAGACCATCACACTTGATATCGATGGAAACACTACGCAGGTCACAACCTTCAAAGGTTCAGTGGACGGACTGCTAGAGGANNAAACGGAATAGTACTCGCAGACGGCGACCTCGTAGTGCCAAGCATCAAGTCGAGCCTCGAAGAGGGCGGCGACGTAGTGGTGCGCTATCAACGCGAAGTCACTCTTGACCGTGACGGCGAAACCCAAAAACTAAAGACCACCGCTCTTGATGCAGACGAACTCCTAACCAGTCTTGCAGCCCGCGGCAACGATGGATCCCTCGTTGTGTCGCGTTCAATGGGTAACGAACGTGTGGCAATTGACCTCCGTTTGAACTCTGACGGACCCGTGGCAGTCATCGTAGATGGCACCAATGAGGTTGTAGATTCCGGTACCGGTCAGATCCAAGACATTTTGGACGCACAAGACATCGAACTTGGATCGCAAGATCGCGTCTCGGTTCACACACTGCCTAAGGGCGCTACCAGCCTGGCGCAAGCA
>DFNY01000021.1:895-1310 GCA_002376595.1 Jonesiaceae bacterium UBA3555 | reverse complement strand
AAACCAAGGGAGTCGACGGCAAGGTAACCACCACGTTCGAGGTAGTTACTGTTGATGGTGTAGAAGAATCGCGCACCCAAGTTTCCCAAAAGGTTGACCAGAAGGCTGTAACTCAGGTCTATGTTGTAGGCACTAAAGAACGTCCAAAAGTCACAGTTACAAAGAAGTCTTCTTCTTCTTCTGGTTCTTCGAGTTCCTCAGGTTCTTCCTCATCTTCAGATAGCGGTACTTCCAACGTAGGTTCTGATGTCTGGGCTCGCCTTGCGCAGTGTGAATCTGGTGGAAACCCATCAATCGTCTCCCGGAACGGCCTGTACCACGGTCTGTACCAGTTCTCGGTGAGCACTTGGCGTTCGGTAGGCGGCTCAGGATTGCCGAGCCAAGCCTCAGCAGCAGAGCAAACCAAGCGCGCCAA
>DFNY01000021.1:362-848 GCA_002376595.1 Jonesiaceae bacterium UBA3555 | reverse complement strand
CGTTGATTGCGCAACGGTGATATCTCGCATATTTCTTTACGTAACACTGCGTCCATTCGCTCAATGGGCGCAGTGTTCGTTACTCTGAAAGACATGACCAAAACACCGAACGCACTTCTTGGCCCTGCCCAAATCCGCGAACTTGCGGAGCGTTTTGGTGTCACCCCAACCAAATCCAAGGGGCAGAACTTCCTGCATGACGCAGGAACCGTCCGCAAGATCGTGCGTACCTCGGGCGTTGTGCCGGGGGAGCGGGTTGTTGAGGTTGGTCCGGGCCTTGGCTCGCTGACTCTGGGCCTGCTTGATGCAGGTTGCTCGGTTGTGGCAGTTGAACTTGATACCGTTTTGGCACCGCAGCTTAAAAACACCGCAGAGCGCTTTGTCCCGGGCTCTTCGCAGCGCCTTGATGTAGTTCAAGGTGACGCTTTGGAGATCACTGAGCTTCCGGGCCAAGCACCTACTGCCTTCGTTGCTAACCTGCCCTAT
>DFNY01000021.1:0-339 GCA_002376595.1 Jonesiaceae bacterium UBA3555 | reverse complement strand
GGTGGGAAAGAACGTGTTCTGGCCAGCACCAAACGTAGATTCTGCGTTGGTGTACTTGGAGCGTAGGCCGGCTCCTGAGACGACGGCTCCGCGTGAGTTTGTGTTCAAAGTTGTTGATGCAGCATTTGCTCAGCGCCGCAAGACCCTGCGGCAGGCTCTGTCCACCTTGGCTGGCTCCACCGCTGCTGCGACTGCAGCAATTGAGGCAGCCGGAATCGATTCTGGGGCACGTGGAGAGACCCTTACTATTGAGCAGTTTGCTCGTGTTGCGGAGCAGCTGATTGCGCAAGAGACAGCTCAAGAACCCACTAATGAAACTGTGCGAGAGTCTGTTCAGGA
>DFNY01000038.1:10995-11329 GCA_002376595.1 Jonesiaceae bacterium UBA3555 | reverse complement strand
GCGTGTCGCAGATATCTGGCGCATTGGCTGTTATAGCGTAAATGCAATGTCTCATGGCTATCTGTGTCCCGTGAGTCAGGGATCGTAGGTTCAACTCGATCTCGCGATGGTGAAGATCTCGAAATCCGATCGCAAACAGACACTACTTGAATTATGGCTAACTAAACCCAGCCAATACGGAGTGGAGACGGGTTATGGCAGGGGCACTGCGTAAGACGATGAAGTACCTCGGCATAGCAGAGGAAAACGGCAACTACGAGGCCGAAGCCTACGACGAATACTCCGAATACGACGAGCTCGTAGAGGAACCCATGGATACTTATGAAGCCGCGGT
>DFNY01000038.1:8442-10959 GCA_002376595.1 Jonesiaceae bacterium UBA3555 | reverse complement strand
CAATGACGCTCGCGTGATTGGTGAAGCGTTCCGCTCTGGCACTCCGGTCATCATGAACTTGTCGGATATGGACGACGCAGACGCAAAGCGTCTGGTTGACTTCTCTGCTGGTCTGATTTTTGGATTGTGCGGAAACATTGAACGCGTAACTAACAAGGTATTCCTGCTATCACCAGCGAATGTTGAGATTTCCGGTGAGAGTTCGGACAGCAGTGCTTCTTCTTCGAGCCACCAGAGCTTCTATAACCAGAGCTGATGGCAACAATTTGGAGCATCCTGGCGCTAGTGTGTGGACTATTTCTACTTGCGCTAATAGGACGAGCAATATTCAGTGGGGTGCAAATGTTCGCACGTAACTGGCGTCCACAAGGTTTTGTTGCGGTTGTAGCTGAAGTCATCTACACCGTTACAGATCCGCCATTGAAAGCTATCTCGCGAGTAATTCCTCCTGTGCGGATTGGTGCCGTTCAACTGGATGTTGGTTTTTCCATCCTGTTCATTGCGGTCATCATCTTGCAGAGTGTATTCAACGGACTGGCTTTCAGAGCATAGTTAGTACGCATCGGCACTGAGTGCATGATGCAGGACAATTTAGCCTAAGCGGTACACTTAGGTGTTGATCTTTCACCGGTGGGCCGAAAGGCGCTGCCGCCAGCGATAACTGAGATGGAGACTACGGTGGAACTACTTACACCAGACGAAGTCCTTAACAAGAAATTCCAGGTAACCAAGTTCCGTGAAGGTTACGACATGGTCGAGGTAGACGACTTCCTTGACCTCGTCTTGGGCACGCTGCGCGCGGTCTACCTAGAGAACGACGAACTCAAGGAAAAGCTCGCAACCGCCGAAGGACGCGTTGCTGAGCTCAGCCGTGAATCTGCTTCAGGCGCATCTGAGGTTGCGGAAGCACCTGTGGTTGAAGAAGCACCAGCTCCTGAGCCAGTGGTTCAAGAAGCTCCGGTAGTTGAGGCTGCTGCGCCTGTTGCTCGTGAGCCTGAAATGGCAACTGGCATCATCCAGATGGCACAGAAGCTTCACGATGACCACGTACGTGCTGGTCAAGAAGAGGGTGAACGTCTCGTATCCGAGGCTAAGACCGAAGGTGAGCGCATCGTGCGCGAAGCCGAAGAGACGTCCCAGCGCACGCTTTCTCAACTTGAGCAGGAACGTACCGTTCTTGAATCCAAGATCGACGAGCTCCGCACCTTCGAGCGCGATTACCGTCTGCGCCTCAAGAGCTACTTGCAGAACCTTCTTGGTGACCTTGACCAGCGCAACGGAAACGGTTCATCCGATAACGCAGCGCTGTAACACACGCTCACTTTCTTAGCCGGCCCACATTTTTCACCCGAGACTTTTCGTTTTGGGTGATGGTGTGGGTCGGTTTTTGTGTTTAGATTCGGCTATTCATTCAATACGAAGAGGTGTGTAATGGCTTCGAGTAGAGCAGGGGCGCGCTCCACTGTAGACGAGTACTTCCCAACGCTTTCAGACGATGTGTCTAGTTTCTTGGTTCGCGAGGGTGAGGACCCTTGGACACGCGAAGAAATTGTTGAGACCGTTGAAGTTCTTCTAGAGGAACGTGATCGCCTCACCGAAGAGATTGCGGCCGCGGACGCTGATCTGGCGGAGTTCCTGCGAAACTCCGGTGATGGATCGGGAGATGACCAAGCTGACTACGGTTCTTCTGCACTCGAACGAGAGCAAGNNTTCCTCAATAACTCGCGAGACATGCTTGAGCAAACGAAACTCTCGTTGCAACGTATCTCCTCGGGTGTGTATGGGACTTGCGAGTCGTGCGGGAATGCAATTGGTAAGGCTCGCCAGATGGCGTTCCCTCGGGCATCGCTGTGCGTTACGTGCAAGCAACGCGAAGAACGGCGCTAGTTTTACTTTCACATGAGATAGGTCTCTCGAGGTCGTTTTCATTTCATTCATGAGGCGAACCGTGGGAGACTTTTCTATGTGCATTGTCGCGTTGTGCAAACGAAGAAGTTTGAGCGTACATGGCGAATGGAGCACCCTGGTGCCATGGTGCACGAGGCAAATCTGTAGAACAAGGAAACAACATAGTTATGGCGGGATCACGGCACACAGCGCTCGGTCTTAGAACAGCGCTCACCTACTTGATCCCGATCGCTGTAGTTGTTTTTTTGCTCGACCTGTGGTCTAAGGAGTGGGCACAGAAGTCCCTCGAGCTCGGAGCGGCGCCCCGCCCGTTCATCGGTGATCTCATAACACTGCGTTTGATCTACAACCCCGGTGCTGCCTTGTCTATGGCTTCGGGAATGACCTGGATTCTGACCTTAGTCAGTGTTGGCGTTGTCGTGTTCATCTGTGTTGTGGCACGCAGATTGAGTTCAATTGCGTGGGTAGTTACTCTGGCCATGCTTCTTGGAGGAACACTTGGGAACCTCGCGGATCGTTTGTTCCGCGCTCCGGGTTTCCCTGAGGGCCACGTAGTTGATTTCATCGACTACGGCCCGTTTATTGGCAACGTCGCGGACATCTTTATTG
>DFNY01000038.1:8140-8413 GCA_002376595.1 Jonesiaceae bacterium UBA3555 | reverse complement strand
GATGGACGTAAGCCTGATGCCGCACACAGCGCACTCGACAACACCGAAGCGCTAGACGCTTCGGCGCCTTTGGATTCTTCATCAGTCTTGCATAGCCAAGCTGCTGAGGCCGAGGTTAAGGACAACACCAAATGATGGGCCAGGTACGTAGTTTCCCGGTGCCTGACGGAGTTGTTGGTGAACGAGTTGATGCTGGTCTTGCGCGCGTTCTGGGCATTTCACGGACCGTCGCTGCACAGATTGCCGACGAAGGTGGCGTCTTGGTCAATGGGC
>DFNY01000038.1:7534-8100 GCA_002376595.1 Jonesiaceae bacterium UBA3555 | reverse complement strand
GTCACTCTGCCGGACCCAAACCGACCAACCGGGCTAGAAGTCAAGCCCGAAGCGGTTGAGGGTATGGAGATCATGTACGACGATGACGACATCGTGGTCATTGATAAGCCAGTCGGCGTCGCAGCTCACCCTGCAGTAGGGGGGAGCGGTCCAACTGTTGTTGGTGCCCTCGCGGCAGCCGGATACCGAATTTCAACTTCTGGTGCGGCGGAACGCCAAGGAATCGTGCACCGACTAGATGCTGGAACCTCAGGTTTGATGATCGTGGCAAAGTCTGAGCACGCATATACCGTGCTTAAGCGTGCCTTCCGCGACCGCACCGTTGAGAAGGTTTACCACGCACTTGTCCAAGGCCATCCGGAACCGACCCGCGGAACCATTGATGCACCCATTGGCAGACACACCAAAGCGGAATTCAAATTTGCTGTGAAGGCTGATGGCAAACGTTCCGTGACCCACTATGAAGTGCTGGAAATGCTGCCTTCGGCTTCACTCGTTGAAGTTCATCTAGAGACTGGCCGAACGCACCAAATCCGAGTGCACTTCTCGGCTATGCGCCACCCTTG
>DFNY01000038.1:5726-7513 GCA_002376595.1 Jonesiaceae bacterium UBA3555 | reverse complement strand
CGCAATGCGTCTTGGTTTCACGCATCCCTCCAAGGGAACCTGGATTGAGGTGGAAAGCACTTACCCGCCTGACTTGGCTGAGGCGCTCAACACTCTCCGTGACCCATACGCCTGACTAGAGATCGTCTAAGAAGTTCTAGGCACATATGCACCCACAGTGCGGTGCTCTCGGTNNTCGTCGTGAAGGTAACTAACCAGGCCATGCTTGAGCAGGCCTATGCGGTGCGGCTGGAGGTCTTTGTCAACGAGCAGGATGTTCCTCTGGAAGAGGAACTTGATGCTCTGGATACAGATCCCACCACAATCCACGTAATTGCTGTAGAGAGCGTAAATCCTAGCGGTGGTGCGCTCGGAACTGCGCGGCTATTGCCAACCCCTGGACAGCCAACGCATTTCCATATTGGACGCGTTGCGGTGCACAAGTCAGCCCGCGGCCGCGACGTTGGAGCAGCCCTGATGGGAGCACTCGAACAGGTAGCGGTGTCGTTGTGTGCTCCAGAGCCAGCAGTAATCGAACTGTCTGCACAAATCCAAGCCAGTGGCTTCTATCGCAAACTCGGGTACGAACAACACCGCGAGGAACAATATCTTGACGCCGGAATCTGGCACGTAGATATGGTCAAAACCCTGTCTTAACGAGTTCGAACTCTCACGCGATGCGGTGACCGACGCGCCACCGCTCCCCACCGACAAACACGTGTTTGAAAGGTCTAGACTCAACCTATGCCAGTCGCTGATTCTGATTTTGTCCACCTGCACGTCCACACTGAATACTCAATGCTGGACGGAGCAGCACGACTCGGTGATTTGTTTGAAGAAACTGTCCGACTAGGGCAAAAAGCAATTGCTACCACCGACCACGGCTACATATTTGGTGCCTACGAATTCTGGTCGAAGGCGCAAGCAACAGGTGTAAAGCCAATCATTGGCGTCGAAGCCTATGTCACTCCAGGGACCAGCAGATTCGATTCCACTCGTGTGCTGTGGGGCGACCCATCTCAACGTTCTGACGACGTCTCGGCGCGTGGTGCCTACACCCACTTGACCATGTGGGCTCGCAACAACGACGGGCTGGCAAATCTGTTTCGTATGTCCTCGCTNNGACGCATCCTCGGGCTGTCCGTCAGGAGAGGTCCAAACACGATTACGCCTGGGGCAGTTTGACGAAGCCCTCAAAGCAGCTGGCGAGCTCCAAGACATCTTTGGTAAAGAGCACTTCTTCGTAGAGCTTATGGACCACGGCCTGTCTATTGAGAACCGAGTGCGCACCGAACTTCTCGAAGTTGCAAAGAAGCTCGATGCTCCACTATTGGCCACCAACGACTCCCACTATGTGCGTAAAGACGACGCTGGTTCGCAAGAAGCGCTGCTGTGTATCAACTCCGGTTCCACACTCACCGACCCAGATCGCTTCAAGTTTGACGGGGACGGCTACTACATCAAGTCCGCCGCCGAAATGCGCGACGTGTGGCGGGACTTCCCCGAAGCCTGTGACAACACCCTGCTAGTGGCCGAACAGTGCGAAGTATCTTTTGATACCTCAGCCAACTACATGCCACACTTCCCAGTTCCAGACGGCGAGAACGAGACTTCCTGGTTCGTCAAGGAAGTGGAACTTGGCCTCCACAAGAGGTCCCCGGGTGGAATCCCAGACAAGGTACGCAAGCAAGCCGAATATGAAGTCAGCGTCATTAACCAGATGGGATTCCCTGGATATTTCCTCGTCGTTGCTGACTTCATCAACTGGTCAAAGAAGAATGGCATTCGTGTTGGACCAGGTCGTGGTT
>DFNY01000038.1:0-5720 GCA_002376595.1 Jonesiaceae bacterium UBA3555 | reverse complement strand
GTGATCCGATATGTCACCGACAAGTACGGCGAAGACCGCGTTGCGCAGATCGTTACTTATGGAACGATCAAGGCAAAGCAAGCGCTCAAGGACTCCGCGCGCCTTCTGGCGATGCCATACGCCATGGGGGAGAAGCTCACCAAAGCGATGCCACCTGCAGTGATGGGCAAAGACATTCCGCTCAGTGGAATCTTTGATCCGAATCACCCTCGGTATGCCGAAGCAGCTGAATTCCGTACCGTGCATGACACCGACCCAGAAGCCCAGAGAGTCGTTGAACTGGCACGTGGTATCGAGGGACTAAAGCGACAGTGGGGCGTGCACGCAGCTGGCGTCATCATGTCCAGCGACCCCTTGATTGACATCATCCCCATCATGCGGCGACCCCAAGACGGGGCAGTGATCACGCAGTTCGACTCNNGGCCTGGGCTTGATCAAGATGGACTTCTTGGGGTTGCGTAACCTCACCATCTTGTCGGACGCACTAGAGAACATTGTTATGAACGGCAAGGACCCGGTAGTCCTTGAAGAACTAACAATGGATGACCCAGAAACCTATAAGTTATTGGCGCGCGGAGACACCCTTGGCGTGTTCCAACTCGATGGTGGTCCAATGCGTGCACTGCTAAGGCAGATGCGCCCAGACAACTTCGAAGACATCTCCGCTGTGATCGCGTTGTACCGTCCGGGACCAATGGGTGTTAACTCCCACACCAACTACGCGTTGCGTAAGACCGGCCTGCAAAAAGTTGAGCCGATTCACCCTGAACTTGAAGGGCCATTGGCCGAGATCCTTGACACCACCTACGGGTTGGTTGTCTACCAGGAGCAGGTGCAGAAGGCGGCTCAGATTCTGGCTGGATACTCCTTGGGCCAAGCAGACTTGCTGCGACGTGCGATGGGTAAGAAGAAGAAGGAAATTCTGGACAAGGAGTTCGTTCCTTTCCAGAAGGGCTGCCGCGAGCATGGGTACTCTGACGCTGCTATCCAAGCGGTATGGGACGTTCTTGTTCCATTCGCGGGTTATGCGTTCAACAAAGCCCACTCAGCTGCCTACGGGTTGGTGTCCTACTGGACTGCCTACCTCAAGGCACACTACCCAGCCGAGTACATGGCAGCGCTGCTGACGTCAGTGAGAGATGACAAAGACAAGTCCGCGCTCTACCTCAACGAATGCCGTCACATGGGCATCACTGTGCTTCCACCAGATGTGAACTCGTCGGCGGCGAACTTCACGGCCGTTGGAAAGGACATTCGTTTCGGACTCACAGCAGTGCGAAACGTGGGCGCCAACGTTGTGGACGCAATTGTTACTACCCGCGATGACAAGACTGACTACACATCATTCACAGACTTTTTGGACAAAGTCCCAGCCGTAGTGTGTAACAAGCGCACAATCGAATCGGGGATCAAAGCCGGTGCATTCGACTCGCTTGGTCACCCACGCCGAGGCCTGCAACTCANNGGTGTGAAGCGTAAAGAAGCTGAGGGTCAGTTTGACCTCTTTGCGGACTTCGGCGGAGAGGACGACTCCATGTCATTCTCCATCGACATTCCAGACCTCCCAGACTGGGACAAGAAGCAGCGCCTCGCTTTTGAACGTGACATGCTTGGCCTCTACGTGTCAGACCACCCGCTCTCTGGGCTCGAAGGTCTTCTCACAGCCTCAGCAGACGTCTCAATCGCTGCCCTGAACGCTGACGAAGGCCGACCAGACGGTTCAACCGTCACCATCGCAGGACTTATCACCGGTCTTCAACGCAAGATGTCTAAGCAGGGCAATCCGTGGGCTGCAGTGACCATCGAGGACCTCTCGGGCTCCGTTGAAGTCATGTTCTTTGGCGAAACCTATTTGGCATACTCTGCGATGCTCGCCGAGGACCAAGTGGTGATACTCAAGGGCCGCGTGCGCCGCCGCGACGACCAGATGCAATTGCAGGCAATGGAAGTCAATATTCCAGACCTTTCAGCCTCCGAAGAATCTGCTCTGTTACTCACGATGGCAAGCGCCCGATGCATCGAACCGGTTTTGGAACGCCTGCAAGAAACCTTGCGAACACACCCCGGTAAGTCCGAGGTTCATCTGACTCTCACCAGCCCCGGCCGTGCAACGGTACTGCGGCTAGATGATCGCTTCCGCGTTGAGAAGAACCCTGCGCTGTACGGTGAGCTTAAAGCTCTGTTGGGTGCGTCGTGCCTGAACTAGGGTTGCGGGCCTGACAGCGCGTTTCGNNTCTGTTAGGCAGCACTTCTGCTTGGTAACCCCTACATGGGGAAAAGATCGATTTCAGCAACGACGAGGGAACCGCACCATGATTCATCTGACACCGGAGCAGCGTGTCTTTGTGATGGAACGACACTTGGCCACGCTAAGTACGCACCGGGAGAATGGCTCAATACACGTGGTCCCTGTGGCATTCACGTGGGATGCTGAAGCCGGCATTGCTCGAATCACTACGAACAAGAATTCCGTGAAAGCCAAGAATGCTAGGGGATACTCGGATGCTCCTGCACGTGGCTCGATCTGCCAAGTAGACGGCGGGCGGTGGATCACCTTGGAAGGCGAACTGCGAGTCGTTGAAGACGATGCGGCTATCCGTGACGCTGAGAAAAGGTACGCCACACGCTATCGTGTGCTTGAAGTCAATCCGCAGCGAATTGTTGTGGAACTCAAAGTAGATAAGGNNTGAGCCAAGTCTGCTTTCGGCAAGCCGGGTCTGCTTACGGCAGGACAGGCTGGCCAAGGAACGCCCGGTGCCAATGTGGACCAGGCGTTCCTTTGTGGTGCTAGGCCACGCGTGCGCTGAGTGTGCCGCTGGGGGTGGCGAGGGAGACTACGTCGCCCTTTACCAGTTGTCGTCCGCGGCGAGTGTCTACCTCATTGTTCACGCTTACTTCTCCGTTTTGGATCAGTTCACGTGCTTCAGCGCCGTTGTCTACCATGTTGGCCAGTTTCAGGAACTGCCCAAGGCGAATAATGTCATCTTTGATGTGTACGTCCTGCATGGCTCCATTTTCTCATGGTCTAGTGTTGCGGGAGGGACATGTTCCTGGCTGTGGTGCGCCTTGCGCTCACGAGTTAGTCGACGCACCGCGGTTCGGTATGTTGTGTTGAAAGTACAAACGACCGGACCAAATTGCTAGTTAGTGTGGAGTAGAAATGTCTAAGTCGGCGCTCAGCCCGATTAATGAAGGCGAAAGCCGCCAACCATCGAGCCTGCTTGGCGCTGTTGGTCCAGTGTTTTATCCGCTGGCCTTGTTGGGGCGTTTGCCGTTTGCAATGACGGTTGTTGGTGTTCTCACTCTGGTGTTCGCCGTGACTGGCTCTTTGTCGGATGCTGGTGCGACCTCCGCAATGGTTGGTGTGGGAACGGCTTTGGTCGGCCCTGTGTGGAGGATTGGCGCCGATAGGTTTTGACAACGACCTATCTTGTTGGTGTGTGCGGTGTTGCATGCGGCTGCTCTACTCGGCCTGGTTGCCCTGACTTACGCTCATGCGCCATTGCTTGCCTTGGTGTCTTGCGCATTCGCGATGGGTGCAACGGCCCCTCAGATGGCGGNNCGTTTGATGGCTGTGATCAATACCCAGCTTCCACAAAGTGCTCGGCTAGGTACTTTGAACAAGTCAATGTCGGTTGAGTCTACTGCAGACGAACTGGTGTTTGTTTTTGGTCCTGTTGCTGTTGGAGTTCTGGCGGTTTCTCTGGGGGACTGGTCACCTTTAGTCATTGCAGCCGCGCTTACTTTGGTGTGTGTGGTGGGATTTGCGTTGCATCCCACTGCTCGTCTTACTGCCGGTCACACTAGTAGCGCCCATGAAGTTTCTGCTCCTGTGCGTGATGTCTTCAGAGGGCCTCTGCTCGTGCTTGCTGGAGCCATGGCAGCCATTGGGTGGTTCTTTGGGGCGATGCTTACTTCGCTCACCGCGTTCATGGATACCTTGGGTAAGAGTTCCTCTGCGGGTGTTGTCTACGGTGCGATGGGTGTGGGTTCTGCTGTTTTGGCGTTGAGTGTTGCCTGGTTTTCTCCGCGTTTTTCGCACAGTGCGAGACTGGTTGTCTTCTCGACGATTGCGCTGGTAGGTGTGGTCTGGGTGCCGTTTGTTTCTTCGATAGCTCAGATGACTGTGGTGCTGGTGGTTATCGGAATCGGTTTGGGTCCGTGCCTGGTAACGGTGTTTTCTTTGGGATCACTACGTGCGCCTCACGGTAGAGCGTCAACAGTCATGACGTTGCTGTCCAGCGCAGTTGTGGTGGGTCAATCTATCTCCACTGCCTATACCGGTCGGGTTGTTGAGGTGTCTGGCCTGACTTACGCGCTGGTTTTGCCCATTGTTGCAATTGGGACGTTGGGCGTTTTGAGTATCCTCAATGCGCGTTTGTTTGGTGTGAGGGAGCGTCCATCCCAGCTATGACAGGTGGCATGGGGACCAAGGGCCCGGAGTCTCATGGATTGTGTGGACGCGGAACGCTGATGTGTCTTGACGGGCAAAATGGTGCAACATTCACGGAGAGCAGGGAACTAGAATGGGGACCGTGATGAAACTTATCGATCTTCGAGGCCGCTCGCTCTCAGCTCGAGAGCTCAATGATGTTCTTCCCCGCGCGGAAGTTGGTGTAGACGACGCAACCGCGATCGTTGCTCCAATTCTGGAGGGTGTGCGTACCCGTGGTGCTGCACATCTACGTGAGTTGTCGTTGAAGTTTGATGGTGTCACACCACAGCATTTACGTGTCCCTCAGGAGGCTCTTGCGCGGGCTCTGGACACCTTGGATCCAACCGTGCGTGCAGGGTTGGAAGAAGCCATTGTGCGCGTCCGCAAAGTACACTGTGCGCAACGTCCGTCTGACTTTTCAGTGTCCCTCGCAGACGGCGCCGTGGTCCGTCAGCGGTGGGTTCCGGTGCAACGTGTGGGTCTGTATGTGCCTGGCGGCTTGGCANNTGGCGTCGCTGAACTAGCCGTGACCAGTCCGCCGCAGAAGGGCAACGACGGTTTGCCGCACCCCACGATCTTGGCAGCGTGCAAGTTGCTTGGAATTACTGAAGTTTATGCGGTCGGTGGCGCACAAGCTATCGGCATGTTGGCGTACGGCGCGCGTGGAAGTGAACCTCAAGATGGCGAATGGCTGTGCGATCCAGTTAACGTGATCACTGGCCCTGGAAATGTGTTCGTGGCAGCTGCCAAGCGCATTGTTCAGGGATCTGTGGGCATTGACGCTGAAGCTGGTCCCACGGAAATCGCTGTTCTGGCTGATGACACTGCTGATGTTGATCACGTGGTCTCTGACTTGATTAGCCAAGCTGAACACGACCCAAATGCTGGCTCGGTGCTTGTGACTCCAAGTGTCGACCTTGCAGATGCAGTTGCCCGTAAGATTGAGACAGTTGCATCCCGCACCAAGCACGCCGACCGCGACAAGGTTGCTCTTGGCGGACCGCAGTCAGCAATCGTTTTGGTGGATGACTTGGAACAAGGGCTCAAAGTGGTCGATGCGTATGGCGCCGAGCACCTCGAAATCCAAACCCAGGATGCTCGTGAATGGGCTGACCGGGTCACTAATGCCGGAGCTATCTTCGTAGGCCCGTATTCTCCAGTTTCGTTGGGTGACTACATGGCAGGGTCAAACCACGTTCTCCCTACTGGCGGTTGTGCAGCTTTTGCGTCGGGTCTCGGCGTGCACTCCTTTGTTAAGGCTGTGCAAGTGATTGAATACTCCAAG
>DFNY01000039.1:2161-8822 GCA_002376595.1 Jonesiaceae bacterium UBA3555 | reverse complement strand
AACCAGTATTGAGGTTGGACAACGGGTCTCGTCTCGCCCCATCCGGGGTTACCGGTTTGATGCCCAGGCAGCGGCCTCCATCGAGAACGAAACTAGCGAAGAACCAATCGTTGCCCGTCGGTCTTGGAAGATTAGCCCTTCAACTGTGCTCTCTGTGGGCCTCGCGTTCATAGTCGCGGGAGTGTTCACCATAGGAGCTGGGTATGGAGTGGCAAAACTCATGACTTTCGGAGCATCAATTATCGGAGGACTGTAACGCGGGTGTAAGACCACTTGGGNNACATAGGTTCTACATACGGGCCGTGTACACGGACACAACACATTAAGCGGTTTCATTTGAATCCAGGCAAATGAAACCTCATGAAAGAAGCGATGGTCACTCCAATCCGGGGGAGTGACCATCGCTTTTGTTGTGGCTACTACTGCGAACTCGAACGCGTATGTCGTTCAGTTTGAGTCTCGGCGCTTTAGAACGCGTACGGGTACGACGTCCAATCAGGGTCTCGGCGCTCCAGGAACGCGTCGCGGCCTTCCACTGCCTCATCAGTCATGTACGCCAAACGAGTTGCTTCGCCAGCGAACACCTGTTGTCCCATGAGGCCATCATCGGTGAGGTTAAAGGAAAATTTGAGCATGCGAATCGCTTGCGGGGACTTCGTCGCAATGATGCGTGCGTACTCGATGGCTAGATCTTCGAGGTCTTCGTGGTCCGCGACTTCATTGACGGCGCCCCAATCGTATGCGTCCTGGGCGGAGTATTCGCGGGCAAGGAAGAAGATTTCGCGGGCCCGTTTCTGGCCAATCTGTTTTGCTAGGTAAGCCGAACCGTATCCGCCATCAAACGATCCAACGTTTGCGTCGGTCTGCTTGAACCGCGCGTGCTGGCGTGAAGCTATGGAGAGGTCTGCAACTACGTGTAGTGAGTGTCCTCCTCCTGCAGCCCAACCGTTGACTACTGCGATAACTACCTTGGGCATGGTGCGGATGAGTCGCTGCACTTCAAGAATGTGTAGGCGTCCGGCTTGTGCTGGGTCGATGCCGTCCGCGGTTTCTACTGCGTTATCGGTGACATACCGGTAGCCCGAGCGGGACCGAATGCGTTGGTCGCCTCCCGAACAGAATGCCCATCCGCCGTCTTTGGCACTTGGACCGTTTCCGGTGAGTAGCACAGTTCCTACGCTTGAGGTCATGCGGGCGTGGTCCAGGACGCGGGGGAGCTCATCCACTGTGTGGGGCCTAAATGCGTTGCGTACCTCGGGGCGGTGAAACGCGATTCGAACTACAGCGAGGTCCCTTTCGGTTTCTCCGCTGCGGTCTACACCACGGTGGTAGGTGATGTCGGTTAGGTTCTCAAAACCTTCAATGGTGCGCCACTTGGTGGGGTCGAAGGTTTGCGATATTTGTTCTGGGATCTGACTCACCATTTCACTTTAAGTCACGCAGCGCGGCTTGTGTGTAGTGCGCGCGTACAGTGGAGTGGTGTTTGTTTATTCTGCCAAGTTGAAGCTCAAGTTCCGGGGACTCACTACACGTCAGGGCGTCATTTTTGAGGGACCCGCGGGGTGGGCTGAGTTCGCTCCGTTTGCAGAGTACGGGGACGCTGAAGCCGCACACTGGTTGCAGGCGGCCCATGAGGCTGCCTTTGAGGGCTTCCCAGCTCCCGTGCGCTCGCATATCCCTGTGAATGTTACGGTTCCGGCAACTTCAGCGCAGAACGCTTTTGCTGTGGTGACCCGCTCGGGTGGGTGCACTACCGCCAAGGTGAAGGTTGCCGAGAAAGGCCAAACCCTTTCCGACGAGGTGGCAAGGTTGGAAGCTGTACGTGCGGCTTTGGGACCGGCTGGGAAGATTCGCATTGACGCCAATGGCGGGTGGGATGTGGAAACTGCCGTTGCACGATTGAAGGTTTTGGATCGTGCAGCTGGCGGGTTGGAGTACGTTGAACAACCCTGCGCTTCGGTTGAGGAACTCGCACAGGTGCGCCGAGCTTCCACAGTTTTGGTGGCAGCTGATGAATCGATTCGCCGTGCGTCGGATCCCTATCGAGTTAAGGAGCTTGATGCGGCTGACGTCATGGTGGTGAAGGTCGCGCCCTTAGGCGGAGTAACTCGGTGTCTGGAACTGGTTGAGGAGATTGGTCTTCCGGTGGTGGTATCGAGCGCACTTGATTCTTCGGTTGGGTTATCTGCGGGCGTAGCGCTCGCGGCGGCTTTGCCTAGCCTTCCGTTTGCTTGCGGGCTTGCTACGTCTGAACTGTTTGCTTCGGACGTTACTTCACATCCTTTGCTTCCTGTGGACGGGAAGATTGAAGTTCGCGCTGTGAAACCAGATGCGGCAGCTCTTGCCGAGGTGACGGCCAACGCCCAGGACGTTCAGTGGTGGACCGAACGGTTGAACCGTGTAGCTAGTTCCCATGGCATTGAGCTGCTTGGGAGTTAAGTGTTTGGAACCTTAATTTATTGTTGTTTGGGGTTACTGTAGGGAACAGAACTTGTGCCCTTCTATCTGGGAATTTGTAGGTACTCATGGCGTCCGAATCACTGCTCCTCCCGCCGTCTTTGGCGTATGCTCAGGCATTGCTTGCGCAACTCATTGCGCAGGGAGTGCGCGAGGTGGTCTTGTGCCCAGGTTCTAGGTCTGCGCCTTTTGCGTACGCTCTTGTTCAGGCGGAGCGCGCTGGATTGGTGCGTACACACGTGCGTATTGATGAACGGACTGCGGGATTCCTTGCGCTTGGATTAGGCAAGGCAGATCCGCATCGTCCGGCCGTAGTGATTACTACTTCTGGCACTGCGGTAGCTAACCTGCACCCTGCGGTGCTGGAAGCCCGCCACAGTAATGTTCCCCTGATTGTGTTGTCCGCGGACCGTCCTCATGAACTTCGGGGTGCAGGGGCGAACCAAACAACTACGCAAGTGGGGATATTTGCGCAAGCAACCCGCCTGGTTGTAGACGTCTCAGTGCCGCACGGAGACTCATGGGAACAAACAGNNGCGCAGTTGCGGCTCGAGCCGTGGCCCACGCAGTGGGACTGACTGGCGCTGCAGGACCGGTTCACGTCAATGTGGGGCTTCGCGATCCTTTGGCACCAGACGCTCAACAGCTTGCTGAAATTGGTAGAAGGTTCGAAACTCCTGCACAACTAGTTGATCTCGTGAATGTTGCACGCGTAACTGGGCCTCAAGACCTGACACCCGCCATGCCTCTTGGGCTTTCCCGAGTCATTGGTGCGTACGCGCGCACTGTGGTTATTGCAGGTGACTCAAGCGATGTGCGCGCCGCTGAGGTTGCACGGGCACACGGCTGGCCGTTGATTGCGGAGCCAACATCGGGTGTTATTGGTCAAGATAACGTGCTGGCTCACGGTGCGTTTCTTCTCGGGGTTTCCAAGACTTCAGTACCTTTGGATGTTCTTGAAACCTTGGCCGTAAAGCCGTCCCACACTCTTGAGGGTGCGGATATTCCTGACTCCGAAATGGGCGGTGAGGAACGTCCGGAAACTGAAAACCAAGACACGCAGTTTGTGCGTACGGTCCATGACCTCGTTGAAGGTGTGGAGCAGGTACTGGTTTTTGGCCATCCAACGTTGACCCGTCCGGTGCAGAAGCTCATTGCACGTAAGAACGTGCACACCGTGGTGTTTGCGCACCCCGGAACCGAGTGGGTTGATGCGAGTCGGACAGCAGATGCCGTTGTGTATGGCGTGCCCACCGAACTGACTGAACCGGCACGCACTCCAACTGATTCCACTTGGTTGAACCTATGGCACAGGGCAAGTAGTGAGGTGTCCGAAGCATTCACAGATACCTTGCGCTCCCACAGCGATCTGGGGTCAGGGTTTGCACCCATGCTTGCAGTAACTGAACTAGCAGCGGCCACACAGGATGGCGACGCGCTGGTCCTAGCGTCATCTTCGGCAGTGCGAGACGCAGACCTTTACGTCTCACGGTGGAATCAGAACGCGACAGTTTTGGCTCACCGCGGCTTAGCCGGGATAGACGGCACTATTTCATTCGCGATGGGCATCGCATTGAGTCGAATCAGCGAACGAACACGTCTGCTTATCGGAGACCTAGCGTTCATGCATGACAGTGGAGCGTTGCTGCGAGGTCCGCAAGAGCCAGACGTCAATCTCGACATCGTTGTTTTGAATGACAATGGTGGTGCGATTTTTGGATCACTTGAGCATGCCAGCGCAGGGGATAAGACTCTCTTTGAGCGAGTATTTGGCACACCGCATGTCTCAGATATTGCGTCACTTAGTAAGGGGTTCGGAGTACTGCATTCCGCGCCACGCACCGTAGAAGAGCTGAGAGATGCACTAGAACACCCAGTTTCCGGAGTGCGCGTGATCGAAATATCCTTCCCACGCACCGAACGATCCTCGGCGCATAGCGAGCTCTGCGCGTCCTTGTTCACCAACGCCAAGATCTGAATGAGCATTCATAGGTAGTTTTCAGGAAATTCTTAAGTGCTATTAAGTACAGGGGTGTTTTCTAGGTATTAACAAACCTAGGAGGACACCATGAATGACCAGCTGCCACAGCCAGAATCAGGGGCCGACGACTCCAACACCTCGCAGACCCAACGGATCTCGCAGGTTCCACCAGTTCCACCAGCGCCCGCATCGCAACCACACGTGAACCCAGCGCCAACCGCGTACCCAGCCGCGTCGTCGGGAAATGCGCCTGCGTCAGCAGGGGCCCTATACTCGCAGCCACACCAACACGGTGGAGCGTTCCCACTCGGCACCACGCCATTGGCAAACACAGAAACCAAAACCAAAGAACCACGCCAAAAGTCGATTTTCGCGCCGGTGCTTGCTGCTACCCTAGCCTCAGCCTTGCTAGCGAGCGGTGGAACGGCGGCCCTGCTCGGAGCCTTCGATAACGACCACAATGGAACCGCAGTCGCCAGCGCTACCAAAGAACCAGCGCAGGAATCCAAGACTGCCGCGCCCGTATCAAACTCNNCCCAAACTGGGAAGCCGTAACCAATGCTGTGGCTGATTCCGTAGTGGCGATCGAAGTAACCACCCAAAGTGGCGGAGCACAAGGCTCAGGCGTCATCATTTCCACCGACGGTTACATCCTGACCAACAATCACGTTGTCGAAGGAGCCACAAACAACGAGGTCCAAGTGGTCCTCAATGATGGCCGCATCTTCACCGCAACCATCACCGGACTAGACCCAGCAACCGACCTCGCTGTTATCAAACTGCAGGGCAACCCAACTTCGTTGGTTGCAGCCACACTCGCAAACTCCGATGACGTCACTGTAGGTTCCGCAGTTCTTGCTATGGGAAACCCTCTGGGCCTTTCACAAACCGCAACCACCGGAATCGTCTCAGCGCTTGATCGGCCAGTATCAACAGCGCAAACCTCAGACGGCACCCAAGTGGTAACCAACGCAATCCAAATAGACGCAGCCATTAACCCAGGTAACTCGGGCGGTCCTCTATTCAACGCGCAGGGCGAGGTCATCGGAATTACCTCATCCATTGCGTCACTGGGCACCACCAGTTCTGGTACCAGCGGCTCTATTGGACTCGGTTTTGCAATCCCAGTGAACCTAGCCAAGAACATCTCCTCACAACTCATTGAGAACGGCGTTGCCAAGCATGCCTTCCTAGGCGTCTCGCTGAAGGACGGCACCGCAACAGCAGATGGCAACACTCGTAAGGGCGCGGAAGTTGGGGAAGTAACCAACGGATCGGCAGCTTCGAAGGCCGGAGTCCAAGCAGGCGACGTCATTGTCAGCATCGACGGCAAGTCGGTGACCGGAGCTGAATCACTGACCGGATACGTCCGTGAACACGAATCAGGTGACGTAGTGATTCTCGCAGTGGTGCGTGACGGCAAAGCAATTGAGCTCACAGCCACCCTCACCACAAAGTCTGAAGAAGCAACCACCGCCCCAGACGATTCACAATCAGGTTCAAACGGAAACGGCTCCGGCGGTTCTGGTTCTGAAGGTTCTGGGTCAAATGACTCAGGAAGCGGATCTACCGATGGTTCCCAAGGCCGCGGACAGATGCCAGGAAACGGGCAACTCCCAGGTGGAATGTCTTTAGAAGACCTTCAGAAACTTCTTGAGCAGTACGGCCAAGGTGGAACTGGAAACTAAGTGAAGAATGACGTGCTCCCAAAGAACTCATGCACTTTGGGCCCCGCGCCCCTAACGGGGAACGCGGGATACGGGCACTCTTGACTACACGTGAGAGGTTCTGGCGGGAACCTCCTAGCTGTAACCACACAGCAAACGGGTGGGGCAAAACGAATCGTTTTTCCCCACCCGTATGTGTACAGACGATGGACTAGAAAAATGGGCTGCGTGGCGCGAACACACTACGTGCGATCAGCGCAGCGTTCGCATTGCACTACTCGGTTAATGCACTACGCGGTTAGCGCCTGGCGCATTGGAGCAAACTTAGCCACAGTTTCTGCCAGTTCAGATTCTGGGTCTGACGCAGCCACAATCCCGCAACCAGCAAAGAGCCTAATGGAATGAGGATCTTGCGAGTTGAGCTCCGCTGACCTCAACGCGATACCCCACTCGCCGTCACCATCGGCGCCAAACCAGCCCACGGGACCGGCATAACGAGAACGGTCCATACCTTCAATTCTCAGAATCGTCTCAGCGGCCTTGACGGTTGGAGTTC
>DFNY01000039.1:0-2109 GCA_002376595.1 Jonesiaceae bacterium UBA3555 | reverse complement strand
GGGCGAACCGCATACTCGTGCTCTTCAAGGTCTTTCGACGAATGCGCAAGCATCGCGGCGCGTGCCGTGTCGGTTTCTTCGTGCCCGGTGCGCTGAATAGTTCCGGCGAGCACACGTGAAGTAACCAATCCCTTCTCGGTGCGTACAAGCAACTCTGGGGTAGCGCCAATCATTCCATCAACGCTGAATGTCCAGCAGTTCTCATACATGGTGGACAAGTTACGCAGCAGGTGGCGAACATCAATGGGAAGTTCAGTTGTGGCAGTAATGTCGCGGGCAAGAACGATCTTGTCTAGTTCTTCGCCCCGAATCAGGTCAATGGCGTGTGCAACCACAGACTTCCACGAGTCCTCGGATTGCGAACCATCAGCGAAGGTCACCTCACCAGGAGCAGAGATCTCGGTGTGACCTGCGGTCAGTGATTCCACATCAAAAGCACCCTCGAAAGGCGATGCAGCAGTGGTGATAGTGGTGAGCCAACATGTGTCACCCTTACGCCCAACAATGACTTTAGGAACAATGAGCACCGAAGGGGACTGTGTGGAATAGGAAAAACCAAACGTGCCAAACGCTACTGGCCCGGTGCCGGGACGTCCAACCTCGTCGCGAATGATGGCGTGCGNNTCGCTTGATCAAAGCGGTCCATCCCGCGGCTCTCAAACCGGGTGACTTCGCCCCACCCAACGATTCCTTCGCCGCGGCGGATCCACGCTAGTGGACCGTTCGCTGGGAGAAGGTCAATGAGCGCGGAGACACTCGGATCTAGTGGCTCAATAGCCACAGTGCGGGCCACGATCCGTGGTGCCGCAAAAACTTGGGAATTAGAGCCCGAAAAATCGTTGGATTCGTGGGGTTCTACAACGTTTGTACTCATTTCCTTTAAGGATACGTCCACCAGCACCCCTAACTAACTGAGATAATGACTACATGTCTCGTGCCAGCCTTGATAAGAAGCCTCATGAAGTTGCGTCAATGTTTGACGGAATCGCGTCGAAATACGACATCACCAATGACGTGATCTCGTTGGGACAGGACCGCCAGTGGCGCAGAGCAACGGTTAAAGCCGTTGCACCGCAGCCAGGCGAACTGATTCTGGACTTGGCTGCCGGAACCGGCACCTCGTCGGAACCTTTTGACGCAGCCNNTCTCCCTTCGCAGACAACACCTTTGACGCAGCTACCATTTCGTTTGGCTTGCGCAATGTAGTGGACACCGACAAAGCGCTCTCGGAACTGCTGCGAGTAGTACGTCCAGGCGGCCGGGTTGTGATCTGCGAGTTCTCCACNNCTAAGGTCGCCGGTGCGCTCACCCGCGATTCAGGTTCTTACGACTACTTGGCCGAATCCATTGCTGGATGGCCAAACCAAGACGATCTGGCTGCCTTGATGCAGAAGGCTGGCTGGCGTTCGGTGGGCTTCCGCAATCTCACTGGTGGCATTGTTGCCCTGCACCGAGGAACCAAACCACAGGCGTAATCCGGAATTACTAGAGCCCTGGGGCCTTCTGTTGAAGGCCCCAGGGCTTTTTGGTTCTATTCCGGCTCACTCTCCAATTGACCAGAGTAAGCTGTGTGGCTGGCTACCATTTGGCGTTTCGCGCCAGTTCTAGCGCTCCGGCTTTCCAGAAGGTTCCTGCGCTGGGGCCACCGTTGCAGTTGCCATCAGATTCGCCGGGTAGCTTGACCCACAACAGGCCGCGTAGTGCACCTGAACTGTTAAGTTGCGGCTTCTCACCGAGCGCGCGACCAGATGGGTTGCACCATTCTCCGTTGGAACCATTGCCGTTCCTTGACGTATCAATGACGTACTTGGCCCCTTGCGTGAGCGCCGAAATCCGCTCTCCGTACGCCTTCTCACTGGCGGTGGTTTGGTAGTTCGAGGTGTTGAGCGCAAAGCCCTTTGCGTACTCAAAGCCCACCAAATTTAGCCGCCGTGCAATCTCTTCAGGTGTCTTCCATCCGCTGTGACAAGCGTCAATGTAGACCTCACCGCCGGCCTGAGTGAGCTTCTTTGCAGCGTATTGGAGGTATCCCACGCGGTCTCCCTGCCCGGAGCAATCGCCGAGTTGGGCAAGAGCATCGGGTTCCAGCACCACAATGGGCTTCCCGAC
>DFNY01000074.1:6010-10666 GCA_002376595.1 Jonesiaceae bacterium UBA3555 | reverse complement strand
TCATTGGGAGGCGGACGTAGTCTTACGAGACGGTACTCCGGCCCACGTGAGGCCTATTCGTCCAGATGACCGTGATGCGCTCCAAGGGTTCCATGTTGCGCAGTCGCAGCGGTCCACCTATATGCGTTTCTTTGCCACCATGGAGCGCCTCTCTGAACGCGATCTCTCACGCTTCACGGAAACCGACAATGTGGACCGGGTCGCAATTGTTGCCACGATTACCCGCGACGGTGTGGAGGTAATCGTAGGAGTGGCCCGGTTCGACCGCATTGAGCAAGACGAAGCGGAAGTCGCGTTCAATATTTCTGATTCGCTCCAAGGGCGCGGTTTGGGCTCTGTGCTGTTGGAGCACGTAGCGGCGGCAGCTAGAGAGGTGGGGATTCGCAAGTTCTATGCAGAGGTTTTGCCTCAGAACGGGCGAATGCTCAGCGTATTTAAAGAAGCTGGATACGCGCAGGCGCAACACGTTGATGACGGCATTGTCACCGTGACAGTTGATCTGGATCCCACAGTGCAGTCCCTAGAAGTGATGGCGCAGCGTGAGCACCACGCGGAATCGCTCTCCATGCGAAGGCTGTTTTCTCCTGACCGTGTTTTGGTAATCGCGTCCCTGACTGATCAACCCACACGCGAAGAAACCCGACTTGCAATTGGTGCGCTCACCTCAGGAATTGGTGTGAAGGGCGACGAACAGGTTCACGTTGTGGGCCTGACCCCAGTTGCTATCCGAGAAGCGCAAAAGCGCCAAGGGCTCCCAGACAATTTTGTGCACTACGAATCAATGGGCGAAGTGGTGGCTTCCGGGTTGACCTTTGATATTGCGTTGTTGGCAGTTTCCGACACTGCAGTTGCCCCGCTTATCGACGAATTGGCTGAGTTGCAGGTACACGGTGCAGTTCTGCTAGCGTCCGGATTTGCCGAACACGGTGAAGGTGGGCTTGAACTGCAGAGGGAAGCTATTCGGGCTGCCCACTCTGCGGGGATTCGCATCATTGGACCAGGCAGTTACGGGTTGTTCTCAACCACCGCCACAAAGCCGTTCAATGCGTCATTGGCACCGCAGCGACCACAGCGTGGCTGTGTGGGTTTGTTCGCTCAGTCCACAGCTATTGCGGTGGCTCTTCTTGCCACCGCGAACCGCAGGGCGCTCGGTGTATCTAACTTTCTAGCTGCAGGAAACCGCGCAGACATTTCTGGCAACGACGTCATGCAATTTTGGCTCACCGACGACGCAAGCAAAGCCGTGGGGCTTTACTTGGAGTCCATCGGCAATCCGCGCAAGTTCTCGAGAATCGCGCGCAGACTCTCCAAGCGCAAGCCGGTGGTCGTAGTGACAGCTGGAAAATCAGGGTATGTAGTACCTCGCGGACACGCAGTGGTGGCAACCCGAGCACCGAAGAAGACTCTGGATCAGATGCTTAGGCAGAGCGGTGTGATCAGAGCCCGAAACACCCACGAACAAGCCGACGTCCTCCCNNTCTTTGCACATCAACCAATGCCACAAGGCAAACGAGTGGGCATCTTGGCAAGCTCCGA
This sequence comes from Jonesiaceae bacterium UBA3555, assembly GCA_002376595.1. Lineage (GTDB taxonomy): Bacteria > Actinomycetota > Actinomycetes > Actinomycetales > Cellulomonadaceae > Timonella. The sequence continues at coordinate 9,130 of DFNY01000074.1, read as the reverse complement.
AGCGCTCGCTGCCATAGCCGGCGAGGCCGCCCAGGCTGCAAACCTAGACGTCACTGAACACGTATACGTTGTTCGGTCCATGGATGTTGACCATCACATATCTGGCGCGCTTGATGCCCTATACGCCAAGGGAGCGTGCGACGTGGTGATCGTGGCACACGTACCTACGTTGGGGGAATTCCCGGCAGAAGCGGCACAACAACTCGCTCACAGCGCACTGCGCTCGGGAGTGCCAACAGTAGCCAGCATTTTTGGAATGCACGGAATTACCGCTCCACTGACCGTTCAGCGCGAGCATGAGTGCAAAGCAACTGATATTCAGAGCGAAGAATCCTGTGAATGCCGAGAGACCTACTCCATTCCGGCGTACTCCACCCCGGAAGACGCAATACGGGCACTGGAGCACGTAGTTGGGTACGCACAGTGGCTGAGGACCGAAAACGGAGACGTAGTCCACTTCGAAGACATCAACAAGCACGCCGTGTCNNAACATTACGGGGTGCGTGTGTGGAAGTCAGCGCACGTCAGTTCCGTGGAACAAGCCCTAGAAGTCGCTCAGGACATTGGCTATCCAGTGGCGCTCAAGAGCTCAGCAGCCGCACTGCGCCACAGACACGACCTCGGGGGTGTCCGGCTCAATATCGCAACTGCCGAAGAACTCATCCAAGACTTCGCCGAAATGATTCATGACCTCCCACGTCATATGGGAAGCGAACAGGAGATCACTGCTTTCGGATTCGACGTACAAGCCATGGCACCGTCAGGCGTGGCATGTGTGGTTCGGTCGCAGGAAGACCCCCTCTATGGTCCAGTAGTCTCCTTTGGGCTTTCAGGCGACGCAGTGGAACTGTTAGACGATGTCTCTTACGGAATTCCACCTCTCACCACGACCGACGTGTCACGCATGGTGAGATCAGTGAGCGCCGCACCAAAACTGTTTGGATACAAAGGGCTGCCACCTGCAGACGTTGGGGCTCTGGAGGAACTCATCGCGCGAGTGTCCTTGCTGTCAAACAACCACCCCGAAATCAAGTTGCTCGAACTCTACCCAGTCATCGTTGCCGACGACGGAACTGCCGTCATAAGCGCACGAATCGATGTAGCACCGGCCCAGCGCAAAGATGGATTGCGTCGTGCACTGAACTCGTAAGTTGATGCTGCACTTCATTGCGCTGGACTCAGGATTATGGTTCTGGCGCAATCGCATTAGACTTGATGGGTGCAAATGACTGAACACGGCCAAACTCTGTATGAATCGCTCGAGCGTTCCGGATACTACCCAGCGCTGGTATCGAGCGTTCTTGATGTCGCGCTCGCAGGAGAAGACCCAGTGGGCCACCTAGTCCACGTGGAAACCACTTTTGCCACAGCCGAAGTCCGCCGCCATGTGACGGCGTTGGTTCTGACACACTCCAGATTGATCCTGGCACACGTGGATGACCACTCAGGAGAGAACACCTCTGGCGAAGAAGAATCACGGGCTTCAGCCACTACCGAGTCAGTTGCGCTGGATGCAATTCGATCAGTTGTTCTCACCCATATGCTCTCTTCCCCAGAGAATTATGTTGTTGGTCAGTTGCCGTTAGAAGTTTCCCTAGCTATTGGCTGGGGAGCTGTCTCTCGCGTGGATATGGAACCAGCAGTATGCCCAGACCCGAACTGCGAGGCAGATCACGGATATTCAGGGGCCATCACCAGCGATGACATCATGATCCGGGTGAGCGCTGAAGCGGAAGGTTCCAGCGCCGTCTCCGAAGCCGTTGCGTTCGCGCGTGCACTGTCAGCCGCCACCGGGAAGAGGTCCTGACACAGCGTGCCTGAGTATCCAGCCTTTAGCCAGGACGTCACCTTACAGCTTGAGAAGTTGGGGTTCCTCACTCCTTCATTCACCGGCAAATCACTCAGCACGGTAGTGCCGGCGATTGCCTCTGTACTCGGCCTGCACGAGAGCTTCGATGTGCACGACCAGATCATCGCCGGTGGTAGCGCCCGGGCTAAGGCCGCGCAACAGGACTGGCATCTAGCCTCTGCTAGCAGTGTGTGCCTGATTGTCATTGACGGACTCGGATACTCAAACCTGAGCGAGTATCGGCAGTACGCTCCGTTTCTATGGGCGGCCCAAGGCACTAACGAAGCGGCCCGATCCGCCTTCCCAAGTACCACTGCAACTTCAATGGGGGTCATAGGTACAGGGAGCGTTCCCGGCCGAACCGGGATGATCGGCTACAGTGCACTAAACCCAGAGACAGGCGCAGTAGGAAACTTTGTGTCCTGGAATGGGATATCGCAACCGCGCACGATTCAACGTGAGCCAGTCCTATTTGAACACCTCAGCCAACAAACACGGGTAACGTCAATTGGCCTTGCGCGATTCGACGGCTCGGGTATGACAGAGGCAGTACTGCGTGGTGCAACATACAAGGTGGCATCGGATCTTCGTGCCACTTTTGACCGCGCTCTTCACGAAGTAAAACAGCCGGGCCTCACTCATGTCTATTGGAACGAAGTAGACAAAGTCGGCCACATTGACGGTGTCGGTTCACCGTCATGGTGTGCAGCGCTCAGTGCCCTAGATCTAGAGGCTGAAAGATTCATTGAGAAGCTCCCTGCTGGAGTTTCTGTGGTCCTGACAGCCGATCACGGAATGCTCAACGTAGACTTCTCAGCCCGCACTGATGTGGCTCGTAACTATTCGCTGGCCAAAGGAATGCGTGCTTTCGGGGGCGAGCCTCGCTGCGCGCATGTGTANNATTACGTAGATTCGAAGCCATTGAAATGGGCCTGTTTGGTCCAGTGTCCGAACACGTAACCCAATGGATTGGTGACTTAGTAGTCATCATGGCCGGAAACGCAACCGTGGTGGACTCAGACTCAATGAGTCCAATGGCCCTGCGACTCAAGGGTGTGCATGGGTCTCTGACCCCCACCGAAGTTCTGGTTCCAAGTATCGTGTGGGATTCCACTGCGGCTTAGGCGAGGCCTTGGCTCTAGGGAAAACCTTAGGAACCTACTCCGGCTTTGCGCCAAACATGATTTCGTCCCAGGTAGGCATGGGGTTCCGCCCGTTTGCCCGGGGCTTCTTGGTTTGCTGATTCGCTTGCTTCGCAGACATATCTTCAC
>DFNY01000074.1:1976-5925 GCA_002376595.1 Jonesiaceae bacterium UBA3555 | reverse complement strand
CTCATTAATGGTTTCTGAGTGGCTCTCTGAAGGTGTGAGAGCGCTTGCTATTGAGCGCGAGGCACGTGCAGCCGTCTCGCTTTGTGCGATCATATTGGAGCCGTCAGGAGCAGAATTCGCGCTACTTGAGGTGGGAGCGCTGTGGCGTCCGGACTCAATGGATGCTTGAGCATTTTCGTCGCCTACAGTGCTTGCAGGGGAAGCTGCATCGAACACTAGATCTGTGTCTTCTTGGCCATCACCGGAGCGGCCTGAGAGTTCCACAACATTGTTTGCTTGCACGGGGGAGACTGCTGAACTGCCAATTGGGTAGCCAGAGTGCTTACGTGTCCCACGCGCGCTNNTTTAAGGCGTTCCAACAGTGCTTCAGTGTGGACCTGAGAGGTGTCCACCATCGAAGAATCCGGTCGTGTCGGTTCCCCAGAATCCTTCTCAAAATCAAACACTTCACCACGCACCGCAGACAAATGCCTGCGAGGGATCGGTTCATCCGCAATTCGAGTTTCAGATAGCCATCGTGCGTCGTCATCGATTGCGGTAATGGACTTGGTTGAAGCTTTGTATGTCCACCGTGCTACTCGAATATCTGAATCTACATCGAAAGTGACGGAAACAATCCAACCGTGACCTGCCGTTTTGTAAGCATCCCAGATGATGTCGAGCGTATTCACGCCTCAAGCCGCGAGCCGATCAATTGTGATTTCCCCGAGGGTGGGTGAACCCGGCTCAGCACTCAAAGTTGTCTTTTGGGCTTGCTCTGCCATGTATGCGCGTTCAGCAAGAACTGGGCCCTCATAGCGTTGTACGAGTTCGAGTGGAACGTGAGCTGAGTCGGATATTTCTTGGGCGGTTCGACCTGCGCGGATCTGAGTTTGAATTTCTCGCGGCGGAAGAGTTCCTTCATGGTCAGCTTTTGCAGCTTCCATAGCGGAGCGGTCCAGCCGGACCGCAGCGCGCACCATAGGCGTTACCCTAAGCCGGAATTCATCTCCGCTAGGCGCGACCACAATGAGGTGCTCACCGTCTTGGCTTAGCCCCACAAACTTTAGATCGCCTGCGAACCGATTCGACATGTCTAACTCCATCCACTCGTTCGACTTATTTTCGCTTGTTTTCGCGCCAAATGATGGAGATTGCCTCGGTGTGCCGTCAATGAGTGCGGTGTGCGAGGCCACTATGAGGCACTATGAAACTATGACTCACACGCGCAGGACCGACGAATTTACTTCTGACAATGCTGTGACCACCGAACTTACGCGTTTGTGTGAACACATCGCACACACTGCTCGGGAATTTGTTGTATCCCACAAGCCTCCGCGGGCTCAGGTGTTGGACACGAAATCCACCCCCACCGATGTTGTCACGCAGATGGATCGAGATGTTGAAGCACTGATTCGGACCTTGATCTCTCAGTACCGGCCCGGTGACGCATTTCTGGGCGAAGAAACCGGATTGCATGAATCGACAGGTGGGCTCACCTGGGTTGTGGATCCGATTGATGGGACAGTCAACTATCTGTACGGGCTACCTGGGTACGCAGTTTCAGTGGCGGTAGTAGCTGGACCGCCCACTCCAGACAAATGGCAACAGATTGCCGGAGCCGTGATCCGTATCTCCGATGGGAAGTTGTGGAGTGCTGGACGCGGGCAAGGTGCGTTCAGTGACGGCGAGCGATTGAAAGTCAATGAACCACACGAATTGGGGAAGTGCCTAACCGGAACCGGCTTCGGGTATGACCCCAGGCTCAGATTTCTTCAAGCACAAGTGTTGACAGCGGTCTTGCCGCGGGTACGCGACATTAGACGCAACGGCGCCGCAGCAGTGGAATTGTGCTTGGTTGCGGATGGTTCTCTTGACTTGTTTTTCGAGCGTGGATTGTCCGCATGGGACATGGCAGCGGGAGGGCTTATCGTTTCCGAAGCGGGTGGATTGGTCACTGGAATGCGTGAGCAGAATCCATCGACCAACATGACAATTGCCGGTTTTGCTCCCATGGTGGCATCTCTCACAGAAATCCTGATCTCACAAGACGCTGACGCTCCAATCGAGACCGTTCACTTTTAGCGTAATCGGTGATAGTAGGCGCCTTTTGGGCGTTAGTGCGCTATATCACTACGTGTTGATAGTGCATGTTGGCAAAATATGTTGGAAAATCCCATCGCTACCATTTGCAAATCCGGTGGAATAAAACCGGGCGCTCATGCGTAGTTCTTCAGCAGAGCGCCCCGCACCGTGGGCCGAAAATATCGATTGCAACGGAGTGTGAACACACACATGGCAACTGACTACGATGCCCCTCGGAAAAATGAAGAAGACATCAACGAGGACTCTATCGAAGAGCTCAAGGCGCGTCGTTCAGACAAGAGCTCTGGTGTTGTAGATGAAGACGAGACAGAGGCAGCCGAGGGGTATGAACTTCCTGGCGCTGACCTTTCCGGTGAAGAACTCGCAGTTCGAGTAATTCCGCGTCAAGCAGACGAGTTCACTTGTGGCGTCTGCTTCCTTGTGCACCACCGATCACAACTCGCTTACGAAAAGAACGGTGTGCAAGTGTGCACCGAATGTGAGTGATTTGTAGTCTTTGATTCTTCGGCTTGCACATCACCGCAAGCCGCGAAAAGTGCGTACCAAGTTTTGGTGCGCACTTTTTGCTTTGTTGGTATCCGGATGCCACGGTGAAATCCGCGCTCTCAAAACAGCAAAAATCCCATCGCGGGCCGCTATTGTGTTCTCTTGTGACCATTGATGAACCAGAAGTGCTTATTACCCTGCTCGACCCAGAAGTTCCAGTGCCTTCATATGCGCACCCGGGTGATGCGGGCGCTGATCTTGTAACCACTGAAGACGTTGAGCTTGCGCCCTTGAGCCGACAGCTAGTCAAAACTGGCGTCGCAATTGCTCTCGCCAACGGGTATGCCGCATTCGTGCACCCAAGGTCAGGGCTGGCCGCAAAGCATGGGCTGACAATTGTGAACGCTCCAGGCACCGTGGACGCGGGTTACCGGGGAGAAATCATGGTCACGCTCTACAACAGCGATCCCGAAACTCCCATCGTTCTCAAGCGTGGAGATAGGATTGCGCAACTAGTGATCCAGCAGGTGGCACGAGCAAAGTTCCATGTTGCGCAGAGCTTGCCTGGATCGCACCGCGGTGAGGGTGGATTCGGATCCTCAGGTGGCTGGGAAGCCCCCAAGAAGTAGTCACAACTGACTCGGAGACCGACAATCCAGTCAGATTCGAACTACCGCAAATGCAAAGTGTCAACGTATTACGATTTGGTCACGAAAAGGGTTAGGCTTAGCGGTGTATCGGCGCGAGTCGACAACTGATCCAAAGGAGTAACCCAGTGGCGTTCTTTCGACGCAAGCAAGATTCTGTATCCGAGCAGACACCTGCTGGACAGACGGAGGAGACAAAAGCCGTTCAAGAATCGACGCCAGCCGCCACGGGGCCTTTCGACGACTCTGAGGTTGACGGCCACGGAGAGCGCCTCGATTTAGGGGCAATCTGGCTGCCAGGAAAGCCCGGTCTAGAGTTGCGTATGGAAGTTGACTCAAAGACCCAGCGCGTCACGGGCGTGGCAGTTGCGTTAAATGGATCAATTCTGCAAATTCAAGTATTTGCAGCACCTAAGACGCTTGGGATCTGGGACGAGATCCGCGAGGAAATCGCGCAATCCATTTCGTCTCAAGGTGGCATCGTTGATGATGTACCTGGAAACTTGGGGCGCGAACTGTTGGTCAAGTTGCCGGTGAAGATGCCAGATGGCTCCGCTGGGGTCCAGCCTGCACGCTTTGTTGGTCACGCTGGCCCGCGATGGTTCCTACGTGGAGTGTTCTCAGGACGCGCGGCATTTGATCCTGAAGCGGCCACCGACTTGGAAGACATTTTCAGAAACATCGTTGTGGTTCGCGGTAGTGACCCGCGTCCACCGAGGGATCCATTGACC
>DFNY01000074.1:0-1915 GCA_002376595.1 Jonesiaceae bacterium UBA3555 | reverse complement strand
AGCACAACGTCTTGGTGCAGGTGAACTCATTGAGAGTGCTGCTGACCGGTCGCATGTAACGCTCAACGGAATCATCCGGTCAGTGGTGTTCAACCCTGAACTTGAGCAAGTGCGGCTCGAAGCCGAACTGTACGACGGCAGTGGTGCTATCGCATTGATTTGGCTGGGGCGACGCAAGATCGCAGGAGTGGTCCCCGGAGCACGCATGACTGTATCTGGACTAGTGACTGTGCTCAACGGAAGACCAATGATGTACAACCCGAGATATGAACTAAAGGCAAAGCCAGGAGTTGACGAGTGACCCACGAGACGAGCGGCTCCGGCGAGGCGCAGGATGCACAATCGCAGNNCCGACACTAAAACAGGCTCAAACCATCAGAAGTCCAATTCTGATTCGGCAACTCCAAGTAAGCCTGCAGCCGGTGTGCGGTCACTAACCGCGGCAGACTTCGATGCGCTTGAGTCGGTGGGTGGCGTACGCGGAATCGTTGAGGCTATCGCGCCAGGGTTGGTGTACCTCGTGCTGTTTGTGGTTACCAAAGACCTCACCGTTGCGCTCATCGGATCTTTGAGTTTGGCCGTAATCATGGTGGTGGCACGCTTGGCCACGCGCACGCCCGTCACCATGGCGTTCTCTGGAATCGTCGGTGTGGGTATTGGACTATTCGTAGCTTGGCGAACAGGTGAAGCTCAGAACTTCTACCTGTGGGGAATCCTGGTCAATGCAGCGTACGGACTTGGCTGCTTGCTCTCTGTACTAGTGAAATGGCCTGCAGTAGGTGTCATGGTTGAGCTTCTGAAAAGCTCACTTGGCTCGACCGATAGCGCCAAAGAAGAGTCCGTACACGCGGAATCCGAAGCAGCGGTCCTTACTGAATCAACTGAGGAACCTACCGAGAAACCGGGTACGGTACAGGCGCTATTCCCCATGAAGTGGCGGAAGAATCCTCTACTCATGCGCGCCTACAACACCGTTACCTGGATTTGGGNNTTGGGTGGCAATGTTCGCGGCTCGGCTCGTAGTCCAATTACCGCTCTTCCTCATGGGGGAGGGCGCCGTAGCTGCGCTAGGCGCCGCTCGCCTCATGATGGGAGTACCGCTATTTGCGTTGGTACTGTGGATCTCGTGGCTGATTATTCGCCAACCAGCACTCGCTGAAGATCCTCAAGAGTAACTTCACTTCCGGTAACAAAGAGCAATTCATCGCCCACTTCGAGAGTGTCATCGTTTTGTGGCGCAAGAGGTTGAGACCCTCGCACAATGGCCGCCAAAACGGTATCTGCCGGCCATACCACCTCTGAAATAGTNNAGTCAGGTGTGACTCCGGCGGAATTGTGAACTCCAGAATGTCGGCGCCAGACTGGTGGAAGGTGAAGATCTTCACCAAGTCACCGACCGCTACGGCCTCTTCAACCATTGCGGTCATGATGCGAGGAGTGGACACCGCAACGTCCACGCCCCACGCCTCATCAAACATCCACTCATTCTTTGGGTTGTTTACACGGGCAACGACACGTGGAACACCGTACTCGGTTTTGGATAGCAACGAAATTACGAGATTCGCCTTGTCGTCGCCAGTTGCAGCAACGATCACATCGCACGTACCAACTTCAGCTTGATCCAAAGTGGACAGTTCACACGCATCCGCAAGCAGCCATTCAGCCTCTGGGACTTGTGCCATACGCATGGCACTTGGCTGACGGTCTATGAGTGTTACCTCGTGGTCGTTGGCGAGCAACTCGCGCGCAATGGAGCGGCCAACCGAACCTGCTCCAGCAACTACAACCTTCATGATTCTTGCTCCACGTTTGGTTCGTGGGTGAGGGTACGTTCCACTGTAGAAATATCTGCAGCGAGCACCAGCACATGCAGAATGTCGCCTTCTTGCAAAACAGTTGTGGAATCCACCAGTTG
>DFNY01000107.1:14313-14562 GCA_002376595.1 Jonesiaceae bacterium UBA3555 | reverse complement strand
ACCACCCCAATGCATTTCTCACTGGAAACGGCTCCCGTGCGAGAGACCTGCTCGATCGGAAACACTGCAGAACCTGCACCTGGAACCAATATGCCCGAGCTGAAACCTAACTCCAGCAAATGGCTGAGACTCTGGCTTTGCCGCCCTTGTTAGCCGAGATGATGGTGCTGGACTCGACCGCGGAACGAGAGGGCTCGTCGGGAAATAGAGCGGACAGGCGTGGCCGGAACTCATGAGAAATAGACCCAA
>DFNY01000107.1:13710-14181 GCA_002376595.1 Jonesiaceae bacterium UBA3555 | reverse complement strand
GCGAATGGGGGAGTGGCACACCTTTCGCGCAAAAGGTGTGCCACTCGCTGGCTGATGGTTCTGTTCCACGCGCCTCCGCAGGCGGGCTGCTCGCAACGTGTGCTTTCGCAGGCTGGGTAGCTTGCAGCAAATGCGCTACCCGCTTGCAGCAGATGCGCCACTCGTCTGCCGCAGAACCCCTACCCGCTTGCAGCAGAGCCTCCACTCACCTGCCGCAGAGCCCCTACCCGCTTCGACGTTTGGCGTTGACTAGTCGTTGCAGGAGGACGAAGGCGAGCAGGATTCCTCCGGTAATGATGGTGGTCGCTTCTGGTGGAACGGTTCCATCGCGGGTGATCAGCACAATCATGAGGCCAAGCACCAGTGCGCCAATAACTGAACCGAACACGAATCCGACTCCTCCGGTGAGGAGGGTTCCGCCAATCACTGTTGCGGCAATAGCGTCCAGTTCCCAGCCGAGCCCAGTGATGT
>DFNY01000107.1:11117-13701 GCA_002376595.1 Jonesiaceae bacterium UBA3555 | reverse complement strand
GAGATGATGTAGACCCACATTTTAGTGGCGTGTACGGGCAGGCCCATGAGCTGGGCGGATTGCTCGGAGCCACCGATGGCGTATACGGTTCGGCCCATTCGGGTGCGGTGCAGGATGAAGAACGCTCCCAAAACTACGATGATCGCGATGATCACGCCTGGGCTGATGACTAGGTCGTTTACCTTGGGGCCGTCGATGAGTTTGATTGGGGTGGCTAGGCTGCGGACTGCAGATTCGTCGGGTAGGCGTTCCGGTACGGTGCTGAGCATCGATGCGAGGCCTCTGGCCAGGAACATCATGGCCAGGGTGGCTATGAAGGGCTGGACGTTAAAGTACTGGACCAGCACCCCTGAGATGGTTCCGATGCCGGAGCCGATGAGCACCATGATGATGATGGCGATCCACTCGTTGACGCCCGCGTTAATCAGCATGACGCCACTCACGGAGGAGAATGCGATGACTGATCCCACAGAGAGGTCGATTCCTCCGGTGATGATCACGAATGTCATGCCGGTAGCCAAGATGATCAGTGGTGCGTTGTTGATCAATAGGTTTGAGATGGTGTTCATTTGTAGGATGCGGCCGTAGGTGACCTCACCGTAAATAACCATCGCTATGAAGATCAGGACTGCGGCTAGTGTGGGCAGCAGGTCCATGCGCACTTTGAACCAGCCAAGAGTGCGATTCCACAGGGCGTTGATGCCGTTTGTGGTGTGTGATTCCAGGCCCTGCTTACTGTTTCGGGGCGCTGTGGGCTGAAGTGTTGAGCTCATGCTGCCACCAAGTCTTTCTGTGTTTCGGGCGCTGGTGTTGGCGTGTTTTTGCGGTTCTTGAATGCGTTTCGGATCCGCTCGGATTGCAGGAGGCAGATCACTACGATCACGATTGCTTTGAACGCTGGGGTGGCAGAAGACGACACTCCTAGGAACACCACGGTTTTGTCGAGGGTAGCTATGAGCAGCGAGCCTACGAATGCGCCGGTGAGGTTGAATTTTCCGCCGGCTAGTGAGGTGCCACCGATGACTACTGCCAGGATTGCGTCGAGTTCCATCTGGTTTCCGGTGCGGGACACGTCTACGGTCATGACGGACGCAGTGGCGAATACACCGGCGATTCCGGCTAGTAGTCCGGAGAGCGAATAGACCATGAGTTGTAGTCCGCGTCGGTTGACTCCGGCGAGTCTGGCAGCTTTGGGGTCCATACCGATTGCTTCGATCATGAGTCCAAGCGCGCTGCGTCGCACGAGTAGTCCCACTGCGATGGTGATGAGTACTGCGAGTATGAAAATTACGGGGAAGCCGAGGACGTAGCCGTTGGCGAACCAGCGGAAGGTGCCATTCACGGAGGCGGTGTTTTGGCCGCCTGTGATGACTTTGGCTATTCCGCGTCCTGCGAGCATCATCACGAGTGTGGAGATGAAGGGCTGTAGTCCTACGACTGACACGAGGAAGCCGTTGAATAGGCCAAGGACGGTGGCGATTCCCAGCGCTAGCAGCAGTGCCAGGAAGGCGGAGCCTGCGGTGTTTGGCATGTCATGGAGCAGTTCCATGGATACCGCACCGGCTACCACCATGACTGAACCTACGGACAGGTCGATACCTTTGGTGGCTACGACCAGGCACATTCCTATGGCGATCATCATCACCGGTGCGGATGCGCGGAGGATGTCTATGACGTTTCCTACGAGGTTGCCGTTGGTTTGGTTGACGGTGACGTTGAGGTNNGATCGCGATGATGCCCCAAAAGTACTGCTTGTGGAGCAGCGCTATGAGTGGGTTTGGTTTTCTATTCATGTTCGGTGGTCTCCTCGGCTAGCGCCTCGGTGGGGTGGGCCGGGGTGGTGCTGGTGTCGTTGGCGATGACGGCAATGATGGATTCGGGGGTGATGTCTGGCCCGTTGGTGAGTTCAGCTATTTTCTGGTGGTCTTTCATCACTACTATGCGGTCGCTGAGCCGGACTACTTCTTCAAGCTCTGAGGATATGAACACCACGGAGACGCCGTCGTTAGCGAGTTCGAGGACGCGCTCTTGGATTTCAGCTTTCGCGCCCACGTCGATTCCGCGGGTGGGTTCGTCCAGCACGAGCACGTCTGGTTTGGTGGCGAGCCACCGCCCGAGCAGCACTTTCTGCTGGTTTCCACCTGACAGGTTCTTGATTGGGCGGTCTGGATCGTTGGGGCGCACGTTTAGTTCGTGCATATATTTTTCGACGATGGTGTCGGTTTCGTTTTTGCGTAACGGTTTTGCCCAGCCTCGGCGGGCTTGCACTGCGAGGATGAGGTTTTCCCGCACGCTGAGGTCGCGGATGATTCCTTCGTCGCGGCGATTCTCGCTGGAGAAGGCGATCTTGTGTTTGAGTGCGGCTGCCGGACTGTGTACGTCGGTGGTGTTTCCACGGAGGCTCACTGTGCCAGCTTCGGGCTTGTCTGCGCCGTAGATGAGTCGAGCTAGTTCGGTGCGTCCTGAGCCGAGTAGTCCAGCAAACCCAACGACTTCTCCGGCGTTAAGTGAGATGTCTGTGGGTGCTAGTGTGCCGCGTTTTCCGATGCCTTGGGCACTGTAGATGGGCGCTGTGTCATGAGTA
>DFNY01000107.1:10533-11051 GCA_002376595.1 Jonesiaceae bacterium UBA3555 | reverse complement strand
GCGCAGTGCTCGGATGACGCCGAAAAGTTGTTCTACCTCTACGGAGTCCAAGCTGGATGTTGGTTCATCGAGGATAAGGACTTTGGTGTCGGTCACCATGGATCGGCTGATGGCTACGAGTTGCTGAATCGCTATGGAAAGTGAAGCGAGTGGCGCTCGCGGGTTGAGGTGTCCTAAGCCAAGTTTCTTGAGGTTGTGGGTGGCTGCTTTGTGGGTGGCAGTCCAGTTGATGCCGAGGGGGCCTCGCACTTCGTGGCCGAGCATGACGTTCTCACCGATGGTGAGGTTGGTGCAGAGGTTTACCTCTTGATACACGGTGGAGATGCCAGCATTTTGGGCGTCTGCGGTGCCGTTGAGTTTGAGTTCTGTGGTGCCCATGGTGACGCTTCCGGCGTCAATCCGGTACACGCCGGTGAGGGCTTTGATGAGGGTGGACTTGCCGGCTCCGTTTTCCCCCATGAGCGTGTGTACTTCTCCGGGGAATAGCCGGAAGTTCACGCCATCGAGTGCCTTGACGC
>DFNY01000107.1:9226-10475 GCA_002376595.1 Jonesiaceae bacterium UBA3555 | reverse complement strand
GGCGGGGCCGCATGTGGCGCGGCCCCGCTAACAAGATGCGAGAGGAACTAGAACTTACGGTTTGGAAGTGCTTCCTTGGCCGCTTCTGGGGAGTCGAACGTCAAGCTCTTGGCAATGATGTAGGACTCGACTTTTTCTCCGGCAATGGTCTTTTTCACTACGTCTGCTGCAACGTCACCGAACAGTGGGTTGTACTCTGCCACGAAGCTGAGTTGGCCGTCTGCGAGTGCTTGGAGTGCGTTCTTGGTGCCGTCGATGGTGGCGATCTTTACGTCTACCCCTGGGGTTAGTCCAGCTTCTTCGACTGCTTGAGCAGCACCGAGACCCATTTCGTCGTTCTGCGCGAAGACGATTTGTACGTTGTTGTTGTTGGACTTCAGTACGGTTTCGAAGACGCTCTTGGCTTCTTCGGTGGACCAGTTTGCGGTTTGTGCGCCGAGCTTCACAAACTTTGATTCAGCCCCGATGACTGCGTCCCAGCCTTGGTTACGTTCGTTGACTACGGATACTCCGGCTGGGCCTTCGAGTACAAAGTCNNGGTGGATACCGCGATGTTGTCTGGTGCAATACGTGTGACGTAGAGGTCGGTGTTGTTTGGCTCAATTCCGCGGTCGATGAGGATGACTGGGATTTCTGCTTCCTGTGCTCGCTTGAGGGAGTCTTCCCAACCGGAACCTTCGGTTGCTGAGAGCAGGATGGCGTCTACGCCTTCATCGACGAAGGAAGTGAATGCGTCGATTTGTGATTTCTGGTCAAGGTTGGTCGCTGGCGCGTACTTGAGGTCGAAACCGGCGTCCTTGGTGAATGTCTCCTGGATGTTGGTTTCGTTTGCTTGACGCCAGGCGCCTTCAGGACCGACTGCTACGAAGCCAACCTTGATGAGGTCGCCACCTTCACCGGTTGCTGCTTTGTCGTCTGAACCGCAAGCAGCCAAGCTGAGTGCGAGGGTGCCTACTGCTGCTAGTGCTAGGTACTTGCGGACGGTGGTGCGTACTGACATTTTCTCCTCCTCGAGAAAGCCATACATGGGGATTGGTGTGGAACTACATGCGGTTTCCGGTGGGCGTCAATGCCCGGCCCGATCCTTCACAACACCTCGATGTTACCGGGAACATTTTTCCGGACGCAACGGCTAGAACGGAATTTTCCCAGCGAAGAATGTTGTAACAATTGGCGGAATCATGCGGAAACCAAGCAAATTCAACAGACCCGCCACTGGCCATGTGACAAGAATGTTCCAAAAGATTTT
>DFNY01000107.1:8702-9163 GCA_002376595.1 Jonesiaceae bacterium UBA3555 | reverse complement strand
CAGAAATAAACACTACCGCCATACCCTCATCAGCCAACGCTGCGATACGACGCTGAATCTCCACCTTCGCACCGATATCAATGCCACGAGTGGGCTCGTCGAGAATCAAAATCCGTGGCTGCGTAGCAAGCCAACGCGCCAGCAAAACCTTCTGCTGCGAACCACCAGATAGCGTGCCAGCCAACTGCGACGCATCAGAATCATCCAACCCAAACAGCTCCAAATAGCGTTCAACAACGCTGTCAGCCTCAGCCCTAGAAATCGGATGAGCCCAACCACGCAACGCCTGCAACGCCAAAATGATGTTGTCNNACAAGGTCAGCAATGATCCCGTCATCCATCCGCTGCTCAGACGACAACGCAATACGCGACCGCAAACCAGCACTCGGGCCAGTCAGACGCAAAGACTTGCCATCCAACAACACAACACCCACGTCATGACGCCACACGCCAGCCAACAA
>DFNY01000107.1:7859-8695 GCA_002376595.1 Jonesiaceae bacterium UBA3555 | reverse complement strand
GCTCACTACGGCCCGAACCTCGCAAACCGGCAAAACCAACAATCTCACCAGCATGAATACGCAAATCGGTGGCATCAAAAACACCGTCAAGGCCCAGCTGCTGAGCCTCATACACCAGCGCGCCTTCAGGATCATGCTGATGCGCCCGACGCTCAGCTCCAAGCAACTTCAACGACTCAATATCCTTGCCCAACATGTGCGAGATCAACTCTGCGCGGTCCACCTCACGAGCCAAAAACTCGCCAGTCTTGCGGCCATCACGCAACACCGTCATCCGGTCCGAAATAGCGAAAACCTGCTCCAAGAAATGCGAGATAAACAAGATGGCTACACCCGCATCACGAAGACGCAACACCACCGAAAACAGTTTCTTCACATCGGCGGGTTCCAAACTCGACGTGGGCTCATCCAGCAACAACACCCGAGGACGGGCAACCATAGCGCGCGCAATCGCAACCAACTGTTGAACCGGAGGAGGCAAAGAACTCAACTTCGCACTCAGATCCAAATCCTCAAGGCCCAACTCAGCCAACTGCGCAGCAGCCGCCGCATACGTCTTGNNAAAACGACCGCGGACCTCACGGCCCAACATGACATTCTCAGCAACATTCAAAGTCGGCCCAAGATGGATGTCCTGAAACACCACCGCAATACCAGCCTCCAGCGCGTCCGCAGGCGAACGGAAAACTACTGGCTCGTCGGAAAGAAAAACCTGACCACCAGACGGCGCAACCACGCCATTAAGAACCTTCACAATGGTGGACTTACCCGCGCCATTCTGACCCATGATGGCGTGAATCTCGCCCGGATACAGATCAATATCGACGCTATCCAAC
>DFNY01000107.1:4840-7815 GCA_002376595.1 Jonesiaceae bacterium UBA3555 | reverse complement strand
TCAACGGAACAGCCACGATCTACTCCCGCACCGAAGGCGCCGGCACAACTCCACCGGTCTCAGAACCAGAAAACGAACCAACCGAATCACGCGGAACCGACGTGGACCCACGAACCACCAGCTCAACACCGATCTTGGAGCGCTGCGGAATATCGGACCCCTCAGCAGCAGCCTTCAAAACATCCACAGCTTTCCTAGCAACCGCACCAAAATCCTGGCGCACCGTAGTCAACGGAGGAATGAAATGAGCAGCCCCAGCCATGTCATCAAAACCAACCACAGAAATATCGTGCGGAACAGAAAACCCACGATCATGAAAACCATGCAACAAACCCAAAGCCAACGAATCATTCGCAGCAAAAATAGCCGTGTACTCGGGAGCCCGACGCATACTCATGACAAAGTCATACGAAAAGTCCGCACTCCAATCGCCCACCACAATAGGGCGTTCCACCAGCCCCCACTGCTTCACCCGAGCCGCAAAAGCCCGCTCACGAGTCCGCGCATCCAACCAATCCAACGGGCCAGCCACATGCAAAATATCCTTGTGCCCAAGCTGCGCCAAATGATCGACCGCTAACTCCGCACCCATCTGCTGATCAGCAGAAACAGTCAAAAAAGTGGGGTCAGAACTTGCCTTGATCATCAGCACAGGCGCACTAAACTGAGCTTTCCGCAACGCAGTCAAAGACGAAGACCTCGGCGCCAACACACAGATCCCGTCCACGCCCTGTGCCACCAAATGATCCACCGCATCCAAAGGGCTCATACTCGAGCCACCCAAAGGAGCGGTAGTCACCGAATAGCCACTCTCACGGGCCGCATCCTCAAAAGACCGCAACGTCTGCAACGGCCCATACTCGTGCGAATCCTCAATCAACACCCCAAACCGCTGCGTGCGCTGAGTAGCCAACGCGNNAGCCGCCAAATTCGGCCGATAATTGAGCTGCTCAATAACATCGAGCACCTTACGACGAGTGGATTCCTTAATGTTGGGGTGGTTGTTGAGCACGCGCGACACCGTCATATGCGAAACACCGGCAACCGCCGCCACCTGACGAATATTCATCTTCTCTGATGCGCCAGCCTCAACCACCAAGGTCCTACCTCTCTGCAACGACCACCGACCTGAACGGCGCAGCCAGACGGCGCGCACCAGCGGAAATCAGTGAACCTGTGAGTGCGAAAAGAATATCACCGGGGGAGTTGCGGGCTTGGAAATGCTTAAGGTTGGGGCTCTACTATTGGGGTTTAGCTTTCTGGGGGCGTTTCACTTTATTTGAGGGTGTTTCACTTTTTGAGGAGCTTCCCGTTGGGAGTGCTCCTGTTGGGGCTGCTCCTCGTTGGGTCTGCTTCCCGTTNNTTGGGACTGCTTCCCGTTGGGTCCGAGCGATGCGTTCTCCCCACGAGTGACCCACCTTAGGTGCGTCACTCGAAGGAAAAATGCGTCACTCACCACCGCGTTGCATTTTTGAGTCGAGTTTCTTGACTTGCTCCCGCCCAGAGTTAGCAATCGCTCTGCTACGAAGTGCCTTCGCAGCAGAGCTCGGTGCGGCAGACATTTGGCACAATCTGGCACCAAAACCTTCCCGACGAGACAGACCGTCAGCACGTTCGCTCGCCTTCGAAAAGGTGCTGGGACCTAGACCCTAGGCTGCGTACACAACCGCTCGATAGTCTGAAAGTGATGGAGGTCACGCCGTAAAAAGCGCGGCAATTCGACCTTCGAAGTTGGCCGAAAACGGCCGAAAGCCTGGCGCCTAGTATGGCAAAACATATTGAGGAGTGAGAAATGGCAGTCCAAAAGATTCAAGCCATTCAGTTCGGTTGCGGCAAGATGAGCGTGTACACCATGCGATTCATGCTCGAAAAAGGCATCGAAATCGTTGGAGCTTTCGATGTAAATCCAGCTGTGATTGGCAAAGACATCGCCGAAGTGATCGGTGGCGAACCAACTGGTGTTCTCATCCAAGACGCCGCAACAGTTGAAGACTTCCTCGTAGCTCACAAGCCTGACGTGTGTGTAGTAACCACACTCAGTACCGTTGCCGATATCAACGACATCTTCACCATCTGCGCTCGTACCGGAGTCAACGCCATTAGTACCGCAGAAGAAGCGATCTACCCGTGGAACTCGTCGCCAAAACTAGTAGCCGAACTTGACGCACTAGCCAAAGAAAATGGCTGCACCCTCACCGGATCTGGATACCCAGACATGTACTGGGGCGTCCTCGTTTCCACGCTGGCCGGTTCGATGCACACCATCAAGCGGATCAAGGGCACCTCCAGCTACAACGTGGAAGACTACGGAATCGCACTGGCAAAGGGACACGGCGCAGGCCTCAGCTTGGCGGAATTTGAAAGCGAAGTTGGACAGTTCAATGATCTCGGTTCAGATGAGATCGCTCAGAAGATCGAATCCGGCGAAGTCGAACCAAGCTACATGTGGAACNNAAAACGGATGGCTTTGCTCCAAACTCGGGCTAACACCGGTTTCGCAAGTCCAAAAGTGTATCCCGATGACACACACCGAAGACCTCGAATCCAGCACCCTAGGCATGACCATTGCAGCAGGTGAAGCCACTGGAATGTCAGCTGTGGTGATCACAGAAACCGCCGAAGGCGTAACGCTTGAGACCCAGTGCATCGGAAAGGTGTACGCACCGGATGAGTTCGACCGCAACGAATGGACCTTCGAGGGTGAACCAACCGTAACCATCAAGGTCGACCAGCCAGACACCGTGCGACTCACTTGCTCCACCTTGGTGAACCGGATCCCAGCACTGTTGGCAGCCGAACCAGGGTACGTATCCACCGACAAGTTCCCAGTAGCCAACTACCTGCCTGTCGGCATGTGAGGGGTTGCTAGCTAGGATTTGAGGCTCGGGTTGAGGTTCGGCTTGAGTTTGAAGTTCAGTCTTTTCTGGCTGGCTGCTCACTGAGAAATGCATTCAGGTGGTGAGTAACGCGTTTAG